>CAYMAY010000085.1:0-3943 GCA_964388555.1 uncultured Lachnospiraceae bacterium
ACTAGTATATCTGTCTGCAAATAACTCGACCAAATAACTTGCCTGAATTCCCATCTGCTTCATCAGAAAAACTTAACGTAGCCCGCTACGCCTGCGTTTTTCTTCTTTGCAGAATGAAAATTCATCCTGCGTTATTGGTCTAGTTAATTTTTGACAGCTATACTAGCCGTTGGGTGAATAATCACCCGAGAACTATTGCGTTTACAGCTTCCTCAAGATCAACCGCAAGCTCTCGTGAGACAAATGCCGTCGGCTCATCATTAACATAAACAAGACAATTTGTTCCGTCATACCTGTAAAGAGCAATGCTGATCTCAGATGAATAATCGTTATCAAGCTTTATAGTCAATGATAATTCCTCTTTATCAGCGGCGCTTTCGTTTGTAAAGCTGTCAGCTGAAAGTGCTGTAAGTGCCGATGTGAAATCGGTAAGGTCTACCTCGTTATCGCTGCAGTACCACTTCTTGTCATCGCCGGAACCTTTTGATGTAATGGTATACTCTGTACCGTCTATGGATGCGGTGATTTCTGTCATGTCATCGGTGTCAGCCGTGTAAATGTCTTTATGACGAAGATCATCCGTTGAAGATGCCATCAAAGTTCGATATGTGGATCCCGAGATTTTGTATATTATCTTGGAACCGTCTACCATGGCATATGCATTAACATCATCTACATTATCATCCGTTATCTCTTCTGTCTCAGATGGATCTCTCGCAATGCTCATGGTGAACGTTCCTGTTGTATCATCCTCCGATGTATAATCAACACTTATTGTAAGATCCGGATCATCTAATCCGTATGTCGCCATGTCATCCTCGGTAGCTGTATATGTAGCGTATTCCGAAAGATCCATGTAAGACAACGTGCTCAGGTAAGAAGTAACAGTTGTGTTATCTAAAGCAATGGTCTCACCATCTGAATCCGCGAAATAAACATCAGATGAATTGTACGACTTTCCGCCATCCTCGTTGTATTCTATGCTGTAATCATTGTCGCCTGTAAATGTTATCTTAGATACGGTATCAAACGAAGGAACCACATCGCCATCTATAACACCCTGAAGCGTACATGCGTAGCTTTCCATGGGATCTACTGTTGCAAGATAAACATTTCCGTCGTCTATGGAAACATATCTCTGGCTGTCCATCTTGCTGATGTCGCCGACTTTGATCTCATAATCTTTATCCGCAGTGGTTATGTTTATTGTGCATATCGGATCGGATAAGCCGTATTGATCATAATCGTCTACGTCATCTATTTCAAATGCTGCGCTGAAGTCCTGAAATACAGAAAGAAGGTTGTTTATTTTTTCTTCGCTTACAGGGAATTCGCTGTCCTCATCGTACGACCAGCTTTCATCCTTTGTGAATGAAAATTCCTGCGTTCCTGTTACCTCGTTATCGGCATCTTCTGATGAACTTGAACTTTCTGTTTCGCTGTTAATGGCGTCTGCGTCGTAGGACCAGGAAAGAGCTGTCACATCATCTGCGGCTATTGAAAGAACCGTTTCGCCGCTTTCTTTTATCTCCTCTGATTTTTGCTGATAATTGCTTACGGCAAAAGTCAGAACACATACTCCGGCAAGAACTACTCCCGCTGCGGCAAGTTTTTTAGACTTTTGCATTCTTAAGCCTCCTTCTTACTATTATTACTATTCCGATGGCAATAAACGCTGCCGGTATGACGGCTATCATGACGGCCTGTATAACTGCCGCATCGGAGCTGCTTATTGTAAGATAATTGTAGCTGAGCGATTTACTTCTTATGGAAAGCGTATCAGACTCACCAATAAGCTGCGAGAACGAGTTCATGGCAAGGTTTACGTTAGCACCTGAAGAATACGAATTATACGTATCATCAAGGAAATAGGATGATGAATACCATATCATCTCGCCGCCGGTATTTGTAACAATATCAACACCCAGTGCAAACGGACCGTCTGTATCTGCGTCCTCTTTCTCGTATGTTGTGATATTTACACCATCAGGCTTATTAAAGGCCGAATCAGACGTTGTAAGGAGTGTTGTAACAGTTGCGTTGTCCGTCTCGCCTACGTTAAGACCCTGTGAGATGGGCATAAGCACGTAATAATTCTCATCTGTAAGTGGCTCTGTGATATCGCTGTCTCCCAGTGTCGGCATAAGAATATATGGCTGCTGGAATGCGTAATACTCTGTGTCACCCTCAATAACTACGCCATCCTGTGTGGTGATTCCGTAATCTGCAAGCAATGAATACAGATTTGTAAGGGTTCCGTCCTCTGTTGTGCCTGCACATACCATTATCTTTCCACCGTTGTTGAGGTAATCTGATAAGATATCCTTCTCTTCCTCTGATATATCTGATGCCGGTGAATAGATAAACAATGCGGATGCATCTTCCGGAACCTCTGATTCACTCAAAAGTGAAAGCGACTCGGTTTCATAATTTTCTCTTTCTATCTGTGATTCGAAGGTTGACGGAATATCTGCCTCGCCGTGACCTTCCAGAATGTAGATCTTCGGATGAGTATCGCTTGTAACGTAATTTATCGCAGATGTGATAGCGCCCTCACCGTCAAAGTAATTTACATACGAGTAAGTTGTATAATCAGCCTCCTGCGTGAAAATGTCACTGTAGGGGATGTACTTGCTGGAATCACCGCACTCAACTATAAGAGAGTTGTTGGCAACGTCCTCATCGGTGTACTGCTGTGTGAATGTGGGATACGTGTCCGGATTTTTCTTTTCAACATTTATGTGGTCGGAAAGGCTTTCGTACTTCGCAAGAAGCATTTCGATGACCTGATTCTCCTCATCTGCCTGAACGACCCAGTAAATATTTACGTCTTTTGTAAGCTTATTTACTACAGCCTTCGTATTACTTGTAATGGAGTAAAGCTGCGTCGCGCTCATATCATATTTTGTGGCTGTTGTGGGCAATACGTTTACAAACACATTTACCACAACGAGGATCACAAGGATGATAAACGTCATAATAAGTGAATACGTGCCGCCCTTTAATGCTAATGTATTTTTAGGTTTATCTGATTTCGGAAATTTCATCAGTTATACCTCCGTTTTTCAAGTGATTGAACAGACAGAAACAGGAAGAACACTATAACTGCCGCATAAAATACTATAGATGTAAGGTCGAATATTCCGTTTACGAACGGATTAAAATGCTCAAAAAGCGAAAGCTTCGACATAAGATCCGGCAGGATATTGTCAAGCAGAGAGCTTTTTACAAAGCTTATTACGCAGACGATGGCTAAAATAACAATTGATGTATAGAAGCCGGCGTTGGAATTTTTTGTAACACTCTTAACAAGGAGTCCGATCAGTATGGCAATTACCGCAAGTGCGATGACAGTGCCGACTGCAGATGTGGAAATATACTCCGAAAGCTTTACGCTGTAGTAATTGAATGCGAAGATTCCGATGGCGATTCCCGCTGCGAAGCCCTGGTTTTCCGTAAGCGTCGAAATAAACATTCCTATTGATATCATCGCAGCGCCCATTATAAAGAATGCAACTATGGAGCCGTATGATGTAGGAAGATAAACCTCACCGTATGCAGCAAAAATAAGCGGATAGAACGAAATGATTATCATCGGTACCGCAAATATTATTATCGTCGATAAAAATTTTCCCAATACTATCTGAGTGGATTTTAACGGGAGTGAATATAAAAGCTGGATCGTTTTGAGCTTTTTCTCCTCAGCAAAAACCCTCATTGTAAGTACGGGCACGATTATTACAAGTCCTATGCAGACAAAATTAAGAACATACTCAAAGTTCGAAACCGATGCCTGAATATTGTAGAACATAGCGCCTATGCCGACAAAAACAAGGAGGCACGCGCTGAATATGTACGCGGCAAGTGAATGATAATAGCTTGATAGTTCATGTTTTAAAACGGCAGTCATTACTCTTCCTCCTTTCCGCTAGCTTCGGTCGTG
>CAYMAY010000085.1:4043-7845 GCA_964388555.1 uncultured Lachnospiraceae bacterium
TCCTCTGCTGATGTTTCTATATGAAGCGTAATCGTATCATTATCTGATACCGCAGCCCAATCCGTTATGCTGTCGATCGTAGAAAGTATATCGTCGGCCGCTTCTTTTGTTATATCCGATTTAACGATTATCTTTCCTGTTGAACTCAGTCCCTGCTCAAGTCTGTCGAGAGAATCGAAGGCAACAAGTTTTCCGCTGGATATAATGAGAACTTTTTCGCATATTTCCTGAACTTCGGAAAGTATATGTGAACTGAATATTATCGTTCTGTTCTTTCCGAGCTCTTTAATAAGCTCTCTTATGTCTATGATCTGAATGGGATCAAGCCCGACAGTGGGCTCGTCGAGAATTATAACCTTAGGATCGCCAAGAAGCGCCTGGGCGATGCCGACACGCTGCTTGTAACCTTTTGAAAGCGACGAAATAAGACGGTTCTTTACGTTTTCAAGTCCAACCTGTCCTATAACCTCGTTTATGTTCTGTTTGAGTTTTTCACCTTTAAGACCTTTTGCCTCACCGACGAATTTCAAATATTCGAGGGGTGTTTCATTCGGGTAAAGGGGCGGCTGCTCCGGAAGGTATCCGATAAGCTTTTTCGCCTCGTTTGGTTCTTCATAAATATCATGGGTGCCTATAAGCACTTTTCCGCTTGTAGCAGAAAGGCAGCCCGTCATAATATTCATCGTCGTTGATTTTCCTGCGCCGTTCGGACCCAAAAATCCATATATATGACCTTCTTCTATTTCAAAAGAAATGTCATCGACGGCAAGCACATCTCCGTAATATTTGGTTAAATGTTCAACCGATATCATATGCTTCCTCCTCTGAGATTTTTACACAATGAAGAAAGTCTAACACCGGTTCCTGAAATGAACCTGAAAAAGCGGAGCAAATTTCTCTGCTCCGCTTATCATAGGATTGCCCTGAATAATATTTTGTTGTCTCCGACCTTATTTACAGAGATTTTTCCTCCATGAAGTTCAACGATTGCCTGCGCAACAGAAAGTCCTATGCCTGTTCCGCCTGTTTTTTTGGATCTTGAATCATCCGGTCGATAGAATCTGTCGAACAGCCTGTTAAGATCGTCTATATCCGGAATTTCACAGCTGTTCATCACATCAATGTAAAATTTTGAATGCTTTTTATATACGGAAAAATGGATTGTTCCGCCCGGAAGCGTGTACTTTATCGCATTGTCGAGAAAAATGGAGATCAACTGTGCGATGGTGTGTCTGTTGCCTTTTATGATCATTCCGTCTTCTATGTCCTGCGAGTATGAAAATCCCTTTGCATTGGCGATGGCGACGAACGGTTCACTTACCTCCCACGCAGCTTCGCTGAGCGAAAAATTTTCTTTTTCGTAGGAATCATTTCCCTCATCAAATCTTGAGAGCATGACCAGTTCATTTACAAGCTTCGACAAACGAACCGTCTGGTTTTGAATGTTTTTTACCCACTCATTATCTTCGTCATCCATGCTTAAGATATCAGCGCTTGTGGATATGGACGTTATCGGAGTTTTTAATTCGTGACCCGCATCGGTAATAAAACGCTTTTGACGTTCTACGTTTTTTACAAACGGCCTGATCGCTTTTTTTGAAAGCAGCATTATCAGAACAAACACCAGTGCAAGGGCGATCACGCCTATTATTATCGACGTTCGCATCAGACCCGACATGTAGGTTTTGTCATTTGAAATATTTAAAAATAGTACCGTGATCCCGTTTGACGTGCGCGAGATACGGTAACGGTATTCGCCATAATACCCCCGCTCGACGCCCTTGATGATAACATTTTCGGAATATTCGAGAGCAGTGGTATTGTTTATAGATGATATATGATCTCTCGATATAACGGAAACTTTGCCGGACGAATCGTAATGGACGGAGAAAAATCGCGTTATGAATTCCGCCTCCCGGCCGCCGGTGCCCGGAATATCGCCTATTATCGGAAAATCCGTATCCGGTGTTACGATTATCGCCTGCTCATACTCGGTAAGCATATCGATAACCTGGTCTTCGTCATTTCTCGTTCTGACATGATTTATGATATTTATTCCTATGATAAGGGCTATCGTTACCGCGGCAAATGAGATCATTGCCGAGGCGATAAACCGCCAGCGCATTTTCTTCAGCATTTAGGCGCCTCCAGAATATATCCGACTCCGCGAACCGTCTTTATCTCAACATTTGAGGAGATCTGCTTCAGCTTTTTCCTCAAAAAGCCGATGTATGTCCAGACAACATCTATGTAGGATTCACTCTCCTGCCCCCAAACCCTGTCCATAAGCCTTGTAACAGAAAACACAACGTCCGGATATTTAAAAAACAGCTCCGCAAGCTGATATTCCTTATTATTAAGCCTTACAGACGACGCTGCCGACAACTCGTAGGTATTGCAATCAAGGCAGGTATTTCCGATATGAATCTGTTTGCTCGTATAAAGCGTACTTCTTCTTGAGAGAGCCTTGACTCTTGCGATAAATTCTTTGGTGGCAAATGGCTTTGGCAGATAATCATCCGCGCCGCATTCCAGACCTTCGACCCTGTCGTCTATCTCCGATTTTGCCGTAAGCATCATAACGGGCACATTGTTTCCGGATCTTCTCAAATCCCGCAAAACATCCAGACCGTTTTTCCTTGGCATCATTATGTCAAGAACGATAACATCGTATTCCGCCCCTTTTATAAAATCGCATGCTTCAACACCGTCGTTTGCAATATCGACGGTAAAGTTGTTCTTTTCAAGAAGATATTTAAGACCTTTCGCAAGCTCGATCTCGTCTTCCGCTATCAAAATACGCATGCTGCCCTCCGATGATCATACATTGTCCATTTCGTACATGACACGATCTAATATTGCCTCGGCATCGTTTGTTACTATATCTATGCCATCTGCCTTGTAATATCTGACGTCTTCAATCTTCCAGAATTTTTCGCAAAGTGTTTTGATAAATCCGAATGCATGATCGTTTTCAGGGATATATCCGCCGGCTGTTGTTATATATGTAAGCTTTTTTGCCTTGCAAAGGCTGTAATATTCGCCGCTTTTCGACACATCGAAGCTTATACCCTGCGTGCAGACTATTTCAAGATACACGTGAAGCGCAGCGGGAATGCCGAAGTTCCAAAACGGAGCGGCAATGACTATCTCGTCGGCAGCGACAAACTGTTTCGCAATATCGAACATAGCATCGTCGTAAACTGCGCTTCCGACGGATTTATTATATATTTTTAAGGAATTTCTTCTTAACGGCTCGATATTAGTATCGCCGATTTCAATGGTTGTAATATCGCCCTCGCATTTTGATAAATAATGCCTGGCGAGACGTAAAGTCCTAGAACCGTTCCTGAAACATGAATTTATAAACAATATCATGTGACTAACCTCGATTAAATGATTTAAGTTCCAAAAGCAGAAAATCCGATCATGCCGGCATAAGCAGACGTTTTCTGCTGATCAAATATTTTTCCAAATAAGTTCTACTCTATTGTTACCGAGCGTCAGCGCACCATAGCTGCCGCTTCTTAACGAACCGGGGTTAAATAATGTAACTCCCTGATTCTCGCCGTGAAAGCGTTCGTGGGTATGACCGAAAAGTGCAACGTCACAGCCTATTTGTGACGCCTCAAGAGCCAATCTCTCGATGCCGCGTTTAACGGCCTGTGAAGAACCATGAGTTATAAAGATCCTGTGTCCGCAAATATCGGCAACTATGCTGTCACGCTCTTTACTGAACATATCACAGTTCCCCCGCACCTGATAAACTTCTTTTGTCTTATCGCCGTAGGGATAGATGCTG
>CAYMAY010000086.1:0-3735 GCA_964388555.1 uncultured Lachnospiraceae bacterium
ACCCACATATCCAGCTTGGAAGGCTGGTGTTCTACCACTGAACTACACCTGCATATTAAATTATCGCTGCTCGGGGTGACAGGATTCGAACCTGCGGCCTCCTGCTCCCAAAGCAGGCGCTCTAGCCAAACTGAGCCACACCCCGTAAGTAAGTGCATGAGCCGCTGCACGATTGTGCCTCGAATGCTTGCCGTTCAAAGGCAAAAATGATTATATTATATAAAAAATGAATTGTCAACGAAAAAAATAAATTTGTGTTGACAAATTGCAATAATTGATTATATAATAGCAAAGCGAGTTGCGGAACGATTCGTAAGGGGTCTTAGCTCAGCTGGGAGAGCATCTGCCTTACAAGCAGAGGGTCATAGGTTCGAGCCCTATAGGCCCCAGTAAATAAAAGTTCCGATATATAATATGGCGAGATAGCTCAGTTGGCTAGAGCATGCGGTTCATACCCGCAGTGTCGAGGGTTCGAATCCCCCTCTCGCTATTTATGACAAAAACGGTCGATGTGACCTGTAGAAATTATAAATGGAAGAGGTGAAAGAAGTGCGCGAAGGAATACATCCAGAATATTATCAGGCGACTGTAACCTGTAACTGCGGAAATACATTTACTGTAGGTTCTACGAAGAAGGACATACACGTCGAGATTTGCTCGAAATGTCATCCGTTCTATACCGGTCAGCAGAAAGTTTCTCAGGCACGTGGACGTATCGAGAGATTCAACAAGAAATATGGTATGTAATTCAGGTTTACAATTATATTATGAAATGCGAGGGTCGAGGGTTATATTTCTCTCGACCTTTTCTAAACTAAGAAAAGGTTTTTTATGAACTCTAAAGTAAATTCAGGCATAGGCGGACAGGCTGTTCTTGAAGGCATAATGATGCGCAACAGGGGCGAGTACGCTATCGCAGTCAGAAAACCGGACAACGATATTGCCGTAAAGATTGAAAAAGTAAAAGGCGGCTCAAGGGAAGGAACGTGGAAAAACATTCCTATCATAAGAGGCGTCTTCAGTTTTGTGGAATCCCTTGTCATGGGTATGCACTGTCTTATGTATTCCGCGGAATTTTTTATAGATGACGAAGAGCTTGAAAAACAAAAAGAAGAGGAAAAAGGTCTTACGCCTGAAGAACTCAAGGCTTTAAAAAAGAAGCGTGAGCGTGAAGACAGCAATGCAATGACATTTGCTCTTGTGCTGGCAGTAGTTCTGGCGGTGGCCATATTTATGGTGGCGCCTTACTACATAAGTAATATCTTTTCGATGTGGACGGATTCAAAACTGCTTATTTCCACGGCGGAGGCGGTGATAAGGATCGTATTTTTCCTCATATATATATGGGCTATCTCAAGAATGAAGGATATCCAGCGCACTTTTATGTATCACGGCGCTGAGCATAAGTGCATAAACTGCATAGAAAACGGGCTTGAATTGAGCGTCGGTAACGTAATGAAGAGCTCAAGACTTCATAAGAGATGCGGTACGAGCTTTCTTTTCTTTGTTATCGTTGTGAGCGTCATCTTCATAATGTTCATACAGGTGGAATCCCACGCGCTGAGGATAATCATAAGGCTTGCGCTGATTCCGGTAATAGCCGGTGTGTCCTACGAGATAATCAGATGGGCGGGAAACTCCGAAAATAAATTTGTAAATGCTTTAAGCAAGCCCGGCATGGCATTGCAGAAATTGACCACAAGTGAGCCGGACGAGTCCATGGTGGAGGTTGCAATAAAGGCTGTTGAAGCCGTGTTCGACTGGCGTGCGTTTTTGAAGAAAAATTTTGGATATGAAGATGTTCAGACTCCCGAATGATATAAGCCTAAAAAATGCTCTTGGGGCGGCAACGGAATATTTAAAAGAATGCGGTGTACCGGATCCGGGAACGGATGCATATCTCCTGCTGGAGCATGTTGTCAAATGCACGAGAAGTGAATATTTCCTGCATAGAGATGATGCCATAAATTCGGCGGATGCCGAAAAGCTTTCGGGTCTTATATCAAAAAGAGGTGAGCGTATACCTCTTCAGCATATCATCGGCGAGACCTGTTTTTACGGCAGAGATTTTTATGTGAACGGAAACGTACTTATTCCGCGTTCCGATACGGAAATCCTGATCGAGAAGGCTTTAGAGGTGATCAGGCCTGGAATGAGCATTCTTGATATGTGTACGGGCAGCGGATGTATTGCCGTCACTCTTGCCTGCGAGGCAGATGTAAAGGTCACGGCGGCGGACATAAGCGATGCGGCACTGGAGGTGGCAAGGCAAAATGCCGCTAGAAACAATGCCGAATGCGATTTTATAAAAAGTGACATGTTCGAAAAAATATCATCCCGGTATGATATCCTTGTTTCTAATCCTCCTTATATAAAAAGAAGCGATATAGATTTCCTTCAGGAGGAAGTACGGGTTCACGATCCGATCCTTGCGTTGGACGGAGGAGACGACGGTCTGGATTTTTACAGGATAATAGCAAAAGACGGAGCGGCGCATATAAAGAGTGGCGGAACGATCTTTCTTGAGATCGGCAGCGATCAGCCGGAAGATGTTTCACTTATTTTGAAAGATGCGGGATTCTCCGATATATGCGTTATAAATGATCTGAATGATCTGCCGCGGGTGGTAAAAGCGGCGCTGTTCAAAAACATGGGCATTTAGCCGCTTCGGGTAAGTGGTTATGGTGTTGCATCCTTAGATCAGAGGAAATTAATGTTTGATAAATTAGAAGACATACTTAATAAACAGGAAGAAATAATGCACAGGCTCAGCGATGCGGAAACCATAAGCGACAGCCGCCTTTTCCAGAAGCTCTTAAAGGAGCAGGCGGAGCTGCAGCCTATTGTCAGCACGTACAAGAGCTATAAAAACGCGGTGCAGACCGTCTCGGAGAGCCTTGAGCTTCTCGATGAGGAGAAGGACGAGGACATGCGGGAGATGCTTAAGGAAGAGCTTCAGGCCGCGAAAAAAGACGAGGAAAGGCTCGAAAAAGAGCTCAAGATACTTCTTCTTCCAAAAGATCCCAATGATGAGAAAAACGTAATAGTGGAAATAAGAGCAGGCGCGGGCGGAGACGAGGCTGCTTTGTTTGCGTATGAAATATACAGGATGTATAATAAGTACGCCGAAGGACGATGCTGGAAATGCGAGACCTTAAGCTTTAACGAAAACGGTCTCGGCGGCTTCAAGGAAGTCACGTTTATGATAAACGGCAGAGGCGCCTATTCCCGGCTGAAATACGAAAAAGGCGTTCACCGCGTACAGAGAGTTCCGGAGACGGAAAGCGGCGGAAGAATACATACATCTACCGTTACCGTTGCCATAATGCCGGAGGCAGAGGAGATAGATTTTAAGCTGGACTTAAACGAGTGCCGTTTCGATGTATTCAGGGCTTCGGGTAACGGCGGACAGTGCGTCAATACGACGGATTCCGCAGTTCGTCTTACACATATACCTACGGGAATAGTTATTTCATGTCAGGACGAAAAATCGCAGCTTAAAAATAAAGAAAAGGCTTTAAAAGTGCTTCGCTCAAGGCTTTACGAGGCAGAGCTGGAGAAACGTCACGAAAAAGAAGCCAGTGAGAGAAAAAATCAGGTTGGTACGGGAGACCGTTCGGAAAAGGTACGTACGTATAATTTTCCGCAGGGCCGCGTGACAGATCACCGTATCAAGCTTACACTTCATAAAATAGATTCCGTGTTAAACGGGGATCTGGACGAGCTTATAGACAG
>CAYMAY010000086.1:3835-7794 GCA_964388555.1 uncultured Lachnospiraceae bacterium
ACGCCGGTAGGACCGTCGGGAGAGCTTATCATAGATTATTCAGTACACGATGCGCTTGCAGCCGGATTTAACAAGGTGGTTTTTGTAATAAGGAAAGATATTCTGGATGAGTTCCGTGAGGCTACCGGAAACAGACTCGAAAAGCTTGTTGACGTGGAGTACGTATTCCAGGAGTTGGATGATCTGCCGGAAGGCTATGAAAAGCCGGCTGAGAGAACAAAGCCGTGGGGAACGGGCCAGGCAATCTTGTGCTGCAAGAATGCCGTAAATACGCCGTTTGTCGTAATAAATGCCGATGATTATTACGGTGTCGATACATATCGTATTATGTACGAGCATCTGGAAAAACAGAGCGCAGAAAATAGCGATCCCGGTGAGATATGCATGATGGGATTCAAGCTCGGAAACACGCTGAGTGATAACGGCGGCGTTACGAGAGGTATATGTGTAGTTGACAGCAGCAACAGATTGCTTAAAATAGACGAGACGAAAAATATCGAGAAATGTGAAAGAGGCGGCATCGTAAAGAATGCTTCGGGCGAGAGGATCATCGATCCCGATACACCTGTTTCCATGAATATGTGGGGATTTAACCCGGGATTCATAGATCTGCTGGATGATGGATTTAAGAATTTCCTCGACAAGACAGAAGATAATATAAGCGGTGAATTTTTACTGCCGATATATATAGACGAGCTTCTTAAGGCGGGTAAGGCATCGGTTCAGGTGCTGGAAACTTCCGCGAAGTGGTTCGGTGTAACATATCAGGAGGACAGGCAGTACGTGCAGGATGCATTCAAAGAGCTTGTCGGGAACGGAGTGTACAGCAACAATCTGTATGCTTAATGTATAAAGTATTGTAGCACGCATAAAAGGGAAAAGTAAAATGGGTAAATATTTCGGAACGGATGGCTTCAGAGGGGAGGCCAGTATAAATCTTACGGCGGAGCACGCGTATAAGATAGGTCGTTTTATAGGCTCTTATTACGGCAAGGATCATCGCGCGAAAGTCGTGATAGGAAAGGATACAAGGCTTTCGGGATATATGCTGGAGTCCGCCATAACGGCCGGTCTTACCGCATCGGGGGCTGATGTATATCACTTGCATGTTACAACGACGCCCAGCGTATCGTATCTTATAAAGAAGGACGGTTTTGATTGCGGTGTTATGATATCCGCAAGCCACAATCCGTATTACGACAACGGAATAAAGCTTCTTAACGCACGCGGAGAGAAGATCGAGGCCGCCATTGAGGCGCAGATTGAAGAATATATAGACGAGGTTGAGGACAGCCTGCCTTATGCGAGAAAGAATGATATAGGCAAGGTCATAGACTATTCAAAGGGTCGTGAGGAGTACGCAGATCATCTGATCTCGGCACTTGGCTGCCCGATAGGCGATGTGAAAATAGGTCTTGACTGCGCAAACGGAAGCGCATCCGCCCTTGCACCGGAGTTATTCAAAAGGCTCGGCGTAGAGGCTATGATCATAAATAACAAGCCGGACGGGGTAAACATAAACGAAAAATGCGGTTCCACTCATCTGGAAGCGTTAAAGGATTTCGTTAAGGAAAATAAACTGGCTGCCGGTTTCGCATTTGACGGCGACGCGGACCGCTGTCTTGCGGTAGACGAGGACGGCAACGAGATCGACGGCGACAGGATAATGTATGTCTGCGGAAAGTATTTAAAGGAAAACGGAAGGCTTAAAGACGATACGATCGTTACGACGGTTATGTCGAATATAGGTCTTTATAAGTCGTTAGACAGAGAAAAAATGTCTTACGTTAAGACGGACGTGGGCGATAAATACGTATCGGCGGCAATGGTTGAAAACGGCTACAGCATCGGCGGCGAACAGTCCGGTCACATCATTTTCAGCGAGTTTGCGTCTACGGGAGACGGAATGCTCACGGCCATCATGATGCTGGAGGCGATGACGGCAAAGAAGAAATCCCTTAAAGAGCTTGCCGGCGAGGTGGAGATATATCCGCAGCTTCTGATAAACGTAAGAGTTAAGAATAAAGAGAGCGCGCTGAATAACGCGAACGTCAAAAATGCCGTCAGCGAGGTTGAGAAGGCTCTCGGTGACGAAGGCAGGATTCTTGTGCGAAAGAGCGGGACAGAACCGCTTATACGTGTTATGGTAGAGGCGAAGACTGATGATATATGCCGTAAAAACGTGGAATATGTTGTAGACGTTATAAGGCAAGAGGGACTGGAGGAGTAACATTGAGTAAGAAAAGGTGCATGTTCGGAATAACTGCTGTTGCGTGTCTGGCATGCACTTTTTTTAGTATGACCGGCTGCGCAGGTGCTAAAGAGGATTCCGGCGCCTACGAAAGCGGTATGCAGGCTCTCGAAAACGGCAATTACGAGACGGCAACCGCGGATTTCCAAAAGGCTGTGGATGAGGATGGGCGAAAAGCCGAAGGCTACAGAGGATTGGGACTTGTCTATCTTTACAGTGAAAGCTATGAATATGCCGTAAATATGTTTGACTTGAGCCTTTCGGCAATGGAGCACGAAAACAATGAATTTAAGCAGGATGTGATGCTTTACAAGGCGGAGGCACTTATAGGCGATTCCAGGATGGATGAGGCTGTTGAGATATATAATGAACTGGAAGAAGGTTCGGATCCCGAGATGGCTTATGCGCTGGAAGGCCGCATTTATCTGAATAACGGCGACCAGGACAGCGCCGCGCAGTGCTTTGAACTTGCCGCAAACGGCGATGATAAGATAGAAATATGCCTCTTTATTTATGAAGCCTATAAAGATATAAATTTAGAAGGTGACGGAGCGGAATATCTCGAAAAAGCTGTTTCGACGGATACGTCTGCCGGTGAAGACGAGGCCTTCAAAGGCCTTGCCTATTACTATCTCGATGATTATGAAAACGCGTGCTCATATCTGAATAAGTCCATAGAGTCGGGATACGCGAATGGGACTCAGATGCTGGCGAATATTTATCTTGATAACGGAGACGTTTCCGGAGCCAAAGCACTGTTCATGGATATGCTGAACGATGGCGGAAACGACGCCGCGGCATACAACGGCCTTGCAATGTGTTCTATGGCAGAAGAGGATTATGAAAGCGCCCTTGTGTATATTGATCAGGGGCTGAAATGCAATGATAGCAGGACAGAGAAGAGTCTGCTCTTTAATGAAGTAGTAGTATACGAGAAAATGCTGGATTTCGATACCGCGCAGACGAAAGTCGAAGAATATCTGCAAAAATATCCCGATGATAAGGAAATGAAAAATGAATCGCTGTTTCTCTTACACAGTTGACGATGAGAGGTGCTTATGGTCAGTACGGATCAAAGACAGGAAAGAGTAATACTTGTGGGCGTTGCGTCCGAGTCCGAAAGTGAAGCCGCAGCTTCTCTTGTGGAGCTTCGTGATCTTGTAAAAACCGCCGGCGCAATGGTGGTTGGAACGCTTTTGCAGAGCCGCGAGCAGCCGCACCCCGGGACATACATAGGAAAAGGAAAAATAGAAGAGCTGAGTCAGATGATATATATGTTCGAGGCAGACGGCATTGTCTGCGATGACGAGCTTTCTCCGGCGCAGCTTAATAATCTTCAGGATGAGCTTGAGTGCAAGGTTATGGACAGAACCCTTGTTATACTGGACATATTTGCGTCGAGAGCCCGCACCAGTGAAGGTAAGATACAGGTAGAGCTTGCACAGCTTCGGTACAGACAGAGCAGGCTCGTAGGTCTCGGAAGATCTCTTTCAAGACAGGGCGGCGGAATAGGAACAAGGGGACCCGGTGAGAAAAAGCTGGAGAGTGACAGACGTATTATCGGCGAAAGGATAGGCGCGCTTAAAAAACAGCTTGAGGAAGTGCGTGCTCATCGTGATACCATAAGGAAGAGCCGCAAGAGAAATAATATGTTCACCGCGGCCATAGTGGGATACACAAACGCCGGCAAATCCACGCTTCTGAATTC
>CAYMAY010000087.1:0-4510 GCA_964388555.1 uncultured Lachnospiraceae bacterium
GGTATTTAGGTTGACATATATATTATAATGTGACAAAATTATTGTACAAAAAACAGTACAATAAATCGAACAATATAGAGGCGGGGTGTTAAATATGTTAGCAGTAAATTATTCAACAATTAGAAACAATTTAAAAGATTATTGCGATAAAGCTTCAGATTTTCAGGAGATTGTAATTGTGACGAGGAAAAACGAGAAAAATATTGTTTTAATGAGTCTTGATAAATATAATCAGTTGGAAAAAGCGGCAAGAAATAATGAATACCTTGCCATGATTGACAGAGGAATTGCCCAGCTGGAAGCCGGTAACGGTCAGGAACATGAATTGATTGAGGTGGACTAATGAAAAAGTTATGGGCTGACAGGGCATGGGATGATTATCTATATTGGCAAACACAAGATAGAAAAACTTTAAAGCGAATAAATGAACTTATAAAATCCATTGAAAGAGAAGGAATATCACAGGGCATTGGAAAGCCGGAGCCTCTTAAACACAGAAAAGCATGGAGCAGGCGAATAGATGATGCCAATAGGTTGGTATATAATATAGATGAAAATGGATTTTTGTGGATAATTGCATGTAAAGGGCACTACGAAGATTAATACTGTAAAAGTGAGGCATATACCATGGAAGAAAAAACAATACTCGTCGTTGATGATGAAAGCAGAATGAGAAAACTTGTACGTGATTTCCTTGCGATGAATAATTTCAGGGTGCTTGAGGCGCAGGACGGAGAGGAAGGTCTGGACGTTTTCCTGAAAAACAAGGATATCGATCTTATCATACTGGATGTTATGATGCCAAAAATGGACGGCTGGCAGACGGCGAAAGAGATAAGACGTATTTCAAAAGTTCCTATAATAATGCTCACGGCAAAAGATACCGAAAAGGACGAACTTACGGGATTCAGCATCGGTGTTGATGAATATATTTCCAAGCCATTCAGCCCCAGAGTACTCGTTGCAAGAGTTGAGGCTGTGCTCAGGCGTACTAAGCCTGACGAGAGCTCCACAATATCATCGGAAGGCATAACCATCGACAAGATGGCACATACCGTTACAATAGACGGAAAACAGATCGACTTAAGTTTCAAGGAGTTTGAACTGCTGGCATATTTTATGGAACATGCCGGCATAGCCCTTTCAAGAGAAAACATACTTAACAATGTGTGGAACTATGATTACTACGGCGATGCAAGAACCATCGATACCCACGTTAAAAAGCTCAGAAGCAAGATGGGCGAAAAGGGCGAATGCATCAAAACAATATGGGGAATGGGATATAAATTCGAGGCGGACAAGAAATGAAGAAATCCCTGAAAAAGCGCGTAGCCGCTATGTTTATTTCGATAATAGTGATCATGATATTTGCCATAGGCATCTTCCATTATGCCTTTATGGAACGCTTTTACACGGAAAAAAAGCAGAACATTCTTATCGAAAGCTATAATACTGTAAACAAATGCTACGGAACCGATGAAATGGAATCGTTTATGACATATTGTTCCCAGAACGGCCTTGTATTTGCCGTGGCAGATGCGAATTTTTCATTTGCTGAAACAAATTCCCGGGACGGTGAGAACATGGTGAACCGTATGTTCGGAAGCGTCATGAATCTGGAAGGCGACAGCACAAAAATCCAGTACGCTACTGACAAATATACGGTTGTGTACTTTAAAGATGACATAGATTATCTTGAATTATTCGGAAAGCTCGACAACGGCTACTACTATGTCGTAAGATATCCTGTAGCCGGCATACGCGATGCGGTGGATCTTTCGCTGCGATTCTACATTCTCATAGGCGGAATCGTGCTGGCGGCAAGCTGTTTTATCATATTGCGCGCGACAAAAAAGATAACCAAGCCTATAGACGAGCTCAATGTAATATCAAAGAAAATGGCGGATCTCGATTTCGACGCACGTTACACCAGCGGCGGAGAGGACGAGATAGGACAGCTTGGCGAAAACTTCAACAAGATGTCAGATAAGCTGGAGCTTTCCATAAGCCGGCTGAAGAGCGCCAATCTTCAGCTTGAAAAGGATATACGTGAAAAAGAGCAGATAGACGAACGCCGCCGCGAGTTTTTATCAAATGTATCTCACGACTTGAAAACCCCCATTGCGCTTATACAGGGTTATGCGGAAGGCCTTAAAGAAATGTCTCAGGACGCAGAGAGCCGTGAGTTCTACTGTGATGTTATAATAGATGAATCCCACAGGATGAATCGTCTCGTGCGTCAGCTCTTATCTCTTGACAACCTCGAGTCCGGTCAGGAGAAGGTGGATATGATACGCTTCGATCTTGCGGAGTTGATAAGCGGCGTCGTAAATGCATCGTCGATCGTCATAAAACAGAAGGGCGTAGAAGTTATCAATGATGTTCCTGAGAAACTTTTCGTCTGGGGCGACGAGATGATGATAGAAGAGGCGTTTACAAATTACTTTTCGAATGCGCTCAATCACGTAAGCGGCGACATGAAGATACACATAACTTGCACCGATAACGACGGCGTTGTCACGCTTACGGTATTTAACACGGGAGAACCCATACCGGAGAGCGAGATTGATAAGATATGGTCGAAATTTTATAAGGTAGACAAGGCTCGTACGAGAGAATACGGCGGAAGCGGAATCGGTCTTTCCATAGTAAAGGCGATAGCCGAAAGACACGGTCAGAAGTGCTGGGCAGAGAATTATACAAACGGAGTGGCGTTTAAGTTCACTCTTTCGAGCAAATAACGAGGTGAAACATGTCCGAATCGAACGGAACGAAAAACTTGCTTGCAACATCGATGAAAAAGTTAATGTCGGAGAAAAGCTTTGCAAAGATAAGCATAACCGACATCTGCGACGGCTGCGGCATGAACAGAAAAAGCTTTTATTACCACTTCAAAGATAAATATGATCTGATGAACTGGATATTTTATTCGGATTTCATCATGCTCATAGGTACGACAAAATGCGACAGCGGCTGGGATCTTATAGAGGCCGTTTGCGGAATGTTCTACAAGGACCAGAAATTCTACAAATGCGCATTTAAGACGGAAGGACAGAACTCGATGCGTGAGTATCTTCTCGAATCCATGCTGCCGATCGTCAATTATCTGTTTGATGATGTGGCAGAGGATAAGGTGTTCGGCGAAGCAAGTGTAAAGGTATTGTGTGAGGCTTATATAATCGCCGTGCGATACTGGCTCGATTCCGGCTGTTTATATCCGCCCCATGAATTTGTTGAATCAATAAAAAAACTGATAAAGAGGCTTGCAGACGAGCAGACCTGATATATAGGCCGGGTTGTTTAAGGATAGATGCAATAGACTTATAAGGAGAGTTGATGAAAAAAGATATCACACGCGCCATAATCGACGCAACCATCGACAGAGGTTTAAGAGAGATATACGAGGATCCGCGAAGAAGCATACGTAAACTTGCGGAGTTGGGACACAAATTCAATAATTCGCGTTTTACAAAAAATCTGTATGATATATTTCAGGATCTGCTGCGAAACGACGACAGCGCATATTACATAGCCATCGAACATTTGCTGCAGTGCACGAGCCGTAGAAATCTCAAGCATTTCGGAATAAATGTGGGCTATAACAGTTTTACGGTGGGCGGCAAAAAAATACGTTCCCTTGACGAGAAAAAGAAGATTCTGGCTCCGTGGGATCTTATGATACGCCTTGATCCCAAAAATAAAACGGGAATCACGCCAAGCGATCTTATCCCGTTTGTTGCGGAGTGCAGGAAATACGGTGTTTATTCATATATGATACGTCTCGAAAACAACTGTTCGTATTTCGAGGATCTGCTCAAGGTGTTCATAACGTATGACGACTGTGCATTCTTCTTTATACTGCCGGATGAGGAATTGGATGAAGATGATCTATCGCTTGTCTCATCGGCATCAAACGCGGCTTATTTTTTGCCGGCCTTCGGGGATAGCTGCGGAGCGAATTTCCGCTTTCTAAAGAAACATAACGTATGGACCGGTCTTTACGCATATTATGACGATGAAGATGCGGATGCAAAGGCCTCGGCCGATTCCGCATGGGACTATATTCCTCAGGAAAGCTCTTTCCTTTTCTTTATAGCAAAAGACGGGGTAGAATCACAAAGTATTGAGAAAGTGTCGCAGTATGTTAAGCAGATGAGAATGGCACCTGTGGTACCGCTTTTCATATTCGATCTATACGGCGATTCGATGCAGATACAGCGACTAATTTCGGGAAAAGAGTATTTTTACGAGATAATGTCCGATGGTTCGGTGCATACAAGCAACGGCGATATTGATTCAAAAGGTCTTCCGGATCCGGGAAAGCTGTTCTCCGGAGCTTTGACACCAAAAACTGCAAATTAAGATATGGAAAACGGAATCTTAAAAAAACATATAGCGGATCTGATGCGCACGAGTGACGCCAGAGGAAGATACACACATACGGAATTCTTAAGTCTTGCGGAGCAAAGTGACGCACTTGAAGTAATCCGAGATGCAAGAGAGACACGCT
>CAYMAY010000087.1:4610-7675 GCA_964388555.1 uncultured Lachnospiraceae bacterium
GGAGATATCATAGTTAAGGGCAAAAGAGCATGGCTTTTTTGTATGGAACAGATCGCCGATCTTATTTGCTCAGAACTTACGAAAGTACGGCATACGGACGTAGTGTGCCGTATCGCCGATGGTGAGATCCCGGAGCTCTCACCAGAATTTGAGGAGCTTTCGTTAAATGTTGCCGCCGAGCGCATCGATGTGATGACGGCGGCTCTTGTAAATAAATCGAGAACATTTGCCGCGGAGCTTATCAAGTCGCAGCAGGTATATGTGAACGGAATATCTGTAATCGACACCAGCCGCACGCTTAAAGAAGGCGATGTGATCTCCATAAGGCATTTCGGCAAGTATATATATGACGGCATGAGCGGCCGCACAAAGAAGGGACGGTATTATGCCGCTGTGAGAAAGTATGTCTAAAAAACACATAGTTTGCGGGCTCATCGCACATGTTGATGCGGGTAAAACGAGCCTGGCGGAAGGAATTTTATATAGAGCGGGAGCAATAAGAAATGCGGGAAGGGTCGATCATAAGGATTCTTTCCTTGATACCGATGCGCTGGAGCGGGAACGGGGCATTACTATATTTTCCGAGCAGGCGGAGCTGGAATTTGATAATGTCGGCATAACATTACTCGATACGCCGGGACACGTTGATTTTTCGCCCGAAACAGAAAGAGTGCTTCCGGTGCTTGACGCATGTGTGCTAGTTATCAGCGCAGCTGATGGAGTGCAGAGTCACACATATACACTTTGGGAGCTTTTGAAAAAGCATAATGTGCCCACATTTATATTTGTAAATAAGATGGATCAGCCTGGCGCGAATCGCACCGGAATCATGGCTGAGCTGAAAAGTGAGCTTGGAAGCGGGTGCGTTGATTTTGCAGATGAAAACATGCACGAAGAGATTGCTTCCACCGACGAGGATGCGATAAGTGAATTTTTCGAAAATGAGATATTGTCGGATGAGACGGTGAAAAATCTTATTCTATCCCGCAATGTATTTCCGGTATATTTCGGTTCGGCGCTTAAAATGGAAGGCATCGACGGGCTGATGCATGGAATATGTAAATATATTCCATGTTCTGACGGATATTCTGCGGATGATGATAGTCTGTCAGCCCGTGTATTTAAGATAAAAAGAGATAAAAACGGAAATCGTGAGACGCATCTAAAGGTGACGGGCGGAACCTTGCGTCCCAAAATGCTCATAAACGGCGAAAAGATAAATGAGCTTCGTATTTATTCGGGAGCAAGCTATACATCGGCGCAGGAGGCGAATCCGGGCTGTGTTTGTGCCGTGACAGGACCTTTAAATATCAATGCCGGCACCGGAATCGGCAGGGAAAAGGATGCGTTTGCCGGAATGATGGAGCCTGTTATAAGATATCAGATCGTATTTCCGGACGGATGCGATATGCAGAGTGCATTCCGGCAGATGAAACAGCTTGAGGATGAGGAACCGACGCTTCGGATTTCGTGGAATCCTAAAAATGGCACCATCGAAGTGGGTGTCATGGGTGAAATCCAGCTTGAGACGCTGCAGAAGGTTATAAAAAATCGTTTTGGATATGACGTCACTTTCGAGCAGGGCGGCATTGTATATAAAGAGACGATAAACGGCGTGGTAGAAGGCATCGGTCATTATGAGCCGCTTCGTCATTATGCGGAGGTACATTTGCTGCTGGAGCCGCTTCCGGCAGGCAGCGGGATCATGATCGCATCGAACTGTCGTGAGGATGTGCTTGACCGCAACTGGCAAAGGCTCATTCTTACGCATCTTGCGGAAAAGAAATTCCGAGGCGTGCTTACGGATTCGGAGATTACGGATATCAAGATAACTCTTGTTTCGGGAAAAGCCCACGAAAAGCATACCGAGGGCGGAGATTTCAGGCAGGCAACTTATAGGGCTGTTCGTCAGGGGCTTATGAGTGCAAACAGTGTTCTGCTTGAGGGCGTATACGATTTCAGACTGGAGGTTCCCAGAGAGAATATCGGCCGTGTCATGACGGATCTTTCTGCGATGCACGGTGAACACAAGATGAAGGAAACCGCCGGAGATACGGTGATATTCACCGGCACCGTGCCTGTATCCGAGGCAAACGGATATGCGCTTACGCTGGCGTCGTTTACAGGAGGAAGAGGAAAACTCTATCTTGCCCCCGGAGGATTTAAGAGGTGCCATAACGAAAAAGAGGTTATAGAAAATACGGGATATGATCCGGCAAACGACATCGATGATCCATCGAGTTCTGTTTTCTGCGCGCATGGAGCGGGATTTGAGGTAAAATGGTACGACGTTCCGGAGCATATGCATCTGCCGTCATACCTTGAACAGATGCGAAAGAACGAAATGGCCGGTAAAAAGGCGAAGACGGTCAGCAGCACGATAAATGCGCCGTATAAGGAAAGCACGAGTGGTTCTCCGGTAAATAAGAAGAGCAGAGATTTCGGCGCGGAGGATCGGGAGCTTAAGGCAATATTCGAAAAAACCTATGGTGCGCCTAAGGGAAAGGTTCGTCCGGGACGGGATGTGTTCGACAGACCGCATGAACACACGGGAAGTACGGATAAGTGGTCGAAGCAAAAAAAACAGCAACAGGATCTGCCTAAATATCTCCTGATAGACGGCTACAACATCGTATTTGCGTGGGATGAGTTAAAGGAGCTTGCGGACACAAGCCTCGATATCGCAAGAGCCGCACTAATGGATATCATGAGCAACTACAAGGGATTTCACGATACAGAGGTCATTATAGTTTTCGATGCCTATCGTGTTCGCGGCAATCAGGGCGATGTCGAAAAGTATAAGAACATCACCGTTGTTTACACGAAAGAAGCTCAGACAGCGGATCAGTATATAGAAAAGGCTGTAAATGATCTGAAACACACTGCGAAGGTCTTTGTAGCCACATCCGACGGAGCGGAGCAGATGATAATCTTCGGCGAAGGAGCCATGCGTATCACTGCCCCGGAACTAAAATCCGAGGTAGATAGCACAAATACAAAGATCCGTGAATTTTGTCGCGAAAGCAGAAAGGGCAGACATTTTCTGGGAGAACATTTACCGGATG
>CAYMAY010000088.1:0-1241 GCA_964388555.1 uncultured Lachnospiraceae bacterium
AATATGATATACAACGAATTTAAAGGTTTACAACTCTCCGACTTCGGCTTCGATACACGTCGTCTTCCTGTTTTAGATCAGGATGATTCCGTTATAGACGAAGTCCACGCAAAAAAAATGATCGACTACGCTATTGATCACGGTGTTAATTACTTTGAAACAGCTTATGATTATCACGGTGGGACTGCCGAGGCATTCTTGGGGCGTGCATTATCAAAGTACGATCGCAATTCCTATTTTCTTGCCGATAAATTTCCGGGTTATGAACTGAAAAATATGCCGCGATACGAGGAGATATTCGAAAAGCAGCTCAAAGACTGTCAGACTGACTATTTCGATTTCTATATACTCCACAATGTGGATGAGCTCAATATCGATTCCTACCTTTCAAAAGACAATCATGTCATGGAATATCTTATCGAGCAAAAGGAAAAAGGCAGAATACGCCATCTCGGCATTCATTCAAACGGAAAATGCACAACAATAGAACGTTTTCTTAATGTTTTCGGCGAACATATAGAGTTCGCGCAGATTCAGCTCAATTATCTCGACTGGACACTTATCGGCGCGAAGGATCGCGTTGAATACTTAAGAAGGCGCGGGCTTCCCATATGGGCAACGGGTCCGTTAAGAAACGGTCAGCTCACAAAGATAGAAAAATCCTACGAGGATACACTGCGCATGTTCCGTCCCAACGAAACACCGGCAGGATGGGCGTACAGATTCGTACAGTCAACAGCAGCCGTAAAAACCATACTCTCCGGCATAAGCTCCATGAAGCAGCTTGAAGAGGATCTGAAAATATTCGAGGGTGATATCACACTTTTAAACGGCAAGGAAGCTGCTATTTTAATGACACTTGTAGACGATGCATTATCCAGACGGCTGATAAACTGCACGGCATGTCACAACTGCACCGAATACTGTCATCACAGGCTGGAGATTCCGACTCTTATAGACCTGTACAACGAATACAAATTCACAAAATCAACAGAATTCATAACAAGACCCTGGTCTTCTATTCCGGTGGACAAGCGTCCGTCCAGCTGCGCAGGCTGCGGCGCATGCGAAAAAGTCTGCCCGAACCACATAAAAGTCTCGGAGATAATGAAAGAGCTCTCCGGAATAATGGCATCTTGTTCAAAATGATAACCATATGCGGAACTGTCGTAAATGTCGGTTCCGTATTTTTTTAGTCAAAACCTTCTGCAAACAAGCTTATATCGGAATTTTTGTCTTTT
>CAYMAY010000088.1:1341-3548 GCA_964388555.1 uncultured Lachnospiraceae bacterium
TTTGAAGCGTACGCCGTAGGCGGCTGCGTAAGAGACAGCATTCTCGGCAGACAGCCCAACGATTGGGATATAACAACTTCCGCACAGCCAGATGAGATAAAATCAGTGTTCAGGCGGACGGTTGACACAGGAATCGAACACGGCACCGTTACGGTGCTTATAGATAAAGAGGCATTCGAGGTTACGACGTACAGAACAGACGGCGACTATGTCGATTTTCGTCATCCTACATCTGTGGAATTTGTAAAGAGCCTCGACGAGGATTTAAAAAGACGTGATTTTACCATAAACGCCATGGCTTACAACGATGAAAGCGGCCTTGTTGATCCCTACGGCGGTCTTTCCGATATCGAAAGTCAGACGGTGCGCTGCGTCGGCGATCCCTTTGAAAGATTCTCAGAGGATGCCCTTCGCATACTTCGTGCGGTAAGATTTTCGGCTCAGCTTTCGTTTAAGATAGACCATAAGACGAGAAATGCCATAAGCGACTTAAGTTCTTCCCTTAAGCATATAAGCGTGGAGCGGATCTGCACGGAGCTTATAAAGCTCATTGTGTCGCCCCACCCCGAATATATCAGGGATGCTTACGAGCTGGGGATCACCCGCGTATTTTTTAAAGAATTTGATACCATGATGAATACGCCCCAGAACAGCCGGTACCACATTTATTCCGTGGGAGAGCATACCATAAAAGCCATGGAATTTATCGAACCGGATCGCATTCTCCGTCTGACGATGCTTCTGCACGACATCGGCAAGCCCAGTGTCCGCACCACCGACCCGGACGGCACCGACCACTTTAAAGGTCACGGCGAGGTCAGCGCACAGATCGCCAAAAGCTTTATGCGCCGTCTCAACATGGATAACGACACCATAAAAAAGGTTACGCTTCTTATAAAATATCACGACTGGCGCTATCCCGTTACTCCTGTTAACGTACGAAAAGCCGTAAAAGTTATTGGAAAAGACCTTTTCCCGTCTTTCCTTAAGGTGCAGGAGGCGGATTCCATGGTCAAGAGCGAATACGGTAAATTGGATACTCTGGATAATATCAAGGAAATAAGGCGTATATTCCATACAATAGTTTCGGAGGGGCAATGCGTTTCCATAAAGGAATTGGCTATAAACGGCTCCGATATATTAAAGCTGGGATACCCGGCCGGTCCTGCCGTAGGCGATATGCTTGCGCAGGCGCTTGACTACGTTATCGAAGATCCGTCCCGCAACGACGCCGATCTTTTGATCAAATACATAAAAGGCAATGTACAACCGTTATCTTCTAATTAAAAATTTTTAATAGTTTTAGGAAGGAAATTGATTATGAAAGCTACTGAACAATTCGAAAAATGGCTGAATGACCCGTACTTTGACAACGACACAAAAAACGAGCTGTTGTCCATCCGCAATGATCCCAAAGAGATCGAAGATCGCTTTTATAAGGATCTGGAATTCGGTACTGCGGGGCTTCGCGGCGTGATCGGTGCCGGCACGAACAGGATGAACGTCTACACCGTCAGAAAAGCAACACAGGGTCTTGCAAATTACATCATAAAAAATAACGGTCAGTCCCGCGGAGTTGCGATAGCGTACGACTCACGTCATATGTCTCCCGAATTTGCCGATGTGGCCGCTCTCTGCCTTAACGCAAACGGCATAAAGGCATATGTATTTGATTCTCTTCGCCCCACACCGGAGCTTTCATTTGCCGTAAGATATTACGGATGCATCGCCGGCATAAATATCACGGCAAGCCACAACCCCAGCGAATACAACGGCTATAAGGTTTATTGGGAGGACGGTGCCCAGATCACACCGCCTCATGATACGGGAATAACTGAAGAGGTTAACAATGTTCTGGATTATTCTCAGGTTAAGACCATGAGCAAAGAAGTTGCCATCCGCGACGGTCTTTACATCGTGATAAATACTGAGGTTGATGATGCTTATCTTAAAGTTCTCATGTCTCTCACTCTTCATCCGGAAGTGATAAAAGAGCAGGCGGAGTCCATTAAAATCGTTTATACGCCGCTTCACGGCACGGGAAATATCCCTGTTCGCAGAACCCTTAAGGAACTTGGATTTAAGAATGTATTCGTAGTACCGGAGCAAGAAAAGCCGGACGGTGATTTCCCCACTGTAAGCTACCCCAACCCCGAATCGGCAGAAGCGTTTGAGCTCGCAATGAAGCTTGCCAAAAAAGAGGATGC
>CAYMAY010000088.1:3648-6066 GCA_964388555.1 uncultured Lachnospiraceae bacterium
CTTATCGGCACATATGCCAGAGATAAAGACGCCGTATCGGCTTCCGTTGCGCTTTGCGAGGCGGCTGCATATTACAAGAGCAAGGATCTTACGCTTTGGGATGCTCTTACGGAAATGTATGAGAGATACGGATATTACAAAGATGGCGTTCATTCCATAACGCTCTCCGGCATAGAAGGTCTCCAGAAAATACAGGATATAATGAATTCTCTTCGTGAAAATGCTCCGAAGCAGATCGGCGGATTTGATGTGACTGCTGTAAGAGATTATAAGACAGGAAAGATCAAAGATATAGTAAATAACAACGAAAGCGAAACAGGTCTTCCGGCGTCAAATGTGCTGTTCTTCGAGCTGACAGACGAGGCATGGGTATGCGTAAGACCATCCGGCACGGAGCCGAAGCTTAAGCTTTACTACGGCGTTCGCGGCAAAACACAGGCTGATGCCGATGAAATCGCCGCCACCATGGAAAAGGCTCTTAAAGAATTATTCTAACGCATTTATAAGACGTTCGTCTATTTTACGGCTTTTCTCGAATTCCCGGGAAAAGCCTTTTTTATTTATGTCCGGCTCGCCGCAAAGGTCAAGGCCTATCACTTCACGTTTTTTGCTTAAAAAATCGATCATTTTTTCAAGGGTGATAAGGCTCATGATTCCGTTATCCCAGTTCGTGGCTATCTCATCACCGGAAAATACATCTTTATCCACGGAAATATAAACCGGCAATGTCGAATCGCTTATCTTATCAATGAGCTGACATATTCCATCATCACAGGAATCCCCTATACATAAATCCTCCATGTGTTCTCTTGAAACAAACTCTATACGATTCGCATATCTTCCGTCTGTCTCGTCAAACGCACTCTGAGGCGGACCTATGAGCCATAGCTTATTAAGAGGTATATTTTCATCCTCAAACGCCTCAAGGATCCAATCCCCGCAGGACAGCGTCGGAATAAGGGATGATCTTTGCATATCGGTGTGATTGTCAAACACGATAAGATCAAAGGGCTGACGGATTTTTTCGATCCAAAAAAGGCTCATGTAGTGATAATTTCCGTTATCCAGAACATGAACCCCATCGTAACTTAAAGAAGCAATGCCTTTTCTTATTTCCTGCATTGCTTCTGCTGAACAATATCCGTTTGTGCCCTCAAGATTGCTAAAATCAAGCCTTATGCCGTTTTCCACGGATTTATATATATTTGAAAAATCGCAATATATAATGTCTTTCACTCAAATCAATCCTTACTGATAAAGGCGATAGTTTCTATTACGCCTTATTTTCTCTTTCCGTATAGTTTTCCAGGAATGAATGCTCCTCTCCGCCTGTTTTATAACCTGGGAACATATCGAGACACACCGAGTGAATGCTGCTGAATATGCTTTTTTCGATGCCCGGATTGCCCTTCTTTAATTCCTTTATCAGCATTTTTATTTCCTGTCTTTTCGACTCACCTATGCCATCGCCGCTGTTTGCGGTGTTTTCAGTGAATCTGCAGGCGCATTGTATAAATTCCAGCCCGTTATAACGCTTCCAATCGAGAATATCCTCCTCATTTATGCAATAAAGCGGGCGGATAAGCTCCATTCCCTCAAAATTTTTGCTGTGGATCTTCGGCATCATGGCCTGCAGCTGCGAGCCGTAAAACATGGCCATAACGGTTGTTTCTATGACATCGCTCATATGATGACCAAGGGCGATCTTATTACATCCCAGTTCTTTTGCCTTTGCATACAAATGACCCCTGCGCATTCGCGCGCAGAGATAACAGGGCGACTGATCGACGCTGTTTGCAACGTCAAAAATATCCGACTCAAATATTGTAATGGGTATATTAAGAAGTGCGGCGTTTTCCTCGATCTTTTTGCGGTTGCGCTCGTTGTAGCCGGGATCCATTACGAGAAATACCGTTTCAAACGGAACATCGCTGTAGCGCTGAAGCATCTGCAGGAGCTTCGCCATAAGCATGGAATCCTTACCGCCGGAAATGCAGGCGGCTATTTTATCTCCCTCGTTTATAAGCTGATACCTCTTTACTGCCGTGGTAAAAGGGCTCCAGAGCTTTTTTCTGTATTTTTTATTTATACTGCGCTCAACCTGTACGTATTTTTCAAATTCCCTCATATATTTACAAATTTCCTGATTTATTTTCTTATTAAATCCTTAATAACCTCTCCTGCCATGATAAGTCCCACAACGGAGGGCACAAATGCCGTAGAACCCGGAACTGCTCTCCTCTGGGCACAGGTTCTTTGTGTGCCGGGTGGGCATACACAATTCTCCTTGCAGCCTGCCGAAGCATCATCCATTGGCTTTATGGCCTCTTCCTTTGAGTAAACCACCTTCAGCGATTTTATCCCGCGCTTTTTACATTCGCGCCGCATAACCTTTGCCAGCGGGCAAACCGATGTGTC
>CAYMAY010000088.1:6166-7534 GCA_964388555.1 uncultured Lachnospiraceae bacterium
CACCTTATACATTCCCACAGTTCTGTGGGTTGCGTAGATCTGACGGTTTATATTTGTCAGACAGACCTTGTCGTCGTCTATGAGATCCAGCGATCCTATAGAGCTTCTGGCCAGCGCCTCCACAGCATATCCTCCCACGCCGCCGATCCCGAAAACGGCAACCCGGGAGCCTGCCAGTATCTGCATGGCATCTGCCCCCAGCAGTAATTCAGTTCTTGAAAATTCATTTGGCATTTTGTCGCCTCACAACTACGCAATTCCGGTGCTTCTAGTCGTTTTATTTTTCCACGGCTGTTATCGTTCCGCCGCCGACTACAATATCATCATCATACAGAACAACAGCCTGACCCACCGTTATGGCACGCTGCGGTTCGTCAAATACAAGCCTTATTCCGTCATCGTTCGGATAGGCTGTCGCCCACTGTTCTTTTTGCCTGTATCTCGTTTTTGCCTTGCAGCGAACAGGCTCTTTTGGCGTTGGAATTGAGATCCAGTTCATATCCGTGGCATAAAGAGTCGTTCTGAACAGATCCGCCTCGTCTCCTACATATACGATGTTTTCGGCCATATCCTTTTTCACCACGTAAAGCGACTTTTCCGCAGAAATGCCGAGGCCTCTTCGCTGTCCTATCGTATATCGAACGGCGCCTTTGTGTTCTCCTCTCTTATTTCCGGAAAGATCGATAAAATCGCCGGCACCGTATTTTTTACCCGTGTAATCTTCCATAAAGCTTACGTAATCGCCATCCGGTATAAAGCAGATATCCTGGCTGTCGTGTTTTTTCGAATTGCAGAATCCCTGCTGTTCCGCAATCTCTCTCGCCTCATTTTTTGTAAGCTCACCCAGCGGGAAGATTGTTCTGGAAAGCTGCTCTTGCGTAAGCGTATATAATACGTAGCTCTGATCCTTTGAAAGATCCGACGCCTTGCGCAGCAGATATCTTCCGCGGGATTCATCATAGCCTACTCTTACGTAATGACCCGTTACGATATAATGCACTCCCGCTTTATCAGCATAGTCGAGAAGCTTGCCGAATTTCATATCTCTGTTGCAGTCCACGCATGGATTCGGCGTTCCGCCCGCCTCGTATGTTCTGATAAATTTTTCTATAATCTTCGTCTTAAAATCGACTGTATAATCAAGTACATTGTACGGAATATTCAATCTTGACGCAATATTTGCGGCATCTTCTATATCTTTAGTGGAACAACATATATTATCTTCGCTTAGATCAACATTTGAATCTCCATGAAGGCGCATCGTCGCTCCGATACACTTATAGCCCTGTTTCGTCATTAAATACGCCGCCACGGAGCTGTCAACACCGCCGCTCATGGCGATCAACGCACTCTTATCATTTTGCATGA
>CAYMAY010000089.1:0-7227 GCA_964388555.1 uncultured Lachnospiraceae bacterium
CAAAAAGCTCCTCGACACGGGGAAGACCCTGTGTGATATCGCCGCCGGCAACACCGCCTGTATGGAACGTACGCATTGTAAGCTGTGTACCGGGCTCACCGATGGACTGTGCCGCGATGATTCCTACAGATTCTCCTACCTGTACCGGCTTACCTGTAGCCATGTTTGCGCCGTAGCACTTAGCACATATTCCCGAATGAGAACGGCAGGTAAGTATGGAACGAATACGTATCTTCTTAAACGGCTGACCGCTTCCATCATCCGTCATTGTTACGATCTTATCTGCCTTTGCAGAATCGATCATGCGGTTCTTCTTAACGATAACATTGCCGTCTTTGTCGCATATATCATCGCAGGAAAATCTTCCGATGATACGCTCTCTTAAGGATTCGATCTCTTCTTTTCCGTCTGCGAATGTATGAACATCTATGCCGACGATCTCATCCTTGCCCTCACAGCAGTCGTTTTCTCTGATGATAAGCTCCTGAGAAACGTCTACCATTCGTCTTGTAAGGTAACCCGAGTCTGCCGTACGAAGCGCCGTATCGGAAAGTCCTTTACGAGCACCGTGTGCCGACATGAAATACTCCAGAACGTCAAGTCCCTCACGGAAGTTAGACTTGATAGGAAGCTCGATAGTGTGTCCCGTTGTATCAGCCATAAGTCCACGCATACCTGCAAGCTGTTTGATCTGCTTATCGGAACCACGGGCTCCTGAGTCTGCCATCATGAAGATGTTGTTGTATTTATCAAGACCGTTAAGAAGGTCTCTTGTAAGCTCTTCGTCAGTCTGCTTCCATGTCTCAACGACTTCTTTATAACGCTCTTCGTCGGTGATGATACCACGTCTGTAGTTCTTCGTTATCCTGTCAACCTGCTCCTGGGCTCTTTCGATAAGTTCGCCCTTCTGAGCCGGCACCGTCATATCGGAAATAGAAACGGTCATAGCCGCTCTTGTGGAGTACTTGTAACCCATTGACTTGATGGCATCAAGTGTCTCCGCCGTAACAGTTGCGCCGTGAACGTTGATGACTTTCTCAAGTATCTTCTTAAGCTGTTTCTTCGCAACAAGAAAGTCGATCTCCGGCTTAAGAATATTCTCCGGATCACTTCTGTCAACGAATCCGAGATCCTGCGGGATTATCTCGTTGAATAAGAGTCTTCCCAGCGTTGTCTCAACTATACCGGAAACTGTCGTTCCGTCTTCAAGTGTCTTTTCAACACGAGTTTTAACCTTAGCCTGAAGCGTTATATATCCGTTTTCATAAGCAAGGATAGCTTCATTAATGTTCTTGAAGATGCTTCCCTCGCCCTTGTCTCCCGGTCGCTCCTGTGTAAGATAATAGATTCCGAGAACCATATCCTGCGACGGAACGGCAACAGGTCCGCCATCCGACGGCTTAAGGAGGTTATTCGGTGAGAGCAGCATGAAACGGCACTCAGCCTGAGCCTCTACGGAAAGCGGAACGTGAACGGCCATCTGGTCACCATCGAAGTCCGCGTTGAACGCAGTACATACAAGCGGGTGAAGCTTTATAGCCTTACCTTCTACAAGGATGGGCTCGAAAGCCTGAATTCCAAGTCTGTGAAGCGTAGGAGCACGGTTAAGCATTACCGGATGCTCTTTGATGACCTTCTCCAGAAGATCCCAAACTTCCGGCTGCATTCTCTCAACCATCTTCTTGGCATTTTTAATATTATGAGCCATTCCGTTGGAAACAAGCTCTTTCATAACGAAGGGCTTGAAGAGCTCTATAGCCATCTCCTTCGGAAGACCGCACTGATATATCTTAAGCTCAGGACCTACGACAATAACCGAACGTCCCGAATAGTCGACACGTTTTCCCAGCAGGTTCTGACGGAAACGTCCCGTCTTACCTTTAAGCATATCAGAAAGAGACTTAAGCGCTCTGTTTCCGGGACCCGTAACAGGTCTGCCGCGGCGTCCGTTGTCTATAAGCGCGTCTACCGCTTCCTGAAGCATACGTTTCTCGTTTCTTACGATGATCTCGGGTGCTCCAAGCTCAAGAAGTCTCTTTAAGCGGTTGTTTCTGTTTATTATTCTGCGGTAAAGGTCGTTAAGATCAGACGTTGCAAAACGTCCTCCGTCCAGCTGTACCATGGGGCGCAGATCGGGCGGGATAACCGGTATCGCGTTCATGATCATCCATTCAGGACGGTTTCCCGACTCCCTGAATGCTTCTACGACCTCAAGTCTTTTGATTATTCTTGTCTTTTTCTGACCCGTAGCATCCTCAAGAGCTGCAGAAAGCTCTGCAGATTCCTTATCAAGATCTATTGCCTCAAGAAGCTCCTGAACAGCCTCGGCTCCCATGCCGACTCTGAAAGGAACATCACCCTTCTCATCAGCGTATTTATCGTAGTTCTCCTGATACTCTCTCTCGGAAAGAACCTGCTTGTACTGAAGCACGGTATCACCGGGATCAAGAACTATGTAGCTTGCGAAATAAAGTACTTTTTCCAGTGTTCTGGGAGATATATCCAGTATAAGACCCATTCTGGACGGAATTCCCTTAAAGTACCATATATGGGATACCGGAGCAGCAAGCTCGATATGACCCATACGCTCACGACGCACGCTGGATTTTGTTACCTCAACGCCGCATCGGTCGCAGATCACGCCTTTATAACGTATTTTCTTATACTTTCCGCAATGACATTCCCAGTCTCTCGCCGGTCCGAATATACGCTCGCAGAACAATCCGTCCTTTTCGGGTTTGAGTGTTCTGTAGTTTATCGTTTCAGGCTTTTTTACCTCTCCGTGCGACCATTCCCTTATCTTATCGGGCGAAGCAAGTCCAATACGTATAGAGTCGAAACTGAGCGGCTGATATGTTGCACCATTATTTGTATTTTCAGGCATTCTATACCCCTTTCACATTGTCAGATTCGTATTACTCAAGTTCATCAAGAATTTCGTCCGCGTCGATCTCCTCGCTCTGATCACTTTCCTCGGAATCAACAAGCTCTCCGCCCTGGAATTCCTGCTTGGTAAATCCGTATTTTCCGAAAGAGTTCTCCTCGCGTCTTCTGTCGTATCTGTCGCCCTCTATTACGGAACGAAGATCCGTTTCTCCATACTCAGAAGTCTCCATTATCTCGACCTCTGTATTGTCGTCACGCAGGACTCTTATATCAAGACCCAGAGACTGCATTTCCTTAAGGAGAACCTTGAAGGACTCCGGTATTCCCGGCTCAGGTATGTTCTCGCCCTTGATTATAGCCTCGTATGTCTTAACACGTCCGATGATATCATCCGACTTCATGGTAAGTATTTCCTGAAGGGTGTAGGCAGCTCCGTATGCCTCCAGAGCCCAAACCTCCATCTCTCCGAAACGCTGTCCGCCGAACTGAGCTTTTCCTCCCAGCGGCTGCTGCGTAACAAGTGAATATGGTCCCGTGGAACGTGCATGAATCTTATCGTCTACAAGGTGATGCAGCTTAAGATAATGCATGTGTCCTATTGTCGTCGGGCTGTCGAAATATTCTCCCGTACGTCCGTCTCTCAAAAGAACCTTTCCGTCCTCGGATATTGGAACGCCCTTCCAGAGTGCACGATGATCTTTATGCTCATCGAGATACTCATATACCTCAGGAAGAAGTTCATCTTTATGCTTTTCCGTAAATTCTTCCCATGAAAGATTTACGTAGTCGTTAGCAAGCTTTAATGTCTCGCCTATGTCTTTCTCACTGGCACCGTCGAATACCGGCGTTGCAACGTCGAATCCGAGTGCTTTTGCGGCAAGACTCAGGTGAATCTCAAGGACCTGTCCGATATTCATACGGCTGGGAACGCCCAGCGGGTTAAGCACGATATCAAGCGGTCTTCCGTTTGGCAGGAACGGCATATCTTCTACGGGAAGTACTCTCGAAACGACACCCTTGTTTCCGTGACGACCTGCCATCTTATCGCCGACCGATATCTTACGTTTCTGTGCTATATAAATTCTTACCGACTCGTTAACTCCCGGTGAAAGCTCATCGCCATTTTCTCTTGTGAATACTCTTGCATCTACGACAACGCCGTACTCACCATGCGGAACCTTAAGGGATGTATCACGAACCTCTCTTGCTTTCTCGCCGAATATCGCACGCAGAAGTCTCTCTTCTGCCGTAAGCTCTGTTTCGCCCTTAGGTGTAACCTTTCCTACAAGGATATCTCCGGCTCTTACAGTGGCACCAACTCTGATGATTCCTCTCTCATCAAGATCCTTAAGAGCATCGTCGCCGACTCCCGGAACGTCTCTTGTGATCTCCTCCGGTCCCAGCTTTGTATCTCTCGCCTCTGATTCGTATTCTTCTATATGAATAGATGTATAAACATCTTCTTCAACGAGTCTCTCGCTCAAAAGAACGGCATCCTCGTAGTTATAACCTTCCCAGGTCATGAATCCTATAAGCGGATTCTTTCCCAGGGCAAGCTCTCCGTTGTGTGTGGATGCGCCGTCTGCGATAACCTCGCCTGCCTTTACCTTATCGCCCTTGTTTACGATAGGCTTCTGGTTGTAGCAGTTGCTCTGGTTGCTTCGCATGAACTTCGTAAGACGATATGTGTCCTTTTCTCCGGTGGTTGTCTTTACCTGGATTTCCTTTGCGGAAACATATGTAACAACACCGTCGTTCTTTGCAACTATGCACACTCCGGAATCGACTGCGGCTTTGTGCTCCATTCCTGTTCCGACAACAGGCTCTTCCGAAAACAGAAGCGGAACCGCCTGACGCTGCATGTTTGAACCCATGAGGGCACGGTTAGCATCGTCGTTCTCAAGGAACGGAATAAGTGCTGTAGCTATTGAGAACACCATCTTAGGTGATACGTCCATGTACTCAAAGAGGTTACGCTCATATTCCTGAGTCTCGGCTCTGTAACGACCAGAAACTCTTCTGTGAATGAAATGCCCCTCTGCATCAAGAGGCTCATTCGCCTGTGCTACATGGTAATTATCCTCTTCGTCCGCGGTCATATAAACAACCTCGTTTGTTACCTTCGGATTCTTAGGATCTGTTCTGTCTATCTTTCTGTACGGAGCCTCGATAAATCCGTACTGATTTATACGCGCATAAGATGCCAGCGAGTTGATAAGTCCGATGTTCGGTCCTTCAGGAGTCTCGATGGGGCACATTCTGCCGTAATGCGTATAGTGTACGTCTCGGACCTCGAATCCGGCTCTGTCTCGTGAAAGACCTCCCGGTCCAAGGGCTGAAAGACGACGCTTGTGTGTAAGCTCACCCAGCGGGTTGTTCTGATCCATGAACTGCGAAAGCTGTGATGAACCGAAGAACTCTTTTACCGCTGCCGTTACCGGCTTTATGTTTATAAGAGACTGTGGTGTGATGATATCCGCATCCTGGGTTGTCATACGCTCACGCACAACTCTTTCAAGTCTTGAAAGACCTATTCTGTACTGGTTCTGAAGAAGCTCGCCGACGCAGCGGATTCTTCTGTTTCCCAGATGGTCGATATCGTCATCGTGTCCGATACCATACTCAATATGCATATGGTAATTTATGGACGCGAATATATCTTCCTTGGTAATATGCTTCGGAATAAGCTCGTGGATCCTGTGCTTAACGGCATTCTTAATGTCGTCGATATCGGAGTTTTCCTCAAGTATCTCCATAAGTACGGGATAATAAACCTCTTCCGTAACGTTCATGGAAGCCGGATCAGCATCTACAAAGCGCGTGATGTCTACCATAAGGTTTGAAAGAATCTTCACGCTCCTTCCGTCAACATCAACGAAGAGATACGGAACGCCGGCATACTGGATGTCGTCTGCCATCTCTTTTGTTACGGTATCGCCCTTGGATGCGATTATCTCACCCGTTTCGTTATTTACTATATCATCCGCAAGTACGCAGCCTACGATACGGTTTCTCAACGCGAGCTTTTTATTGAACTTATAACGTCCTACCTTGGCAAGATCATATCTGCGGGGATCGAAGAACATGGCATTGATAAGGCTCTCTGCACTTTCTACTGCCAGCGGCTCGCCGGGACGGATTTTCTTATAAAGCTCTAACAGACCTTCCTGATAGTTTGTGGCGACGTCCTTAAGAAGTGATGCCTCTATCTTCGGCTCGTCTCCGAAAAGTTCTCTTATCTGGGTGTTTGTTCCTACGCCGAGCGCACGTATAAGCACTGTTATCGGAACTTTTCTCGTTCTGTCAACACGCACGTAAAATACATCGTTGGAGTCTGTCTCGTACTCCAGCCATGCACCTCTGTTCGGTATAAGTGTAGCCGCAAACAGTTTCTTACCGAGTTTATCAAATGAAGTTGAATAGTAGATTCCGGGTGAACGAACGAGCTGGCTGACGATAACACGCTCAGCGCCGTTTATTACGAATGTTCCTGTCTCTGTCATGAGAGGCAGATCACCCATGAAAATCTCATGCTCTGTTATTTCATCTTTTTCTTTATTAAAAAGTCTTACTTTTGCTTTGATCGGAGCGGCGTATGTAGCATCGCGCTGTTTGCACTCTTCTATGGAATATTTAACGTCGTCTCTGCATAACTTGAAATCCAAAAATTCGAGACTCAGCTTTCCGCCATAATCCTCTATAGGTGAAATATCTTCGAATATCTCTTTTAAACCTTCTCTAAGAAACCATTCATAGGAGTCCTTTTGTACCTCGATAAGGTTGGGCATCTCGAGAACTTCTTTTTGTCTCTGGTAGCTCATTCGGGTATTTCTTCCGGCGACTGTAGGTCGAATCCTGTTTTTCTCCATTGACGTTTTACCTCTTATGTGTATAATATGTATAAATAGTTGACCGTTTGAAAGGAAATTTCGTCTTTTTTTTGTTTTAAAAAAGAGCGCAAAATTCTACCTTTCGATAATAATGCAACCCTAAAGATATCACAAAGAAAAAACCCTGTCAAGAAAATCCTTAAAAGATTTTTCAAGATAGGGTTTTGTTGATTTTGTATTAAATTCAAAAACAATATTTGTTAGGATTTCTCATTAGCTCGAAGCCGCTATGTGGGTATTTTTCACTGCGCAGTCGTCCCCCTCAGCCATAACCGCTCGGTGCGCTCACGTATATGTGTTTCGCCACCGAGCATGTCTTCGGGCTCCTTTGTGAAACGCAGTTCAAAATACTCACAATGCGGCTTCTTTTATGACAGCTCCACAGCGCAAACTTTAAGCGCCTCTTCGATAACTTTATCCATATCCAGATAGCGATAAAGTCCGAGTCTGC
>CAYMAY010000090.1:0-7158 GCA_964388555.1 uncultured Lachnospiraceae bacterium
GGAATTCGCACCGTCTGTAAGAAGGCCTGTCGAATCGTTAAGCTCTTTCATGTAGCCTGCGAATTCGTCGGTTCCGCTGACAAGTTTGTTGGAACCGTCCGTAAGCTCATCTATCTTATCCGAAAGTTCGTCTGTGTCGTCGATATCGCTGAGACCAAGCTGATCCAGCGCGTCATCCGTTGCGATGGTAAGCGTTGTAAGAAGGCTGAAATCCGTAACGTCTGCCTCAATGCTGACTTCCTCGGGTATCTCGAAATCTATCGTCGTATCAGCTTCTTCTTCCAGTTCATCGATTCCGAGACTGTCTGAAAGACCAGGCATTGCAAGACCCACAACTATGGATTTGTCACCGTCGTTTACCACCTGACCGTTTGTTACTTCTATATTAGAAGCGTTTTCGTCATCCAGCATAAGACCTGAAATAACGATGTACGGCTTGTAGATGGTAACGCTCTCGCCGTTTACGGTTTCCTGCTTTGCGGTGTTGTTCTTATAACTGAACGTTATCTTAAGATGACCATCCGCACCTGCAAGAGAATCTGCGTCAACCTCTTTGCCGTCCAGCTCGTATTTGATGCTTACATCAATGGGAGCATCTTTTGTCGAGTTTCCTCTATAATATATATCACTGCCGTTGGCGTTCCATGTGATGTTCTCGCCGCTGTCCGTTGTATAATCCTCATCGCCCTTTGTATTCTCGATATCGGTGAGGTTTGTCTTGTCGGCAAGCTTATCGCTGCCGTCGGAATTTTTCAGCCATGCGGAAACAATTGTCTGCTGCGGATTGCCGTTGGCATCCGAGATCACATAGACTGTCTCTTCCTTGCCGGATTCGTCGCTATGTTTCGAATCGATGAGAGAGAGAGCCGCATCCGCGATCTTGCTCTCACTTTCACTCATTGTACTTTCTTCCGATGTACTTTCGCTGCTTTCGCTTATAACAGAGCCGGAAGCACTTACACACGCACTCAAAGAGAGTGCCATACCCAGCGACAACATGATCGCTAATATTTTCTTATATTTCATTTATTTACCCTCCTTAGGTGCGCGACGGAGCTTTCGCATTCCTGCCGTCGTGGCACATATTGGTTTATCAAACAGTAGAAGCACACTCGGCAGCATGAATATAACGACTGCCATACTTATGAGGGCGCCTCGTCCCATGAGCATACACAGTGAAGAAATAAGGTCCACATCCGAATATATGGCAACGCCGATGGTTGCGGCGAACAGTCCCAGCGCACTGGTAATGATGGAATGCAGTGACGTGCTCAGAGCTACTTTTACTGAATCTTCCTTTGAAAGACCATTGATCCTTTCGACCTTATATCTCGTAGTCATCAGTATCGCGTAGTCGACGGTGGAGCCGAGCTGTATCGTGCCGATGACGATGCTTGCGATAAACGGCAGCGTTGTATTTGTGTAGAACGCAAGCGACATATTTATATAGATCGCAAGCTCGATGACAACAACCAGCAGAGCCGGCAGCAGCGCCGATTTAAGTACAAGAAGTATGATGACAAAGATCAGTCCTATGGATACGATGCTTACGGTGTTGAAGTCCACGTTGGTGATCTCGATAAGATCCTTGGTACACGGTGCCTCACCTATGAGCATTGAACCGCTGTCGTACTGCTTGATTATATTTTCAAGCTCCGTACACTGCGCGTTGACCTCGTCGGTGGCTACCTCGTATTCGGAGGATATCAGCAGCAGCTTGTAATTTCCACTGTCCAGTGTGTCTTTGAGATCCTGCGGGATCAGCTCGTCCGGAACCTGTGAACCTACGACAGAGTCAAGACCCAGAACAAAGTTTACACCGTCAACATCTTCCATATCCGAGCACATCGCCTTCGTATCTTTTTTATCCAGGTCGGAACTTACAAGAACCATGGATATTGAATTCATATCGAAATTCTCACGCAGCTTTTCATTTGCCTGAACGGAACCCAGGTACTGCGGCAGTGAACTGTCGAGCTTGTAGTATACGTTTATTCTGTTGTATCCGAAAATGGACGGCACCCAGAGGATGATCATTATAATAATGAAAGCTTTGTGATGCTTGACCACGAAATCCGTGATCTTTTTCGGATTGAATTCGAACAATGCCTTCTTGTGTGACGTTTTCTGTATTGCCTTGTCGAATACAAGAACCAGCGACGGCAATATCGTTACGCAGCTTATAACACCGAAGAGCACGCCTTTTGCCATAACGACTCCCAGGTCAAGACCAAGTGTGAATGTCATAAAGCAAAGTGCAATGAAGCCTGCTATCGTCGTAAGGGACGAACCCGTTACGGATGAGATGGTTGCCACAATCGCCTGTTCCATCGCCTTTTTGTTGTCGCCGTTGCAAAGCTTTTTCTGCTCGCGGTAGGAGTTATACAGGAAGATGGAGTAGTCCATCGTAACTCCCAGCTGCAGCACCGCCACAAGGGACATGGTGATGAACGAGATCTCTCCTTGTATGAAGTTTGTGCCCAGATTGTAGATTATGGCCATTCCTATATCCAATAGGAAGAGAATGGGTGTAAGGAACGAATCCAGGTTCAGCATAAGTACGATCAGACACAGGATAACGGCTATGGAAACGTAGGTCACAAGCTCGTTATTTGTCAGCTCTTTCGTATCCTCAACAATGGCGGACATACTGGAAAGGAAGCATTGATCGCCGGCAATCTGCCTTATCTCCTTAATGGCATCAAGTGTTTCGTCGTTTGACGTCGTGGTGTCAAAAAACAGGAATGCCAGAGAATCGCTGTCGTCCGCGGAATAAAATACGTCTTTTATCTCGTCGGGAAGCATTTCGGCGGGAACCTTATCGGATATCTCGCTATAGCTTAAGACGGTATCCACATGATCTACGTCCTCTATTTTTTCAAGGGTCGTACTGACATCCTTGTCGGACATATCCTCGAAGATCAGGACTGCGTATGCACCTTTTCCAAACTCATCCATGAGAATGTCCTGCCCTTTCATCGTGTCGATGGATTCGGGAAGATAGTACAGGATATCGTAGTTGACTTTCGTGCTCAAATACGAAAATAAGCTTGGAATGAGCAGCACAACAGCCGCGATCAGTATCGGAATCCTGAATTTGACTATTGAATGTGCAAAATGTTTCATAATATCCCTTTCTGAATTTATTGACCGATGGTCATTATTTTTCATTCGGGAGTTTAGCAAAGTCAAAACAAATAGTCAACAGATTTTGAGGAAAAAATGAACGCTGGTCAGAAATTTGTAAAAATTGTCGAAAAAGGCTTAAAAATGAGGAAAAGTCTTGTGAATCTGTAAATCGCAAAATTAATTGACTTTAGAAAAATACAAGACTATTCTTTAGACATGGGAAAAGCGGAAGAAAACAAAAAACTTAAGAAAAACAGGCTTCTTGAAACGGCATTTAATCTATTTACGACGCGCGGCCTTGCCGACACGTCTGTTTCTGATATCGCAAAGGAAGCAGGCGTCGGAAAGGGCACTTTCTACCTATATTTTAAGGGAAAGGAAGATATCGAGGCGAGGATAATAAGCCACAGGACGGATCAGATGTTCTCCCATGCCTTTAAGATCCTGGAGAAACGCGGTTCGGAGGATGCCACATTTGAAGACAAGGTCATAATCGTTATAAACGACATTCTGGATCAGTTTGCGGCAGATCATATGCTGTTGAAGTTCATATACAGGAATCTGTCGTGGGGTGTTTTTAAAAGTGCGATTGAAATATTTTCGACGGAGGAGAAGTTCAGCAGCTACGAGGCACTCAACAGGCTTACGACGGAAAAACAGCAGAAACTGGAAGATCCGGACATGATGTTTTTTGCGATAATCGAGCTTGTGATGTCTACCTGTTACGATGTCATTATGCGTAATGATCCGGTGCCGCTGGAAAAATATCGCAAATACATGGATCGCTACATCAGAAGTATCATCAAGGATCATGAAATGGCGGACGCCGAGGGACAATAACGATATCATTTCGTATACGATTAAGAAAGGGACTGTCGCGTTTAACGGCAGTCCCTTGTTGCAGTAATACATATGAATTGCAATTGAATTTTAAAGAGCAAGTGTGCGGGCAACGTTCTCAAGACAAATACGCTTTTGTTCGGAAAGCTGTCTGTAATAGTCGAACAGTACAAGCTCCCTGTCATTCAGATCGCATGTGTTTATGTGTTCGATTTTATGTCTTATATTTGTACGTCCGATAAGGTAATCGACAGAGGTATCAAAATAGTCCGCCATTGATATCAGCGTGTCGAGATTCGGTTCGGTTTCGTGGTTTTCATATTTATTAATAGATTGCTGACTGACGTTTAGCAGAGAGGCAAGCTGCTGCTGGCTTATATTCTTTTCCGTTCGTAATTGCTTTAAATTTGCAATCATTGTTTTGATTCCTTTCTTTTGCTATTAGTTAATTTTAACAACTGCAACAAGGAAATTAAAACAATTGAATTTAGTTGAAGAAAACAACCGCGAATAAATTGATAACAAAAATCCGAGAATCTTGCATAAAATTCTCGGATCTTCAGACGTGCATTAGAGGATTCGAACCCCCGACCTTTTGGTCCGTAGCCAAACGCTCTATCCAGCTGAGCTAAATGCACATATTTTGTTAGCGAAGTTTATGTTATCGCAAATACGGATATTTGTCAAATGTTTTCTTGCCTTTACACCCGGTTTTATGCCCGATTTTTTGCCTGACTTTACAAAAATAGATAAATAGGTTATAGTATCTTAGAATTTTGAGTTGAAGACGACGATAAATCCGTATAGATGAGTTTCCTTATTTAATAACGGAAAGCGTTAGGGTGTATAGATGGAACAATACGTGATAAGAGGTGGTGTGCCTCTTAAGGGTGAGGTCGAAATAAGCGGTGCCAAAAATGCAGCGCTTGCTATTTTGACGTCTGCAATAATGACGGATGAGACAGTTACTATCGAAAATGTACCGGATGTCAGCGATATAAATGCGCTGCTGGGTGCAATTGCTTCCATAGGAGCAGCGGTGAAGAGAATAGATCGCCATACGGTTGCAATTAATGGCGGTTCGATTACCTCTGTAAGGGTAAACGATGAATTTATAAAGAAGATTCGCGCTTCTTATTATCTTTTGGGCGCATTGCTGGGAAAATACAAGAGAGCAGAGGTTCCGCTTCCGGGCGGCTGCAATATCGGAAGCAGACCCATAGACCAGCATCTTAAGGGCTTTAAAGCTCTCGGCGCAAATGTAAAGCTTAAAAACGGCTGTATAGTTGCGGAAACATCAAAACTTATCGGAGAACATATATTCCTTGACATGGCATCTGTCGGAGCAACCATAAATATAATGATGGCTGCGGCTCTCGCCGAGGGAAATACAATAATAGAGAATGCGGCCAGAGAACCGCATGTCGTGGATGCGGCAAACTTCCTGAACAGCATGGGTGCCAATATAAAAGGTGCCGGTACGGAAGTTATCCGTATAAAGGGAGTGCGTGAGCTTCATAAGACGACATACTCCATTGTGCCGGACATGATAGAGGCCGGTACATATATGGCTGCCGCAGCGGCAACAAGAGGAGACGTACTTATAAAGAATGTTATTCCGAAACATCTTGAGGCGACATCTGCAAAGCTTAAGGAGGTCGGCTGCCGTATTGTGGAATCCGGAGATACCATAAGGATATCCGCAAGCGGAAGATTGAGCAGGACACATATAAAAACACAGCCATATCCGGGATTCCCGACAGATATTCAGGCTCCGGTGGCGGCTGTTCTGGCGACAGCGGAAGGCACGAGCATAATAACGGAGAGCATATTTGAGAACAGATTCAAATATGTTGATGAGCTTATGCGCATGGGTGCCAATATAAAGGTAGAAGGAAATACGGCGATAATAGACGGCGTTGAAATGCTTGCGGGAGCAAGAGTAAGCGCACCGGATCTGCGCGCGGGAGCGGCGCTCGTTATAGCGGGGCTTGCCGCAGAAGGTATCACCGTTGTCGATGATATAATATATATCCAGCGCGGGTACGAGGATTTTGAAAATAAACTCGGTGCGCTGGGGGCAAAAATTAAGAAGGTAAACAGCGAACGGGAGATACGGAAATTCGCGCTGAGTGTGGGCTGATCTTACACGTGCGGATGCAGTGGGACACTTTCACTAGGTTGTCCTACGAGTCGGCTGTAAGCCTTGACTATGACCATACAAAGGTTTAACTTAATATGACGTAAAAGTATGGACAATGAGAAGTTTAGAAGTCCGCTTTATGCGGGCTTTTATAATGTTACAAAGGAGAATTCAAATGGAAAAAAGATTATTTACATCCGAGTCCGTTACAGAAGGACATCCCGATAAGATCTGCGATCAGATATCAGACGCGATCCTGGATGCACTTTACGAGCAGGATCCATACAGCCGTGTTGCTTGTGAGACAGCAATAACGACGGGTCTTGTACTTGTCATGGGAGAGATAACAACAAAAGCAGTTATCGATTACCAGAGTATCGTGCGCGAAACAATAAGGGAGATAGGATATGACCGCGGTAAAAAAGGTTTCGATTGCGATACCTGCGGTGTTCTCTTAGCACTTGATAAGCAGTCACCGGACATTGCAATGGGCGTTGACAAGGCTCTCGAGGCAAAGGAAGGCGAGATTAAAGACGATCTTGACACAGGCGCCGGAGATCAGGGTATGATGTTCGGATATGCCTGCAACGAGACAGAGGAGCTTATGCCGTATCCTATAGCATTAGCTCATAAGCTTACGAAAAAGCTTACAGAAGTTCGTAAGAGCGGAGTACTTCCGTATCTGCGCGCAGACGGAAAGAGCCAGGTAACTGTTCAGTATGACGAAAACAATAAGCCGATAAGACTCGATGCAGTTGTTCTTTCAACGCAGCACAGCCCGGATGTTTCCCAGGAACAGATACACGAGGATATTCGTAAATATGTATTCAACCCGGTACTTCCGAAGGATATGATAGATGACGACACGAAGTTCTTTATCAACCCGACAGGACGTTTTGTTACAGGCGGACCTAACGGAGATTCAGGACTTACAGGACGTAAGATAATCGTAGACACATACGGTGGATACGCTCGTCACGGCGGCGGTGCTTTCTCCGGAAAGGACTGCACAAAGGTAGACCGTTCCGCAGCTTATGCAGCACGTT
>CAYMAY010000091.1:0-3640 GCA_964388555.1 uncultured Lachnospiraceae bacterium
CTGCGTTGACAGATTGTGTCAGACATCTTTTTTGAAGAAAATTTTTTCATGAGAAATCTCGATTCTATTTTGAATGACATTTAGATAATAAACAATATAAAATTAACAACGATATGATATCAGAAATAGATTTAAATAGCAATATCATCTTTTCCGGCACTAATGTTCAACGAAAGCGACAGAGACGGAATTGAATGTCGGGAGGAAGCCTTTCAAAGTGATATGGATCGTGCGTAGCTGAAAAAAATGCGGATGTCGCAAAAAAATCAGCTATGAACATTGGAGTATTGTAGGATTCGCTCTGGACGAGATTGATAATGCGAAATACCGTAACCCGTTTGAACTGAATAAAGTTGTGAAGGAGCGAATTACGGATAAGAATAAGCGTTACTATGTATTCATTGATGAAATCCAGTTTGTCACTGAGGTGCAAAATCCCTATGAAATCCATTTTTGTGTAGAAGTGCGCAGGGAAATAGATTATACTGTATGCCATGATGACGGAATTCAAGATCAAATTGGCGGGAATAGCAATAGGAATAAAGTCCCTTTATACGGATGTGTTTGAGATGTGCGGGGATTATATATGCGAGGATGAGTGTGAGGCGGATTTTTGCGTAGTGAGCTCAAAGGAAGGTATCCGGCGGGAGAGAGCAAAAGCGAACCAAAACGATGATCCGTCGGATGCATATCTGGAGACCCTTGCGGTATATCGCGGGATCGCCGAAAAAATGCCGGAGTATTCCGCCTTCCTGATGCACGGCTCTGTTGTGGCAGATAAAGAGGCGGCGTATATGTTTGCCGCGGTCAGCGGCGTCGGCAAGACGACACGAACGAATAAATGGATTGAGCAGATAGAAGATTCGTTTGTGGTAAACGGAGATAAACCGCTGATCAAGATTGCTGATGGAAGGGCTTACGCCTGCGGAACACCGTGGTGCGGCAAAGAAAAGCAGAATACAAATATCATGATGCCTCTTCGGGCCGTCATCTTTCTGGAAAGGGCAGAAGAGATAGGAATCAGAAAGATCACATTTGCGGAGGCCTTTGTGTCTGCGCTGCGGCAGATCTACAGACCGCAAAACAGCGGTCAGATGGCCAAAACCCTGGAGCTGATCAAAAGCCTGGATCAGAAGGTTGGTTTTTATAAGTATTATATAAATCTTGATGATATGGATATGAGACGGATCTACGAAGCCGTAAAGTAAAAGGGACTGCCGCGGCAGTCCCTTTAAAAAATCCCTAAAAATCTTATTTAAAAGCCTTAAGCATGATCTCCTGGCTTCTTTCGACGAATTTAGTCATCGCCTCGGTTGAGAGCGGCTGGTTCGCGATCATTGCCAGATCGTAAAGCTGTTCGCAGACAATGGCCGCATCTTCGGCATCGCTGTGCTCTTCGACGTATTTAACAAGCGCATTTTTATTATTCAGGATAAGCGTTGGCTTAGGCGCAAATGCCGATGCGTCTGCCATTCCGTACATGCGCATCATATCACGCATTCTGCGCTCCTCTTCAGAGATGGTTATGACGGAAGCCGTCTTTTCGTTTTTGAGATTCTCAACCTTAACAGTAAGATCGTCGTTCTTCAAAACCTTTCTGAAAAGCGTTTCCATCTCGCCGGTGATCTTGGAAAGATCCTCGTCGTCGCCCTTGAGCTCGTCTGATATTTCGGCATCTATTCTCTCGAAGCGGACATCCTCGTGCAGTCTCTCGATATGAGTGATGAAGCTGGTGTCGATGTTGTGTCTGAGTATAACGGCGTCCTTGCCCTCGGACTTGAACATATTTATGTACTGACCCTGCTGAACCGGATCCGTTACATAATATATAGTGCTCTTTTTCTTCTCTTCGGAGCTGTCGTCGGTATTGTTTTCGGCATCCTTTGCCTCGGCATTGGTGTCGGACGTTTCATCTTTCGCAGCCTCATCTTTTGCTTCGGCTGTTTCAGCCTTTGCCTCGCCGTCTTCTTTGGCTTCCTCGGTCTTGTCCTTCTGAGCGTCGAGAAGCTCGGGAAGAGTCAGATATTTATCCTCGAGATTCTTGTAGAGGGTGTAATCCATCATCTTCTGGGAGAATTTTTCGTCCCTTAAGCAGCCGAACTTTATAAACGGGGAAATATCATCCCAGTATTTCTCATAATTTTCTCTGTCGGTCTTGCACATTCCGGAAAGCTTGTCAGCAACCTTCTTGGAGATGTAATCCGAGATCTTCTTTACGAAACCGTCATTCTGCAATGCACTTCTCGATACGTTAAGGGGCAGATCCGGGCAATCGATAACGCCCTTTAAGAGCAGAAGATACTCCGGAATTACCTCTTTTATATTGTCGGCAATAAATACCTGGTTGTTGTAAAGCTTTATGGTGCCTTCGATGGATTCGTATTCCGTGTTGATCCTCGGGAAGTAGAGGATACCCTTTAAGTTGAACGGGTAATCCATGTTTAAGTGGATCCAGAACAGCGGCTCCTTGTAATCCCTGAATACCTTGCGGTAAAAGCTCTTGTATTCTTCGTCGGTACACTCGTTGGGATGCTTTGCCCAAAGGGGATGGATGTCGTTTACGGGAATCGGGCGTTTTACGATCTTAACCTGCTCTTTTGCGGGAGATATCTCAACTGTTTCTTTTTCACCCTTGTCATTCTCTTTTTCCTCTGTTTTTGCATCCACATGAATATGCTCGATGACTTTATCGGTATCCTTGAGATCGGATTCGTCGATAGTCTCGTATTCTTCCGGTGCGTCGGCCTTCGAAAGATATATCTCAAATGGCATGAAAGAGCAGTATTTCTCCAAAACTTCTCTTAAACGATACTCGTTTGCGTATTCAAGGCAGTTTTCGTTCAGGAACAGTGTTATCTTCGTTCCGACGCCTTCTTTGTCGCCGTCCTGCATATCGTATTCCGTGCCGCCGTCGCATTCCCAATGAACTGCCTGGGCGCCGCTCTTGTAAGAAAGGGTATCGATGTGAACTTCGTCGGCAACCATGAATGCGGAATAAAATCCCAGTCCGAAGTGACCGATTATCTGATCGTCGTCGGCCTTGTCTTTGTATTTCTCCAGAAACTCCGTAGCGCCGGAGAAGGCTATCTGTGTGATATATTCCTCGACTTCGTCGGCCGTCATACCCAGACCGTTATCGATGAACGTAAGTGTTTTCTCCTTGTCGTTTACGATAACCTCGATTTTTGGTTTGTAATCTTCGGGAAGATCATATTCACCGGCAAGATTAAGCTTTTTGAGCTTTGTTATGGCATCGCTGGCGTTTGATATGATCTCGCGGACAAATATGTCCTGATCCGAATACATCCACTTTTTAATTATCGGGAAAATGTTTTCGCTGTTAATAGAAAGATTTCCGTGTTTTTCTGTCATTACAACTCACTCTCCAATCGTATATTGTTTATAAATCGCTCCGATTGCTTGTAAATCCGTGTCGGAGTTTTAATCTGTTTGACGATAGTGTATATTGTAAGACCCGAAAACATGAAAGTCAAGAAAAAATTAGCACTCATTTAAAATGAGTGCTAACAGAGAGAGGGCGGTTACGCGAATTGCTCCGTGCTGCGCATTCTGAAAAGACAAAAATAAAAGCCCGATCGAATTTTCTTAATCGACCGGGCCTTTAATGAAAATCTTGTAA
>CAYMAY010000091.1:3740-7084 GCA_964388555.1 uncultured Lachnospiraceae bacterium
TAAAAGCCCGATCGAATTTTCTTAATCGACCGGGCCTTTAATGAAAATCTTGTAATTTCATTGTCTACACCTGTTGCCTTTCCGAATTCCCGAATCAGGCTTTTCTATTCAACCTTCATCTATTCGTCTTATGGATTCACCATTACTTTTATAAAATCTATAACCTTTATAAGATTTATAAGATAATTAAAAGTTCGTTCTATATAAACTCTTCACAAGAGAACTCTTCAAATAAATTTGAGTAATCTCTTAAATTTGAATAATCTCTTTTAAGAGGCTTTCTTATATAAATCCGATAAACTCCTTTTCTAAGAGGATTTTTATATAAACCTACCGAAAAACGCTTCCGGAAAATTTTTATATAAATGTTAATGTAATCAACTTATTAAAAACCTTAAGATTATCTTCCCATTGGACCGTACCTCTTTTCTTAGATTTCTGAATATTCGGATCAGATGGTTCGGCGGATATAATTTTTATATCCAAGTGTTAATTTTTAAAAGTAATAAGTGAATTTGTTTTTGTTTTGTTATGTTTGTATTGTACATTCAAAAAACGGATTTGTCAACAACTTTCTGATAAAATATTCAAAATTTTTCAAATTGTCTGAAAACTTAATAAGGCAAAGACAAAATGCCGAAAACTTCGATGCGGCTTGTCTGTAAAAGGAGTGTTATGTCACTGGCTATAAAATTCGCCCCTCTTATCATCGGGGATGATAACCGCCCCGCCTTTTTCAAGGGACTTTTTAACATCGATGATCCTCTGGTTTGAGCTGCCCCGGAACTGCAATGATATGTTATGAAGCTCTTCCATAAATTTTCCGTCGACAAGAACATCAATATAAGAAAGCATTTCGTTTGTCGTTTCGCAGCAGGGATGCTCTTTGCCGCCGATCAGCGTATCAAACAGATAACCGGTATAAGCCCAGATATTTTTATCCGGATATGTTTCTCTTACTCTGCGAAGCAGTGGCAGGAGCTCCCGCTGGTTTTCGGGTTCGAAGGGATCGCCGCCCAGAAGCGTTAAACCGTTTATATAGCTCGGTGAGAGCATTTTAAGCAGTTTATCCTCAGTCTCTTTTGTGTAAAGGGTGCCGAAGTTAAAATCCCATGTCTCGGGCTGAAAGCAGCCCTTGCATTTGTTTCGGCAGCCCGAAACAAAAAGTGTAACCCGCACACCGCGTCCGTTGGCGATATCGCAGTTTTTTATATTACCGTAATGCATAGTGTTCCTCTAATTTAGATGCGCTCCCGATTATTCATTTGGAGATACCGGAAGTGTATTTTCTTGTTTTGAATTTTCGCGCGAAAGAGTTATCCCATATTTCTCAAGATCCACGCGGCCGTCTGCAACTTCAATGCCGTCTTCAATCAGAAGACGAGCCTGCTCACCGGCGCCTCCGAAAGCAAATTCGCCGGAAAGGCAGCCCTTGGAATTTACGACGCGAAAGCAGGGTATGCTGCCTGGGTCGGGATTTTTATGAAGAGCATTCCCGACGGCTCGCGACATTTTTGGGTTTCCCGCCATGGCGGCAACCTGAGCGTACGTTGCAACGTGTCCTTTGGGTATTCTTTTGACCGCTTCGTATATGCGCCTTGTGGGCGTATCGGAAACAAGAACGCAGCTGCCGTCCACAAGCTGCTTTAGCTGTTCCTCATCTACACTTCCATCCAAAAGGACGGTAAGCCAGTGGAGCTTGTTCATATGATACGCGGGAAGAAAACCGCCTGTGCCGGAAAGCATCATTATAAGCTCTGTATCTGCCTTTACATTTAAGATATAGACAGGATCATCGCCGTTAAGGCCGAGGGTCTTTCTTTCCACATGCATCATAACCGCAAACCACTTGCCGGAGAAGTTGTCTTTAAATGTGGAATAGCCGGGATAGCGCGCCCAGGGATACTCGGGTTTGACATTGTATTTATCATATATGTAGTTTTCGATAAATTCCTTAAGAGCTTCCATATGACAGAACCTTTCGCCGCATGTAGAAATTTAATAAAATCGGGACGGCCGGCGCCGCCCCTGAATAAGTTTATTTTATAAGTGCATAACCCTGTCTTTTATTTCCTGGGTACGACCCTGATTCCAGAACTGTGTTCCGATATAGCCGCAGGTTCTTCTGGCAACGTTCATCTTGCTCTGATCCCGGTTGTGGCAGGACGGGCATTCCCAAACGAGCTTACCGTCTTCGTCTTTAACGATCTGTATTTCGCCGTCGTATCCGCATACCTGGCAGTAATCGCTCTTTGTGTTAAGCTCCGCGTACATTATATTGTCGTAGATGAAACGCATTACGTTAAGCACGGCATCGATGTTGTTCTGCATATCGGGAACTTCGATGTAGCTTATGGCGCCGCCGGGCGAGAGAGCCTGGAATTTGCTCTCAAGAGCGAGCTTTTCGAATGCGTCAATGTTTTCCGTAACGTGTACGTGATAGGAATTCGTTATGTAGTTCTTATCTGTAACGCCGGGGATTATGCCAAAGCGCTTCTGCAGACATTTCGCGAATTTATATGTGGTGGACTCAAGGGGCGTGCCATAGAGGGAGTAGTCCATGTTTTCGGCTGCCTTCCATTTCGCACAGGCATCGTTAAGCGCCTGCATAACCCTAAGACCGAATTCCTCGCCTTCAGGCTCGGTGAGCTTTTTGCCGGTAACCTCATATACGCACTCCCAAAGACCGGCGTAGCCTAAGGATATGGTGGAATATCCGCCGTAGAGGAGCTTGTCGATGGTCTCGCCGCTCTTTAAGCGGGCAAGGGCTCCATACTGCCAGAGTATCGGGGCAGCGTCGGAAAGAGTGCCTTTGAGACGCTCGTGTCTGCAGCGAAGTGCCCTGTGGCAAAGCTCAAGACGATCGTCCAGAACCTTCCAGAATCTTTCTTCGTCGTGTCCGGCGGTGCAGGCGGCGTCTACGAGATTTATGGTAACAACGCCCTGATTAAAGCGACCGTAATATTTGGGCTTGCCGTTTTCATCCACATAGGGAGTAAGGAAGCTTCTGCAGCCCATGCAGGTGTAGCAATGACCTTCGCCGTTTTTGTCTTTTTTGAGGTTGAGCATTATCTTTTCGGAGATATAGTCGGGAACCATGCGCTTCGCGGTGCATTTTGCGGCCAATTCCGTAAGATAAAAATAGGGTGAATCTTTTTCTATGTTGTCGTCCTCCAGCACATATACCAGCTTCGGGAACGCCGGAGTAACAAAGACTCCTGCCTCGTTCTTAACGCCCTGATAACGCTGACGCAGAACTTCTTCTATTATTACCGCAAGGTCGGCCTTCTCCTGCTTTGTGCGTGCCTCGTTAAGGTACATAAAGAAGGTTATAAACGGCGCCT
>CAYMAY010000092.1:0-7027 GCA_964388555.1 uncultured Lachnospiraceae bacterium
AGAGGTTTTCTTTTATTCAATTGACGTTATTTCTGAATTACAGGAATGCTCCGTTATGTGCGTACGGCTATATTTTCTGTTTGGCTGCAGCAATTTAGCCGTACGGCTAAATTATACTTATTCGAGTATAAATCATGCCGTACGGCTATGTCAAACGTATTTCTATCTTTTAATTGTCTTCAAATGAGCTTTAATACTCAAACTCTCCGGTGAATACCGTTACCACACCGCCGCTTAAGACGATATTTTCGTCGGTATAATTTACCGTAAGATCACCGCCAAGGAGCTTAACTGTTATGTCCTCGCCCTTCTTGCAGTAACCTCTCTTTACAGCCGTCGCAACTGCCGCAGCGGCTCCCGTACCGCAGGCCATGGTCTCGCCGCTTCCTCGCTCCCATACACGCATACGAAGCGTTGTCTGATTTACGATGCGGACAAACTCAACATTTGTTCTTTCCGGGAACATCTCCGCATGTTCGATCTTCGGTCCGATCTTGTCTATCTTTATGTTGTTTACGGAATCCGTGAATATTACACAGTGCGGATTTCCGACTGATACACAATTCGTAACGTATTCCTGTCCGTCAACGGTGATCGGATAATCGATCATCTGATCCTTTTCGCATATTGCCGGGATACTCTCAACGCTGAAATCCGCCTTGCCCATATCAACTGCAACGGTGCTTGCCTTACCATCTCTTAAATAGATACGCAGGCGGTGTACGCCGCTGGCCGCCTCTATGTTCATGAATTCGCTTCGGATATATCCGTTATCGTACAGATACTTCGCAACGCAGCGGATATTATTACCGGCCATCATTCCCTCAGAACCGTCTCTGTTGAAGGATCTCATCTTGGCATCCGCAACACTGGATTTGCTTATAAGAACGATTCCGTCTGCACCGATTCCGAAATGCTGACGGCACAGAGTTACACAAAGGGATTCCGGACACGTTATCTTATTATCGAAATCCTCTATGAAGATATAATCGTTTCCGCAGGAATGCATCTTTGTAAATCTGATCTTTGTGCGCCACATACGCATGTTGTTAAGATCTACAAGCTCCGTATTATGCACGCTGTAATGGCTCGTAAGCATGTTTGCCAGAGCATCCGCGGTATCAATGCTGGTAAGGCAGGGGATTCCCAACTGCATTGCCTTGATATGAAGTCTCTTAAATCGTCCTATCGCCTCGGAGCGCATTCCGCCCGTGAATATGACGTAATTGATCTTGCCCTCATCCATAAGAGAGAATATCTCATCGCTCTCACTTGTGTGTTCTACCGTTGTTACCTCGAGATCCATGGATCTTATGGCCTCGGCCGTATTTTTCGTGGCATACATGCGCATGCCTATATCAGAAAACTTCTTCGCGATGGAGAAGAATTCCTGACAGTCATGCTCTGATACTGAAAGAAGGACTCCCGTCTTCTTATGCCCCGCCGGCGGTGCAACAACGAGTGATGCTGCCGTAAGGCCTTTGAACAGCGCCTCTTCAGTTGACTTTCCTATGCCAAGCACCTCACCCGTTGATTTCATCTCCGGCCCTAAAAGTGCGTTTACATCGCTCAGTTTCTCAAATGAGAATACAGGCACCTTAACGGCATAATACGGCGGTGTACGATAAAGTCCAACACCATATCCCAGATCGGCGAGCTTCGCGCCCAGCATAACCTTTGATGCGATGTCGACCATAGGCACGTTGGTAACCTTGCTTATATACGGAACCGTACGGGATGCACGCGGGTTAACCTCGATAACATACAATTCGCCCTCGTAAATAAGATACTGTATGTTGACAAGACCTTTTGTCTTAAGGGCAAGCGCCAGTTTTTCGGAAACATCGCAGAGCTTCTTAAGATCCTTGTCGCTTAAGTTATACGGCGGATATACGGCAATGGAGTCTCCTGAATGGACTCCGGCACGCTCAATATGCTCCATGATTCCCGGTATGAGCACGTCCTCACCGTCTGATATAACATCGACTTCCAGCTCCGTTCCTGGCATGTATTTGTCAACAAGCACGGGATTATCTATTCCCTGCGCAAGTATGGCTTCCATATAAGTTATGGTATCTTTTTCCGTGTTGGCAATTGTCATGTTCTGGCCGCCAATTACATAGCTCGGGCGAAGAAGTACTGGATATCCCAGAGTGTTCGCCGCTTCAAGTGCCTCCTCAAGCGTGGAAACGCCAAGGCCTTTCGGACGTCTTATTCCGAAATTTTCAAGGAGAGCATCGAATCTCGCCCTATCCTCTGCCACATCTATGCTTTCGGCAGATGTTCCGAGTATGCGTATGCCATGGCTGTCCAGATATCCTGTCAGCTTTATAGCTGTCTGACCGCCGAACGCCACAACGACACCTATCGGATTTTCCACCTTGATTATGTTCATTACGTCCTCGGGGCACAGCGGCTCGAAATAAAGTCTGTCTGCCGTGTCGTAATCGGTGGAAACCGTCTCCGGGTTGTTGTTGACAATGACAACGTCATAGCCCATGCTGCGAAGCGTCCATACGCAGTGAACTGATGAATAATCGAATTCAATTCCCTGTCCTATTCTTATGGGGCCTGATCCGAGAACCATAACAACAGGCTTTCCGGAACGTTTAAAGCTTCTGGATTCGCATATCTTATCAAGGGATGAATAGAAGTAGGGCGTCTGCGCATCGAACTCGGCGCCGCAGGTATCTACCATCTTGTAGCTGAAATCACAGCCCGGAAGTTCACTCTCTTTAACTCCGAGGAGATGGGATATTGCGCTGTCCGTATAGCCGTATCTCTTTGCCGTGAAATAATCTTCCTCCGAGATACTTCCGTGATGTTCTTCGAGACGTTTCTCAAAATCTGCGAGATTTTTGAATTTGCACAAGAACCACTCGTCAATCATGGTTATTTCGTGTATCTCATCGACGGTGATGCCGCTCTTCAACGCCTCAAATACGGTGAACAGTCTTCTGTCATTCTGATCGTGAAGTCTTTCGCGCACGTCACGCTTATCCAGAGGTTCCGCATTCAATGTCTCAAGACCGATCTCCGCTCCGCGGACTGCCTTTAAGAGCGCAACCTCGAATCTGTTTCCGATGGCCATAACCTCTCCGGTAGCCTTCATCTGCGTTCCCAGCTTACGGCTGCTTCCGGCAAATTTATCAAAGGGCCACTTCGGGAATTTAACGACAACGTAATCAAGTGTCGGCTCGAAGCAGGCACAGGTTTTTCCTGTGATATCGTTTTTGATCTCATCAAGGAAATACCCCAGTGCGATCTTCGTTGTTATCTTTGCGATTGGGTATCCTGTAGCCTTACTTGCAAGTGCGGACGAACGGGATACTCTCGGATTGACCTCTATAACGGCATATTCAAAGCTTTCAGGATTAAGTGCGAACTGGCAGTTGCAGCCGCCGACTATCCCGAGAGCCGATATCATCTTAAGTGATGCGCTTCTGAGCATCTGATATTCCTTGTCGGCAAGGGTAAGTGCAGGCGCAACTACGATGCTGTCGCCCGTATGAACACCGACAGGATCTATATTTTCCATGGAGCAGACGGCGATAACGTTGCCCGCTGCGTCTCTCATTGTTTCGAACTCTATCTCTTTCCAGCCCGCGATACTTCTCTCGACGAGAATCTGGGTTATGGGCGACATATCAAGACCCGTTCTTGCGATGATAGACAGTTCTTCCTTATTCGCAGCTATTCCGCCGCCGCTGCCGCCAAGAGTAAATGCCGGACGAACGATAACGGGATATCCGATGTGCTCTGCTGCCGCAAGAGCCTCCTCAATGGTATTTGCAATCTCAGATGGAACAACCGGCTCGCCGATGCTCTTCATCATATCCCTGAAAAGCTCTCTGTCCTCCGCCCGGTCGATGGCATCTATGTCAGAGCCCAGAAGGCGCACGTTGTATTTTTCAAGAACTCCGGCTTTATCCAGCTGCATTGCAACGGTAAGACCCGTCTGACCGCCAAGTCCCGCAAGGATGCCATCCGGTCTTTCCTTTTCTATGATACGTTCAACGGTTTCGGCATTTATCGGCTCAAGGTAGATCTCGTCTGCCATGGCCTTATCAGTCATAATGGTGGCAGGGTTTGAATTCACGAGAACAACATTGATGCCCTCGTCTTTAAGAACACGGCACGCCTGCGCACCTGCGTAGTCGAATTCGGCGGCCTGACCTATTACGATGGCACCCGATCCGATAACAAGCACCTTACGTATACTTTTATCCTTAGGCATTCTTCTTTCCTCCCATCATCTTGATAAATTTCTCAAACAGAAAAGCCGTGTCCTTCGGTCCGCCACAGGCCTCCGGGTGGAACTGTACCGTATAACACATATGTTTCGGATATTCCATGCCCTCACAGCTCATATCGTTTGCATTATAATAAATCTCTCTGCCGATGCCCTTAAGGCTCTCGGCAACCACCGCATAGCCGTGGTTCTGGCTTGTGATATACGTTCTGCAGCCGTACACTTCCTTAACAGGCTGATTTGCACCTCTGTGACCGTACTTAAGCTTTATTGTCTTGCCTCCCATGGCAAGGGCAGCCAGCTGATGACCTAAGCAAATGCCGAACATAGGAACCTTTCCTATAAGCTTCTTTAACTGATCTATGCAATATGTATTCTCGGCAGGATCTCCGGGGCCATTGGAAAGCATTATTCCGTCCGGATTTCCCGCAAGTATTTCTTCGGCAGATGTTTCACTTGGCACTACCTTTACCTCGCAGCCGAGATTCTGCAGACTTCTGATAATGTTGTTCTTTGCGCCGTAATCGATAAGGGTTACGTTGTAAAGCTTTTCACCGTTTGCGGGATACGTCTCGGCCGTCTTTCTGCTGACTTCCTCAACAGCCTTTTCGACCTTGTAATCTGCTACCTGTTTTTTTATCCTTTCCAGTTCGTCCGCAGATACATCGGAACAGATTGCAGCGTTCATAACACCCTCTTCCCTGATGATTCTCGTAAGGGCGCGGGTATCTATATCAGTTATTCCCGGGATATCGTTATCCTCCAAAAATTTCCGTAATGTATATTCGCACCTAAAATTAGAGGGCTCATCACACAACTCACGAACTATATAGCCACGTGCTGCGCATTTGCCCTCAAAATCTTCCTCAATGATTCCGTAATTTCCGATAAGCGGAAATGTCTGTATTATTATCTGACCCGCATAACTGGGGTCGGTAAGCGTCTCGGGATATCCAACCATGCCCGTCGTGAAAACAAGTTCTCCGACAGCTTCCTTACATGAGCCGATACGCTTCCCTTCAAATATTTCTCCGTTTCCTAAAACCAAATATGCTTTATCCATAAATGCCTCCGAACTCAAAATCAATTTATTATATACCCATGGAAAGCCCAATTCAACACCGTAATTTTTTTTGAGGCATTCGCACAAGCTTCAAAACGAATTAAATTCTTTTAAAATCCGACAGCAAATAACAGTCTGCTGTGAGATCAACATTGCTCGGACACATTCTCTTCAACATTTGGACACAATTTCTTCACAATTTAGTTTTATATTTTCGCCTTGAAAAATACAATACGAACTACTTAAGGAGGACATGAAAAATGAAGAAAAGAATCGTAGCTTTATTACTTACAGTTGCAGTTGCAGCAACACTCGTTGCAGGATGTGGAAGCTCTTCATCAACAACAAGTGCATCAGACAGCACAACAAGCGTTAGCTCAGAAGCAAGTGACTCTACAAGCGAGAGCACTGAAGAGGAATCTACAAGCGAGAGCTCAGTAGAGGCAGATTCTGCTTCAGAGAGCACAAGCGAGTCCAGCGCAAACTAATAAAACCTACAACATTTTCAGGCGTCCGTGAATGCGGGCGTCTTTTTTATGTTCTGTAATTTTCTATTTAAGCGATATTTTCAACCATTTGTGCACTTGCCTATATAAAATTTATATCGTATTATGGTGTACGTGCCAAAATTCACATATGTCGATATATGTGAAAAAAAGAATACTTCAATGAATACGAAAGGCCACGAATTACTTTGTGACCATCATCTAACAGGTTAACTATGAAAAAAGAAACAACATTTAGTTTATGGAAAAAAGGCGTGAAACACGGCATTCCCATATTTCTCGGGTATTTTGCCGTGTCGTTCGCGTTTGGAATACAGGCGGTCGGGATCGGCATTTCGCCTCTTGACGCCACTTTGATGTCGCTGCTGAACTTAACCTCCGCCGGTCAGTTTGCCGCGCTTGATATAATCGCAAGTCAGGGCTCATATATGGTTCTTGCGCTGATGCAGCTCATCATAAATCTGAGATATCTCTTGATGTCGACTGCACTTTCACAGAAGATATCGCCAAAAACATCTATTTCATCAAGGCTTAAGATGGCTTACGGAATCACCGATGAGATATTTGCGCTTTCAGTAACATATCCCGATACTCTCCCGCCGGCCTACACATACGGTCTGATTACTGCAGCCGTTCCCGGATGGAGTCTTGGTACGCTTCTTGGCGGGATTGCGGGCCAGATACTTCCTGCTGGCGTCATAAGCGCACTTGGAATAGCTATTTACGGAATGTTTGTTGCGATAGTAATGCCTGAAATGAAGAAAAAACGTTCCGTATTGATTGCGGTACTTGCGGCAGCTCTGTTCACGGTACTTCTTACGTACTGCCCGGGTCTTACGGGTATTCCATCTTATTACAGGGTTATCATTGTAACAGTTGCTGTTTCCGCCATTGCGGCTGCCGTCTTCCCCGTACATGATGACGAAGATGCCGCCGCGCAGGACTGATGATTTTGACTTAAGGAGATTCTTATGAATATCTATATTTACATACTCGTGATGGCAGTGGTCACGTATTTCATCCGCATGATCCCCATCACATTTATCCATCAAAAGATCAAAAGCCGGTTTGTCAGGTCGTTTCTGTATTACGTTCCGTATGTAACACTGACTTCCATGACGATACCGGCCATATTCACCTCAACATCCAGCGTGATCTCGGCGACTATCGGTCTTATCGTGGCGGTTATTCTGGCAGTTAAAGATA
>CAYMAY010000093.1:0-6737 GCA_964388555.1 uncultured Lachnospiraceae bacterium
CTTGCTTCAAAGGCAACAGGCTTCCCCATCGCGCTTGTTTCGGCAATGCTCGCATGCGGTCTTACATTAAAGGATATCGAATGCGGAAAGTACGGCACACTTGATAAATACGTTCCGGACGGCGATTATGTCGTTATCAAATTCGCGCGCTGGGCATTTGAAAAGTTCAAAGGCGTTGAAGACAAGCTGGGCACTCAGATGAGAGCCGTCGGCGAGGTAATGAGCATCGGCAAGAACTTCAAGGAAGCATTCCAGAAAGCTATCCGCAGCCTTGAGAACGGTCGTTACGGTCTCGGTCACGCAAAGAATTTTGATTCTCTTACTGTTGATGAGCTGCTCAAGAAGCTGGTTACACCTTCCAGCGAAAGATATTTCATCATATACGCTGCTCTTATGAAGGGCGCAGATGTTGAGAAGATTTTCGAGCTTACACACATCAAACGCGAATTCCTTACTCAGATGAAGGAACTTGCGGACGAGGAGAACGCTCTTCTTGCTCACAAGGGCAGCCTTCCGGCTGATGACGCCCTTATCCAGGCAAAGAAAGACGGCTTCTCAGATAAATACTTAAGCCAGATCCTCGAGATCTCGGAAGAGGAAGTCAGAAACAAACGTCTCTCTCTCGGCGTAAAGGAATGCTGGGAAGGCGTTCACGTAAGCGGCACAAAGGACAGCGCTTACTATTATTCGACATACAACGGCACAGACAAGAACCCTGTTTCATCCAACAGAAAGATCATGATACTGGGCGGCGGTCCGAACCGTATCGGTCAGGGTATCGAGTTCGACTACTGCTGCGTACATGCGGCAATGGCGCTGAAGAAATTAGGCTTCGAGACCATAATCGTAAACTGCAACCCGGAGACGGTTTCAACAGACTACGACACGTCAGACAAGCTCTACTTCGAGCCTCTTACACTTGAGGACGTTCTGAGCATTTACGAAGAAGAAAAGCCTCTCGGCGTTATCGCACAGTTCGGCGGACAGACACCGCTCAATCTGGCTTCCGACCTTGAGAAATACGGCGTTAAGATTCTTGGAACATCACCGGCTGTTATCGACCTTGCCGAGGACAGAGATCATTTCAGAGCGATGATGGATAAGCTGGGCATACCGATGCCGGAGTCAGGAATGGCTACAACTGTTGAAGAAGCAACCGAAATTGCAAATAAGATCGGTTATCCCGTTATGGTTCGTCCCTCCTACGTTCTCGGCGGACGCGGAATGGAAGTCGTATACGACGACGAATCAATGGCAGATTACATGAAGGCTGCTGTCGGCGTTACACCGGATCGTCCGATACTTATCGACCGTTTCCTTAATAACGCTCTCGAGTGCGAAGCCGATGCCATCTGCGACGGCGCACACGCATTTGTTCCCGCTGTTATGGAGCATATCGAGCTTGCCGGAATCCACTCGGGCGACTCGGCTTGTATTGTTCCGTCGAAGCACATCTCTGCTGAAAACGTTGAGACCATCAAGGAGTACACACGCAAGATCGCAGAAGAAATGCACGTTCGCGGCCTTATGAATATGCAGTATGCAATAGAAAACGGAAGAGTATTCGTTCTCGAGGCAAATCCGAGAGCATCCCGTACTGTTCCGCTTGTTTCGAAGGTCTGCAACATCCGCATGGTTCCGCTGGCAACAGAAATCATAACAAGCGAGCTTACCGGAAATCCGTCGCCGATACATGATCTCAAGGAAAGAGTGATTCCGTATTACGGCGTAAAAGAAGCCGCTTTCCCGTTCAATATGTTCCCGGAGGTTGACCCGATCTTAGGACCGGAAATGCGTTCGACAGGTGAAGTCCTGGGTCTTGCACCCACAGTCGGCGAAGCATTCATCAAATCCCAGGAAGGCGTTCAGTCACCGCTTCCCACATCGGGCACGGTACTTATCTCCGTTAACAAAAAGGATAAACCGCGCGTTGTAGAACTTGCGAAGGCATTTGATAAGCTCGGCTTCAGCATTCTTGCAACAGGAACGACCTTTGATATGATAGATGCGGCCGGCATACCCGCGAATAAGATAAAGAAGCTCTACGAGGGACGTCCGAACATCCTGGATGCCATCTCCAACGGCAAGATCCAGATAATCGTAAACACGCCGTCCGGCAAAGAAAGCGCGCACAACGACAGCTACTTAAGAAAGGGCGCCATCAAGGCGAAGATACCTTATGTTACAACAATGGCTGCCGCATTTGCCGCTGTTGACGGTCTGCAGACCATCAAGAACACAAAGGGTGGAAGCATTAAATCGCTTCAGGAGCTCCACGCAAGCATCAAAGAAAAATAATTCAAGGTAAACTTATCGGCGGTTGCGCTTTACAGCACAACCGCCGATTTTTCACACCCACTTTATCAGGGTTCTGTTCACATGCCTGTCGGCATTGTCCATTCTTTTACACTGTCAAAATATGGTGCCTGTTTTCTGATTCTATAATCATCTGTATCCTTTTTTGACCAATCATAGAAGCCCGTTCCGGCCTTGAATCCGTCTTTTCCGGTTTCGATGCCTTCTATCACCGGCTTCTGAATTTCTTTTGAATCGCAAAGATCCGGATATATATTTTCGGCTATGGCTTTTTCCAGTTCAAAGCCAACATCGTCAAAGTATTCCATAAGGCCGATGGATGCGTATCTCATTCCGACCGCGTATTTAATCGCTTTGTCTATGTCCTCCGCCGTCGTAACCTGCTGTTCGATAAGGTATATCGATTCTCTAAACAAAGCCTGGGCAAGGCGGTTTACGAGAAATCCCGGCACACTCCGCTTCAGACAAACTGTCTTTCGATGAAGCAGTTCAAGCAGATCCAATGTGCGGCTGACAGTCTGCTCACTTGTTTTTTCATTCGGAACAACTTCTACAAGGGGAAGCATATGCGCCGGCTGAAACGGATGCGCAATTATAAGCTGCTCCGGTTTCTTTAAATGTTTCGCCAGATCAGAAGCATCGATTGAAGACGTGCACGACGCAATGATCGCGTCATCCGCTGCATATTTTTCTATATTTTGAAATACTTCTTCTTTGACCGAAATTTCTTCGGAAGATGCCTCAAATACAAATGTGTGGTCCTTAAGCGCGGAGCAGTCATTAGTAATTGTAAGAAGCTTCAAGGCGGCTTCTTTATTTACTTCTGTGGCATATCCTGCCGATATCAGATCGTCCCAATTCTGTTCTATTGTCTTTCGGCACCTTAAAAGTCCGCTTTCCGAATGACCGATAACTGTACATTTATAGCCGTTTCCGGTAATAAGTGTTGCCTCGCACGCTCCTATTGTTCCCGAGCCGTATACGGCAATTTTTTCTTTGCTCATATCGATAATATCTCCCTGTTTTTATGCCATTGCCCATCCGTGAGTAAGTCTGAGTGACTGTCCCGTAAGTGCGCCATTGTCTTTTGCCAAAAAGGCCAGCATATTTGCGACATCTTCAACTGTTGTAAAAATACCGTCAACCGTATCGCGAAGCATGATATTTTTTACGACTTCTTCCTCGGTTATGCCAAGAGACGCAGCCTGTTCGGGTATCTGCTTCTCAACCAAAGGTGTTTTTATAAAGCTCGGGCATATCGTATATGTGTATATGCCGTATTCCGCTCCTTCTCTTGCGATCGCCTTCGCCAGGCCGGCTACACCGTGCTTCGCGAAGTTATACGGCTCTTTCAGTTTTGACCCGACAAAGGATTGTACCGAACCCGTAAAAACTATCCTTCCGCCTTTTCCGGACGCTTTCATTCGTCTGTACGCCGCGCGAGAAACCAAAAAGGCGCCATCTGCATGTATAGCCATCATCTTTTTCCAGTCCTCGAAGGGATAATCTTCAAACGGATGAACGATCTGCACTCCGGCATTCGACATAACAAGGTCGCATGACCCGTTCCTCTCCATCATAAAATCAAAGCCCGATTCTACATCCTCTTCGCTTGAAACATCCATTTTTACGGCCACGGCGCTGAGCCCCTTTGATAATATACCATCTGCGACTTTTTCCGCGCCGGAAAGATTTACGTCTGCAACAATAACGTCGTATCCCTCCTCAGCCATCTTTTCCGCGCACGCCTTTCCAATACCGGATGCGGCACCTGTGATTAAAGCAGTTTTCATTTTTCCTCCTATTAATACCAGAATAAACTTTATTATATCTTATTTTGCAGACTGTATAGCCGCATCAAATTCTCTCCGCTATATCATAAATAAGCTTCTCGGTTTTTTCCCAGCCGAGGCAGGGGTCTGTTATGGATTTGCCGTAGCAACCGCCGCCTACGGGCTGGGAGCCGTCTTCTATGTAGCTCTCCACCATGAAGCCCTTTACCATCTTGCCGATTTCGGGATTATAATCGCAGCTGTTAAGTACCTCTTTTATGATTCGCGGCTGTTCGAAGGGATTCTTTCCCGAATTCGCGTGGTTCGTATCTATTACAATAGCCGGATTTTCTAATTTCTGTTCGTCGTAAAATTCCTTTACACGCACCAGATCCTCGTAGTGGTAGTTCGGAACGGTCTTGCCCTGCTTTGTGGCGTATCCTCTAAGAATAGCATGCGCGTAAGGATTTCCCTCGGAATGGACCGCCCATCCTCTGTATATAAAGGAATGCTTATGCTGCGCCGCGTGAATGGCGTTGAACATAACGGAAAGTACGCCGCTTGTGGGGTTTTTCATCCCCACCGGTACATCAATTCCGCTGGCCGTAAGGCGATGCTCCTGATTCTCTACGGAGCGTGCTCCGACGGCGACATAAGCCAGCAAGTCATCTAAATATCTGTAGTTTCCGGGGTAGAGCATCTCGTCGGCGGTGGAAAATCCCGTCTCCTTTACCACCTTCATATGAAGCTCTCTCGTTGCAATGATGCCCTTAAATACATCCGGCTTCTTTTCCGGATCGGGCTGATGAACGAGACCCTTGTAACCGTCACCCGTGGTTCTGGGCTTATTTGTATACACCCTCGGCACTATAAAGATCTTGTCCGAAACTTTTTCCTCAATTTTCCGAAGACGCAGAATGTAATCTATAACGCTGTCCTCGTTGTCCGCGGAACACGGTCCTATTATAAGCACCTTCTTATTGCTCTGTCCCGAAAATATTTTCTTCAGCTCCGCATCCCTCTTTGCGATGTTTTCCTGCATATCCGCCGTCAGGGGATACATTTTTTTGACCTCCATGGGGATCGTAAGCTTCTTTTCAAAATACATGTTCATCATAATGGTTTATCTCCTATTGAAGAACGCTCTGCGTTTTGTTGACAGTCTCATCTTATCTTTCAAGCCTTCGGTGTCGTCCTTTTCCAGCATATCACGGATTTCCTTAAGCTCACCCGAAAACGTGTCTATCTCTTTTATAAGTATGTCTTTGTTCAGCAGGAAGAGCTCGCTCCACATGTTCTCGTTTATGCGGGCTATTCGTGTAAGATCCCTGAAGGAATCGCCCGTATAATCCACGAGATGCTGATTGTCGCTGCAGGTCATAAGCGCAACGGCGATTACGTGGGTAAGCTGCGACACGAAACCGATCATCTCATCGTGCTTCTCCGGGGTAAGCTCCGAGATATTTCGAAATCCCAGGATCCTTCCCAGATCCTTGCACCACTGAATGCCCTCTTTTGTGTTTTTGTCCGTTGGGGTGACGATATAGTTGGCATCCCTGAAGATCCTGTCGTCGCTGTTTTCCACGCCGTAGACCTCCCGGCCCGCCATGGGATGCGCCGCGATAAATTCCACATCATCTCTTAGTTCATTCTGGACGTCGTAGACAACGCAGGATTTTACACCCGTTACGTCAGTGAGCATTGCGCCGCTTTTTAAATATTTTTGATTTTCTTTTATCCATTCCTTAAATATTCCGGGATAGAGGGCGAATATCACAGCGTCCGCATCTCCGATGAGAGTCGGATCCGCCTTATCTGAACCTCTGTCGATAAGATCGTTTTTCAGCGCGTAATCGATACTCTCGGCGTTGCTGTCTATTGCCATTACGTGATAGCCCAGCCTTTTAAGTGCCCGCGCGTAGCTTCCGCCCATAAGTCCCAGGCCCACGATCAAAATATTGCTCTTACTTATCCATTCCATGTCTGCACCTCAATTCCAATGCTCTTAAGCCTGTCGAAGAAATCCGGAAAGCTCTTGTTCACCGCCTGCGCACCCTCTATCGTGCCATCCGTTACAGTTGCCAGCACGCTCAGTGCCATGACTATTCTGTGATCGTTGTGACCGCAAAGTTCTGTTTCCGGTGTTTTAAGCTTCCTTGCGTGAACGGTTATAACATCATCCCCGATATCAGTTTCGATGCCGAACTTCTCAAGTTCCCGTTTCATCGCCTCTCCGCGGTCGCTTTCCTTTATCTTTAATCTGTTCGTTCCCGTAAATGTTGCACCGTTTTTTAAGGCAGCTGCCGCCATTAGCACCGGCCCAAGATCCGGACAGTTTGATATATCTATCTTTGGTGTTTCGCCCTTTATCAATTCAAAAAGCTTAGTATATACCTTATCGCCCTGCAGGCTGTTTTCGTTAAGGCCCGTTACTTTTACATTTCCGCCCGCAAGATTTAACGCCTCAAAAAACGCCGCGTTGGAATAATCACCCTCTACACTTAAAGTCCTTGGATCGTATTCCTGATTTCCTTTTATATAAAGCGTGGTGTCATCTTCCCACCTGGCAATCACACCAAAATCAGCAAGGGCGCTCAATGTCATATTTATATACGGTCTGCTCTCTATGGGCGGGATGATCCGCACGCG
>CAYMAY010000094.1:0-6477 GCA_964388555.1 uncultured Lachnospiraceae bacterium
ATCGGCGAGCCATGTCTTTGCCTTGTTCACAACAGCTTCCGGTGCGCCGTCTATCCGGCAGATCGCTTTGTAAAATCCTGCCCAGAAAATCGGATCCGGTAAGTTTGCCATTTCGGTTCACAAGTCACTCTGGCATTTTAATAGCTTCCTCACCGATAAGCTTTATCGCCTCTTCTTCCGTTATGTCTTCATACATGTTATATAGAGGCGAGGTATCAGTATAATAATCTAATAGGATTCCTGACCTAATCCATTTTCCGTCCTCATACCGTTGCTGGAATCTGCCGTCGGCTCTTACTACTTGATTTTTATGGTTTCCATCCAGAAGCTTTACATATTCCCAATTTCTCTTTTTATTTTTCCCGAGCTCTTCTCCGTTGAGCTCTTCTGCTGCGTGTTCTTTCTCCCATTTTTCCGCCGCTTCCAACATTTCAGGCGAAAAATATGATTCCGGTTCAACGTAAATAAATTTATCCTTCATAAGCCCTTTCCCTCCTGCGGTTATACGCATCCTCTGAGTCTGCAAAGAATGGTTAACCGGTATATCAGCTTTTCAGAAGTCCACCAGATAGATCCCAACGGAAATCTGCTTAAAGGAACCCTTCTGCTCAATCCTGGTGATCTTGGCTTTCAGCAGTTTGCCGGCATCCATCAGGCGGGCAAAGATGATATTGTCTTTCTCCGGGACATATCCGAGTTTCCGACCATCCTCATATAGGATTAAGATGGCGTTGGAGTCGAATTTGTTGTCCTCACGCTGCAGGCTCAGCATATTGCCGACCTTTATCACATCCAGAACGGATTTGTCATTCAGATGTGTGGTGCCTGCGATATAGGAATCAAACAGATATATCTCCTTTATCAGAGGTTTTATGAGATCTCCAAGCTCTTGCCTGTCGACAACAGATACAAAAGCCTGCTTTCTTTCGGTTAATTCATTCGCCATATAAAGCTCACCCCGTTTTCTATAAGTCCTTTTAAGATCGTATCGAGCTGATCATCGTACTCTTCATAAGATTTCAATTCCTGCGCCAGATCAGCCTTCTTTTCGTCCACCGCTTTGGGATCATCCAGGAGATATTTGTACTGATACGGATCTGTCTCGCGGATCGTAACGATCTCGCTCTCAATCTCTGCTATTTTCTCCTCAATATCCGGAATCTCTATTTCAAGTGATCCAATCCCAAGCTGTTCAAGGACAGTTGTTGTCAACAGTTCCAGCTCCTGCATACCCTTTTTGTCGTTGCAGTTATATGCCATCTGGATCCTCTGCCAAAGTTCTGCCAGTTCCGGCGTTTTGTTCGTGAGAGGGTTGATATCCGGATGGACCAGCTTTACAAGCTTATGGTAGATGCGTTTGATCATCAGCAGATCGACTTCGGACACCAATTTACTTTTCTTGGCATTCTCCGCATCCTCGACCATGGCATCCAACTGCTCCTGAAAGGCTTTCATTTCCTGTCGGAGATATTCCTGAAGCTGATCCTGATCGACGGGCCGTCCGTGGTTTGCGGCCGCCTGACAGTATTCGATTGTCTTCTTTTTTCGGATACATTCTATCTTCTTCCGGAAGATATCCAGGATCATATCTCCGAATTCTCTTACATATGCACGCTCATACAGAAATGCCTCCTTCTGCAGGTTGTCCCTGGTGAGAAGCAGTTCTTCATAACGGGCGTAAGAGGAGTTTTTTATCTTTATCAGTTCATCCATTCCTGATCACCTGACTTTTCCTTAAATCCTTTAAATCGAATACTCAAATTTTCCCCAGTTTCTCTTTGATAGCCGAAATAATAAATTCGTTCATACTGAACCCTTGTTCCTTACAGAAAGTTTTTAGCTCGTCTTTCTTACCTTTCGGAACCATAATTACGATTCTGTCATAATGCCGTTTGTTAAAATCATTCTGATATTTTATCGCATCAAAATCAGACATATTTACAAACTCCTTGCCTTGTTTTTTTTCTTATAGGAATTGATCGGCATCTGGTTCTTCTCATGAATTCCCACTATTTTCTCCATCCAGATCATATGGTACCAGCGCCCGAATTTATAGCCACACTGGTGAAAGGTTCCAATCTGCTCAAATCCCAGATGGCGATGAAAATCCGCGCTGTTGGTAGTCAGATATTCATCCTCTTCCTCCGGGTATCCAATGCAGGCGTACAGATTTAAAATACCCATTTCCCGCAAGGCATTCTCCAGAGCACCATAGAGTGCTTTTCCCAGACCTTGCCTTCTCACCTCGTGATCAAGGTAGATTGTGGTCTCACAAGCCCAGTCATAAGCTGCCCTTCCCACAAATGCACCTGCATAGGCATATCCCTGAATTTTTCCATTCTCCTCTGCCACAAGGTAAGGGTAGAATTCCTTCGTTTTTCTCATCCGTTCCCGGAATTCAGCCAGAGAAGGCGTATCATACTCGAAGGTAATCGCCGTTTCCCGCACGTAGTAATCGTATATTTTCAAAATACGAGGAGCATCATCCAAAGTCGCATCACGGATACACCATCGTCTCTCTTTCATGATAAAATCTCCTGTCTTCTCTTTTTTACCAGACATCTCTTTTTGTAAAAGGAAATTCCATAACCCGCTAAACAGACTGGTTTCGTGGAAGGTTGCCCTGCTTTTGTTATACAATTAAGTTATTGCGATTTCAATACATAAAAGTTATCAAACCTATTTGATTCAGAATCGCAAAAACCCGATTTGCCATCCTATTCTGCAAAATCCGGAGATGCTCGCACTGCTTACTGCCATGGCAAAGGCTTTGAAATAGAAAATAATAAAAATGTTTTTAGAGACGCTGTCGACAAGCGTACTCATTGGGTGTATTATATGGTCGAGGTGATTATTGTGGATATTCGTGAAATGAGAAAGCGGTTGGGAGACACACAAAGTGAGTTTGCTGCAAGATATAATATTCCCTTTCGCACCATTCAGAATTGGGAATCCGGCACACGAAAGCCCCCTGAATATATTATCAGCCTGTTAGAGCATCATGTTGAGGAGGACTTGATCAATAGAAAGACGGTAGCTTTGCCGAAGTACGATCCGAAAAAGCAAGATCTTCCCAGACGCAGCGATTTTATAGGATCAACTGCCTGGCTCAAAGCTGTTCAGGATTGTATTGGTGATCCGGTTGTTTTCGCTCTGGATGAAGCGCTTATGTGTCAGGGAATCTTCGAAGGCCGCATGGATGAGTATCTCGTCTGGGTATATGGAAGCGACGCAGTTACACGCTTCAACGGTGTGATTGTACTCGGCAACCAAATCAGCGCATATGATGTGGAAAAGCGAAACGGGCTTGAGTACACTAATTTTAACAGAACTCTTTCCGATGCACTTGCAAACGAATCTATTTTAGATATGCAGGGAATTACAGAGGCGGTCAGCCGCTACTATATTTCAAACGGAGACAGCTTCAGTGGGATTTTTGTTTCGCCTGAATATCAGATGCGGTTTGAAAAGCTGGCGAATGACGCCATAGATTATTATGAAAATTGAGGTATTCAATATGGAACCATCAATATTAAAAAAAATACTGGACGTTGGTGAAACAATTGGAGTGGAGTTCAAACGATGCGGCAACGGCCTTGAAAATGACGTTTATGAAACTGTCTGTTCCTTCCTAAATCGCTTTGGCGGAGATATTTTCCTTGGCGTTTTGGATGATGGAACGGTTATCGGCATACCTGAAAATGCCGCTCCTGATATGGTGAAAAATTTTATAAGCTGTGTCAGCAACCCGGCGCTTTTTGCACCAACTATATATCTTGTTCCGGAAATTTTGACTTACGAGGGCAAAACAATCATCCACATACATGTTGTCCCGAGTGCCGAGGTTCACAGCTATAAGAAAATTATCTACGACCGCGTAAACGACTCTGATGTAAAAGTAACAGCCACGGCGCAGATTGAGCAGATGTATATCCGGAAACAGGAAATTTATACTGAGCGGAAAGTATTTCCATATGTTGGTCTTGAGGACTTGCGTCTGGACTTGCTGCCAAAGCTGCGTGTTATGGCTTCCAACAATAGCGGAAAGACGCATCCATGGAACAGCATGACTGACGAAGAACTGCTGAAAAGCACCCGCTTGTACACAAAGGACAGAGCTACCGGCGAGTCTGGTTATAACCTGGCAGCCGTAATGCTACTTGGTAAGGATGATGTAATTGCTGACGTTGTACCTGCTTACGTAACCGATGCCATCTTTCGCAGGATAGATGTTGACCGATACGATGATCGTGAGGTTATTAAAACCAATTTAATTGAGAGTTACGAACAGTTGATGGAATTCGGACGCAAGCATTTATCTGATAAATTTTATCTGGAGCAGGATCAGCGCAAGAGCCTGCGTAACATTATAACCCGTGAAATGATCGCAAACACCTTGATACATCGCGAGTACACAAGCTCCTATCAGGCAAAATTTGTTATTGAACGCAACCGTATGTATGTTGAAAATGCCAATCGTGCGACTCAGACTGCGCAGTTGACACCGGATACTATCGAGCCAAATCCAAAGAATCCGGTTATTGCAAGCTTTTTCCGTAATATAGGATATGCTGACCAGCTTGGTTCCGGCGTTCGTAATCTTTTCAAGTACAGTAAGATTTATTCCGGTGAAGAGCCTGTATTTGATGAAGGGGATGTGTTCCGAATTATTGTGCCATTAGATGAAAGCCTGGTTGAAAATGGTGAACAAGACCCCACCCAAGGTAGTCAAAGCCCCACCCAAGCTACGCAAAATCCCACCCAAGCTACGCAAAATCCCACCCAAGCTACGCAAAATCCCACCCAAGGTGAGAGCACAGCTAAGAAATCAACCGCCCTTGATGACAAAATTCTTGATGCAATTGCAGAAAACCCATACTTGAAGCAGACAGAACTTGCTATTCAACTTGGAGTGAACCTAAATACATTGAAATATCGTATCAATAGGTTAAAATCGATCGAGCGGCTAAAACACGTAGGCTCTTCGCAGAAGGGACATTGGGTTGTCTTAAACGTCGCATCTATTACGAAGGGTAATCAGGAAAATTCCTGACAAAAAAATAGACTTGTCCGGAATCTTAATTTATAATGTGGAAAACCTGTTCAACTGAATATTAAGCAACTGTTTTGCATTTGACAAGCAGACGCTCCTATCCGATTTACGACTTTTTTTGCAAGGCTATTTGCAACTAGGCGGCGACGAAAATTAGCAATTTTCTCGTAATCTGCTAATAAACTGCTAATAGTTTTTGGGTTATTACGGTTTTGCACCGGTTGACACGGGTTGATACGAAGTATGAGATAATGCTTAGAAATCCTTTTCAAGGGTTTCTCGGAAACAAATTAACAGCTTTTGCCTGAGATTTACTGGTCTTTCGCTAGCTCCTAAGCGGAAGGCCAGCGGTTCGAATCCGCGTTAGTCCTCAAAAGTAAGTACTACACAAAAGCAAAGGGACTGCCGTTTAATGCGACAGCCCCATTGTACAAAAAGCGCCTGGGCCACATCGGTTAAACCGTTTGCGCCGGACGCTTTTTCTTTTTTCCAGAAGGAAATGGGGATGGTGTTAGTCTTTTAGAAAATATTCTTCTCTGTTTCTTTATCAAAGAAATGTATCAGGTCCGGACGGAATGTGTATCTGACCGGCTTGTTGCTGCCGTGAACAGTGCTGATATCGATGTCGCTTGTGGGAACAACGATGACTACATCTTTTCCGCCGGAATTTACATGCAGGTAAAGCTCTGAGCCCATAAGCTCTGAAACATCAACCGTGGCATCTATGCCGTCGTCGGAAAGCTGAATATGTGCGGGACGTACACCGGCGATCACTTCTGTGGGCTTCTCGCTCATGTTCTCAAGAGCCGCCTGCTTATCTTCCGGAAGTTCAAAATCCTTTCCCTGAATAGTGGCTACATATTTGTCGCCTTTTTTCACGATCTCGGCATCGAAGAAGTTCATCTGCGGTGTGCCGATAAAGCCGGCAACAAAGAGGTTGATCGGATGTTTGAAAACCTCCTGCGGCGTGCCGATCTGCTGAATGAATCCGTCGCGCATGATGACGATACGGTCGCCCAGCGTCATGGCCTCGACCTGATCATGCGTTACATAGATAAATGTCGTATCGATCTTTTGACGGAGCTTGATGATCTCGGCTCTCATCTGGTTACGAAGCTTGGCATCCAGGTTTGAAAGCGGCTCGATCTCGCCCTTCAGGGCACATATAGCAGATCAGAATGGCGTGATACGATGCGAACCCGATCAGGAACCCAGTGCCGAAGACATTATGAAAATGGACTGGCTATGCGACAATGTCGACGGATCCATCCCCGAATACGATGAACTCATTCCCCAATCGAAGGGACTTGTTCAGCTTCTCGGTCTACATAGAGATGCCATCCTTCCTAAAAAGGGAGAGATAAGATGAAGATACTCACCATAGCCGACGAAGAAAGCACATATCTGTGGAATCATTTCCGCCC
>CAYMAY010000095.1:0-6451 GCA_964388555.1 uncultured Lachnospiraceae bacterium
TATCAGGCGCAAGTGTTTCTCTGGAACCTATTACACGTATTCTTATCCTGTCTTTTATTGATTTCTTGATAAGACGCTTAAGATATCTTCTGAACAGGTTCATGAGAATACCGACCTCGTCCATGGAACGTTTCCAGTTTTCCGTGGAAAAGGCATAGACCGTAAGGTATTTTACTCCTATGTCGTTTATGAGGGTACACATTTTTTCCAGATTATCACAGCCGACTACGTGACCGTAGCTTCTGGGCATTCCTCTTTGCACCGCCCATCGTCCGTTCCCATCTAAAATTATGGCAATATGTTCCGGTAATTGCATTATTTTCTCCCGCCCTCCAATTTTCTGAAAACAGAAAAAAGTAAAAAACTGCTACACCAGACGCACGATGATGAATGCTCTGAAAGAAACATCCACAGCGTCGGTACTTCCCGACTGCAGACGTTAGTTCTGCATAAGGGTTAGTACCGCTACGCGAGGACTAAGTGCGAACGGTTTCTGGAAGAGTATTCATTTGAGTGCGACTATGTAACAGTCTATATGTTAGTAAAATCAAATAGTAAGTATTTCCTTAGATTTTTCAGAAACAGCACTGTCTATGTCCTTGATAAATTTATCGGTCTGCTTCTGAAGATCATCCTGAAGATCCTTTATCTCATCCTCTGAAACATCCTCTTTTTTGAGCTTCTTGATGCTGTCATTGCCGTCTCGTCTTATGTTTCTGACAGCGACCTTTGCCGCCTCACCCTTCTTCTCGGCTTCCTTAACGAGCTGTTTTCTGCGCTCCTCCGTAAGCTCCGGGAATATAAGACGAATTACCTTTCCGTCGTTTGTCGGGTTGATTCCAAGCTCCGAAGTCTGTATTGCCTTTGTGATCTCCTTCAAAAGAGATACCTCCCAGGGCTGTATCTGGATTATTCTTGCCTCGGGAACTGTAATATTAGCCACCTGCTGAAGCGGTGTCTGGGCTCCGTAATAATCTACGGTGATCTTGTCGAGAACCTTCGGATTTGCTCTTCCGGCTCTGATGGTGCCAAGCTCGGAGTCGAGATTAGCTATTGTTTTTTTCATCTTTTCAACGTAAACTTCAATTTTCTGATCCATACACTCCTCCTTTATCAGTTGGCGATTACCTTAGTGCCTGTTACTATACCCGATGCGGCCTTGATTATTCCGTCGGGCTCATTTAATGCAAATACATACATATCCATGTGATTTTCCATTGCAAGGATCGATGCCGTCATATCCACAACCTGAAGCTTTTTGGCTATAACTTCGTCTATGGAAACTTCGGTGTATCTCTTTGCGTTAGGATTGTCCTTCGGATCTGCATCGTATACGCCGTCGATTGCCTTAGCTAAAAGCACGGCATCCGCATCTATCTCTATAGCACGCAGAAGCGTTCCCGTATCTGTTGAAAAATAGGGATGACCCGTTCCGCCTGCGAAGAATACGACCATATTTCTTGAGAAATACTTATTGCACCTGTCTTTTGAAAAGCCCTTTGTGAACTCTCCGACAGCAAACGGTGTAAGTATTGCTGTCATCATTCCGGCACTTCTGAAGATCTCCGATACATATATGCAGTTCATAACAGTGGCAAGCATTCCTATCTGATCGGCCTTTGTCCTGTCGATATTCTTGCTTGAACGACCGCGCCAGAAGTTACCTCCACCGATAACAATTCCCACCTGTGTGCCGCCGTCTACCAGCTGTTTCACCTGCGAAGCGATGCTTAAAATGACTTCGTCATCAAAACCGGTCTTTTTTTCTCCGGATAATGCTTCGCCGCTGAGCTTAAGTAAAACTCTTTTCATGCCGTACCTCCGTATTATATCGTCTCAACAAAAATCGTGTATATCGCGCGTATTGCCGTCTCGAAATCTCTGTTCTCGACACCGATGATTATGTTCAGCTCCGATGAGCCCTGATCTATCATCTTTACATTTACGTGAGCATGTGCAAGTGCGGAGAATATCCTTCCCGCCGTGCCTCTCTGGCTCTTCATTCCGCGTCCTACAACAGCGATGAGGGCAAGATCCGACTCAAGCTCGATAAGATCCGGCTGAACTGCTCTGTGAAGTCCGGAGATAACGGACTGCTCCTTTGCCTCGAACTCCTTCTGTGAAACGTATACCGTAAATGTGTCTATTCCTGACGGAGTCTGCTCGAAGGAAAGGCCATTCTCCTCGAATACCTGAAGAACCTTTCTCCCAAAGCCAATCTCCGAATTCATCATATCTTTTTCGATGGTGATAGACGCAAAGCCCTTTCTGCCGCCGATACCTGTTATAACGTATCTCGGCTTGCTGCAGGTGCTCTCAACTATCATCGTTCCGGGTGCCTCGGTGTTGTTCGTATCACGAACATTTACCGGTATACCCTCTTTTCTGAGCGGGAATACGGCGTCCTCATGAAGCACGGTTGCTCCCATGTATGAAAGCTCACGCATTTCTCTATATGTAATTGTGCTTATCGTAGGCGGATTTTCCACGATATGAGGATCGGTTATAAGGAATCCGGGAACATCCGTCCAGTTCTCATAAAGATCGGCATGAATTGCGCTTGCGACAACAGATCCCGTAATGTCGGATCCGCCTCTCGAGAATGTCTTTACATTTCCGTTAACATCGCAGCCGTAAAATCCCGGAATAACGGCATATTCACACGTTGAAAGTCTCTTAGCCATTACTCTCTGGGTTTTTTCCAGATCCAGAACTCCGTTTTCATCGAAGAAGATAACATCCTTGGAATCGATAAATTCGAAACCGAGATATGCGCTCATAAGCTTTCCGTTAAGGTATTCACCTCTGGAAGCCGCGTAATCAGCACCTATCTTATCCTGAAAGTTCTTTTCAATTGTCTCGAACTCTTCCGTAAAATCAAACCCGATCTCCAGGTTCTTATTTATCTCCTCATAACGTTCCCTTATGGCTTTAAGATCGTTTTTGAAATCATAGCCTTTCTCCGCTTTTGCGTAGCAGGAGTAAAGCATATCCGTAACCTTTTTGTCGCCGTCAAAGCGCTTTCCGGGAGCTGACGGAACAACATATCTTCGGCTGCTGTCGGCCGTGATTATATTTTTTACTTTCTTAAACTGCTTTGCGTCTGCTAAGGAGCTTCCACCGAATTTAACGACTTTTTTCATAACTTATATCCCCGAATGATTTTCTAAATTAGTACCCGCCGGTTTTCCTTCATGGTCGGGCTGCGTCTTAAGATAAACGTTTTTTATATATTTCATAGTATATTCTTCGCCGTGCTCTGCCGTCATATACAACAGCATTTTAAGATCCTGTTTCGTCTTTTCATTAATGAACCAAATCTTATCACAGCCGTTTAAGTAATACTTATACGCATCATCGCTTTTGTAATTCTCGCCCCTGTATACCTGACAGGCGCAAATGCGGTCTATGGCCATTTCGGCAACGTATTTACGCGGCATTTCATGCCCCGAAAGCTTCATCGGGCTGTCCGGGTCATAATCTATCCAGTATTCAAGGTGATGTCTGTTGCGCCCCTTGTGATGAAGCCACGCATAGGAAATGCCGTTTACTTCTCTCGCTCTGGCGTTGGGGCTTCTCATGCCCTGATAAAACTTCGCGCCCTCGGAAAACTCAACCCACGAGTACTTAGACAGATCGTGGACAAGCCCCTGACGTATAAGCCCTGCTTTAAAGCAGTACTTTCTCACCTTTAATCTGTGCTTTGTTATTGTTTTGAAATGATGCCATGCGTTTACAATCCACATACCATATCCGCTTTCCGCATACGATGTTATTTAACGCCTGTACTGCCGAAACCGCCTCTGTTTTCCGAACTAAGCTCAGACTCTTCAAATTCTATATGAGGCTGATGCTCCATTATCCTGAACTGGCATATGCGATCGCCCTTGTTTATTACCGTATCCCTTAAGGCATACACGGGCATCTTCCACCAGTCCTCGGCGCCGCAGTAGCTCTCGTCTATAACACCCATATGATTCGTCTGTATTATTCCGAAATTTTTATATGTGCTGCTTCTCGGAACAAGATGCGCCTCGTAGCCCTCAGGAAGCTGCATTGCGACTCCTAAGTGTATAAGTCTGAAGTCGCCGCTTTTAAGCTCTACAGTTTCCGCCGCCCGCAGATCTATCCAGTCGGATTTTCCGTCAATATATCTGAGGCGCTCTATTTCGTCGTTTAGATAGCGTATTTTAATAGTCTTCATTTTTTGTCTTTCGGAACGTCCTTTATGCTGAAGCTTACTCTGCCCATGTTGTCCTTGCCAAGGCAAACAACAGTAACGACATCTCCCAGTGTAAGCACATCCTCAACTCTTCTGATACGCTCTTTGGCGATATTTGAAATGTGAACCATTCCCTCTTTTCCGGGAGCGAACTCGATGAACGCGCCGAATTCCTTAATGCTGACTACAGTACCCGTAAGGATCTGTCCTTTAACGAAATCGCTTACGATGGTCTTAACATAGCCAAGTGCCTTGTTCATCATTTCAGGATCTGTTCCGCATACGGAAACAGCACCGTCATCGTTGATATCGATCTTAACGCCCGTTCTCTCAATGATGGTGTTGATGGTCTTTCCTCTCTGACCTACAACATCACCGATCTTCTCGGGATCGATATGAATCTGAACGATCTTCGGAGCAAGCTCACTAACCTCTTTTCTCGGCTCAGCTATAACTTTCTCCATAACCTCGCTGAGGATATATTCTCTTGCATCCTTACATCTGTAAACAGCCTCTGTTACGATATCCTTTGTAAGACCATGGATCTTTATATCCATCTGGATGGCTGTTATTCCGTCGTGTGTACCTGCAACCTTGAAGTCCATGTCTCCGAAGAAATCCTCAAGACCCTGGATATCTGTAAGTACAAGATAATCGTCGTCTGTCTCGCCTGTAACGAGTCCGCATGAGATTCCGGCAACGGATTTCTTTATCGGAACACCGGCTGCCATAAGTGAAAGTGAAGATGCACATACAGACGCCTGTGATGTTGAGCCGTTGGACTCGAATGTCTCAGACACCGTACGTATTGCATACGGGAACTCGTCTGTAGACGGAAGTACCGGAACAAGAGCCTTCTCGGCAAGTGCTCCGTGACCGATCTCTCTTCTTCCCGGTCCTCTTGAAGGCTTTGTCTCTCCTACGGAGTATGACGGGAAGTTGTAATTGTGCATGTAACGCTTCTCTGTCTCGTTTTCGTCAAGACCGTCTATTCTCTGGGAATCAGAAAGCGGTGCAAGCGTTGTAATATTACAGATCTGTGTCTGTCCTCTTGTGAACATTGCAGAACCGTGAACACGCGGGATAACATCTATCTCTGCAAGAAGCGGACGGATCTGACGGATCTGTCTGCCATCCGGTCTCTTGTGATCCTTTAAGATCATCTTTCTGACTGTCTTCTTCTGATACTGATATACAGCTTCGCCAAGAACAGCAAGCCATTCCTCATTGTCGGCAAATGCCTCCTCGAGTTTTGCTGTTATCTCTCTGATGTTCTCCTCGCGAACCTGCTTTTCGTCGGTAAATACCGCCGTCTCCATCTCTTCCTGAGGAACGATCTCCTTAATTGCTGCAAAAAGCTCCTCCGGAACAGCGCAGCTCTCATAAGTGTGCTTCGGCTTTCCGCACTCAGCTACGATCTTATCAAAGAACTCGATAACCGTTTTGTTTACGTCATGTGCAAGATAGATAGCCTCTATCATGCGAGCCTCCGGAACCTCGTTGGCGCCGGCTTCGATCATTATTACCTTATCTCTTGTGGAAGCTACAGTAAGCTTAAGGTCAGAAACCTTGTTCTGCGCAAGTGTGGGGTTTACGATAAATTCGCCGTCGATAAGACCTATCTGCGTTCCTGCGATAGGGCCGTCGAATGGTATATCAGAGATAGAAGTTGCAAGAGAAGATCCCAGCATTGCAACAACCTCGGGGTTGCACTGCGGATCAACAGCCATAACCATGTTGCTTAAGGTAACATCGTTACGATAATCCTTCGGGAAAAGGGGTCTCATGGGTCTGTCTATAACTCTGGATGTGAGAACAGCGTGCTCGCTGGCCTTGCCCTCTCTCTTATTGAATCCGCCGGGGATTTTTCCTACAGCGTACATCTTCTCTTCGTATTCAACTGAAAGCGGGAAGAAATCGATTCCCTCTCTCGGCTTGTCTGATGCTGTGGCAGTGCAAAGAAGCGTTGTGTCGCCATAGCTGATAAATGCGCAGCCGTTAGCCTGCTTTCCTACTCTGCCAATCTCTACCTTAAGCTCGCGTCCCGCAAGATCCATCTTGTATGTCTTGTACTCATTGGGGAGCGGTGTTGAAAATGTGTTGTTGTAATCCATTTGTTCCTCCTATTTAAATATAAGCATATCACGGAAGAACCCGAAACAACTGAAAAACGCACCGATCCGCGATACGCTTTTCAGTAGTCTCGGTCGAACACTCCCGCAATATTTA
>CAYMAY010000096.1:0-6316 GCA_964388555.1 uncultured Lachnospiraceae bacterium
CAAGTTTTACAATAGAGGTGCCGGTCTCGGCGGCGAACAGCTGGCTGCCGATATCTTTGTGGAGAGATGACAAGGTTGATTCATCAGGAATCGTGACAGAGGCGGCTCATTGGAAAACGGATGAATATCTCTGGATCAGTATTCCGGATCTTTCGACAATAAAAGCACCGTCTGTGACAGGAGACAATGTCAGAGTCGTCAAGGAAGACGGCACAGACTTTAAGATGTTTACGGTGGATAGCTCCGAGGTTAAAGCAAACGGAGATAGCCTTGATGTGACATTTACGACGAAGAATGTTTCATATGACAAGATATATCTGGGTTCAAAGGACAATGCCGGCAGCGCGACCGAGTCTGAGATCATAAAAGGAACAGAGATAGAGGACGGCGGATACACGTTTACATTTACTGTTCCTGCGTCGGATAAGGGAAAAGTTCTTCCGATAGCACTCAATAAGAAGGATGGCTCGTGGTATACAAAAGCTTATCTCTGGATTTATATTCCTGACAAGGAGAGCGATGAACCCACTGTAACACCGGAGCCGACATCCACGCCGGAGCCTACGGATACGCCAACACCGGAACCGACCGTTACACCTGCACCAACAGAAGAACCTTCGAATATTCCGGCTGACGGAACTTATACAACGACCGCGGAAACCGGCGCGGCAATGTTTAAGGTGGTTGATACGGAACTTACCGTTAAGAACGGCAAGATGACGGCAAAGATCACTATGAGCGGAACGGGAAGTTCCCTGTTGTATATGGGCTCGGCGGATGATGCGGCAAATGACAGCGAAAACTGGATCCCCCCCTGCGGAACGGTAACAACTTCAGAGGGAAAAGAAGGATACCAGTTTGAAATCCCGGTTAGTGCGCTTGATACGAAGATAAGCCTTGCGTCTAAGGGTAAGACAAAGTGGTATGACCGAACAATAACCTTCAGCTCGGCTGATCTTAAAAAGATAGGCGATACAGATCCGGAAAATCCGGATACAACACCCACACCTGCCGTAAAACCGACGGTGACGCCAGCACCGACAACTGCTCCGACAGATAGTAATCCCGATAAGGAGTCAAAGTACGCAGCTGATACAAGCGGCTCCACATCGGCGGTAAACAACAGCACGGGACTTAAGGATGGCGTATATACACCGGATTCCTTTACGTATTCAGGCGGAACGGGCAAGGTTTCGATTTCCTGCCCGAAGATAACCATTACAAACGGACAGGCTTACGCGACGCTTGTGTTCAGCAGCGCAAAATATAGTTATGTCAAGGCAAACGGAAATACGTATTATGCTGCAGTTTCCGGAGGAACGGCCGTATTTACAATTCCGATCGCACTTAATAAAAACAACAAGATAATCGGAATGACTACCGCAATGACAAACGCTCACGAGATAGAATATACGATATTCGTCTATCTTGCGGCGGCAAATAACACAACAGCGGGAAATTCCGGCTCGGGTCTTGTAAGTACATCGAATGATACACTTGATGAAACGGCTCCCGAGATCGTAGGTCTTACCTATGAATCGGAAATAAAGCTTGAAAATGCCGAATACTTTAAGATATACAACTATGAGGATGGCATTGTCCTTCTGGAAATAGACACGACGAAGGATACGGTGAATGATCCTGAAAAGGCATCAGAGGATGCAGACACTGACGGTGATGATGCCGAGACGACAGAACCGGATGGCACAGACAGTAAGGATTCAAAGGAAACAACGGACGAAGTTATTCTCGAGGATGAGATAGATCAGCAGGAGAGCAGTAATCAGGTCACCAGCGAAGATACGGCAAAGCTCTATCAGGAGAATGTCGTAAAATATCTTATCGTGCCGGAGGATGCAGATGTTCCCGTAGGCCTCGAAAAGGATATGATAGTTATCCAGAGACAGGAGGATGAGGATTTCTCGGCGTTTGTTTCTTCAATAGAAGCCCTTGGATTTATGGATGAGCTGGATATGCTGGATACCGTATCGGCACTGGGACTGACCAAGGATGAAATTTCGGAGGATAAGGACATTTCCGGAAAGCTGAATATCAAGGAAGCGACAAAGTCATCGAATAAGAAGAGCAAGACCGCTAAGAGCGATACAAAGAAAAACGAAACCTCCGAAGACGAGGACGATGCGGTTTATACCGCAGGAACTCAGAATGAGCCGGATTATAAGCAGATCGTTAAGTCGAAGGTAAACCTTACGATCCTGAATAGTGAGATTCTGCCCAAAGAAGATGATGAAGCTGAAGTATCAGATGACAGCAAATCAACTGAAAACAGCAAATCCACCAAGGACAGCAAGACAGAAAGTACTGCTGACAGCGATAAGGAAGACAAGACGGAAAACACTTCTGACAACAATAAGACCGGGACAGCTTCAAAAACATCGGATGATGTAATCACAGCGGAAGAGCAGGAAGAAATCTTTACGGATATTACAGAAAAGATGGCGACTCTTGGCATTCCGGCCATAGTTGACAGATCTGCTGACGAGAAGAGTGAGCTTGCAAAGTATGAGTGGATAAAGGTTTACGGCGCAATCTTCGGAAAGAGTGATGAGGCACAAAAGCTCTACGATGAAAAGGTAAAAACCATCGAAGAAAGCGAAAGGTAATAATAAAAAATATAATTATTTTCAGAAAGTTTGAATCGTTACCGGAACGAAGTATGAGTGAACCGTAACGAGAAAGACGGGGAATGTATATAAAAATGTTAAAAAATAATTTGAAAAAATTTGTGGCTGCCCTTGCGGCGGCAGGAATGCTGCTTAGCGGCTGTGCAGGCGCGACAGGCACGACGTCGTCTGTAAACAGCAAATCCGCGGCAGAGGACAGCACCGTTTCGGAAAGCACTGAAGAATCGGCAGCTTCGTCGAAATCGGAATCAACAGAATCTTCATCAGGCAGTACGGCAGAATCGGATAACAGCGACGCAAGAGTTGTAGATGAGGATGCCCCCGAAATAGAGGGTCTTACCTATGAAAACAGCATGGCGCTGGAGTATGCCGAGAAGTTCAAGGTTCATTATTATAATGACGGTTATAAGCTGATAGAAGTCGTTGACGACGCGAATTATCTTATAGTACCTGAGGGAGCAGAGGCTCCCGAGGGACTTGATGCGGATATTCAGGTGATCTATCAGCCGCTGGAAAACATTTATCTTGCGGCAACGTCGGCAATGGCATTGTTTGACTCGATAGACGGACTGGACAGCATCAGCTTTTCCGGAACAAAGGCAGAGGGATGGTACGTTGACGCCGCAAAAGAGGCAATGGAAAACGGTGACATTGAATACGCCGGAAAATACAGCGAGCCGGATTATGAATTGCTTCTTGATAATAACTGCGATCTTGCAATAGAATCAACAATGATACTCCATACGCCCAAGGTTCAGGAGATGCTTGAGACGCTTGGAATCCCGGTATTTGTAGACAGAGCGAGCTATGAATCAAATCCCCTCGGAAGAACTGAGTGGGTAAAGGCATACGCCGCGATGCTCAATAAAGAGGACGCAGCAGATGAGTTCTTTGCGACGAAGAGCGCTGTTATGGACGAGGCTGCGGATTATGAGCAAACCGGTCTGACGGTAGCATTTTTCTATATCGATTCAGACGGAACGGTAGTCATCAGAAGAGATTCGGATTACATCCCGAAGATGATCGAGATCGCCGGCGCGGACTATGTATACGATGATTCCCTTGAGAGCAGCGAAGGATCGGTTAATGTAAATATATCGATGGAACAGTTTTACAATATCGCGGTCGACGCGGATTATTTGATCTACAACGCTTCCATAGACGCGCAGCCCTCAAGTATAGATGATCTTCTGGCGAAGAGCGAGCTGTTAGCAGATTTCAAGGCGGTAAAGGACGGCAATGTTTACACCACCGGAAAGAGCTTTTACCAGGCTACGGACAGGATCACCGATTTTATTACCGACGTTCATGGTATGATAACAGGCGATGACAGCAATCTCAGCTTTATCAGTAAAGTTGAATAACAGGCATTGTGAGGCGGAAAGACGCAGCAGCGCCGTATCGTCACAGAGTTTTGCGAAAGAGGAAATGATGAAGGAAATGGCTTTTAAAAGTGAAATAAAAAGACGAAGCCGGTTTGTGCTGGTGTTTATAATACTTGCGGCGGCATTTTTTGCCATTGCGGTTTTAAGCATAAACACGGGGAATGTCAGCATTTCCGTAAAAGACATTTTCAGGATCATATTCCTAAACGACGGAAGCTTTAAGGAATACAGTATAATCTGGAAAATAAGACTGCCGCGAATCATAATGGCAGCACTTCTGGGCGGGGCTTTGTCCCTGTCCGGTTTCCTTTTACAGACATTTTTCGAGAACCCCATCGCGGGACCGTTTGTGCTGGGAATCTCCTCCGGCGCAAAGATGGTGGTGGCTTTTACCATGATCTGGTTCTTAAAGCTGACAATGCAGGTGTCATCGTGGACGCTTATCATCGCGGCCTTTATCGGATCGCTGATCTCCACGGGTTTTATCCTGCTTTTTGCCAGGAAGATAAAAAACATGGCTATCCTTCTTATCGCCGGTATTATGATCGGATACATCTGCTCGGCCGTAACGGATTTCGTGGTAACCTTCGCGGAGGATTCGGATATAGTAAACCTGCATGGCTGGTCCCAGGGGAGCTTTTCAGGAATGAGCTGGGCAAACGTTCAGATAGCGTTGATTGTTATCGCCATAACGTTTGTGCTTGTTTTCATGCTGGCCAAACCCATAGGCGCGTATCAGCTGGGCGAGGATTACGCCAGGAGTATGGGTGTAAATATTAAACAGTTCAGAGTGCTGCTTATCATATTGTCCAGCGTGTTGTCGGCAACGGTAACAGCTTTCGCGGGGCCGATCTCGTTTGTGGGAATAGCGGTTCCGTTTCTCATAAAAAGAGCGCTTAACACATCGAAGCCCATAATCGTTATACCGGCGGCGTTCCTCGCAGGAGCGGTATTTTGCATGGGCTGTGATCTTATCGCAAGAATGGCATTTGCGCCGACGGAATTAAATATAAGTACAGTGACATCCATATTCGGAGCACCCGTCGTTATATTTATGATGCTGAAGAGAAAGAGAGGTTGAATGTATGCAGAATTATCTTCAACTAAAAAATCTTTCGGTAGGATATAACGGCAAAAGCGTTGTTTCGGATATTAATATAGATATAAAAAAGGGTGAGATAATCGCGCTTATCGGGCCAAACGGAGCTGGAAAGTCCACAATTCTCAAGACCATATCGAGAGGTCTCGAGGGCATAAAGGGCGACATCATCCTGGAAGATAAGAGGCTGAATGACTATTCATACGAAGAGCTTTCAAAGAAGATGGCTGTCATCCTGACGGAGAAGATACGGCCGGAGCTGATGACCTGCAGGGACATCGTGGCAACGGGAAGATATCCGTATACGGGAAGGCTGGGGCTGCTGAAAAAAGGCGATGAAGAAAAGGTTTATGATGCCTTAAATGCCGTGGGGGCTCTTGAACTGGCGGATAAGGATTTTAATAATATAAGCGACGGGCAGAGGCAGAGGGTCCTGCTGGCGCGGGCCATCGCCCAGGAACCGCAGATCATTCTCCTGGACGAGCCCACGTCGTATCTTGATATCAGACATAAACTGGAGCTGTTGTCACTCCTTACATCAATGGCGAAAAAGAACAACATCACCGTTATCACGTCGCTTCACGAAATAGATCTGGCGCAGAAGATTGCGGACAGGATCATAACCATCGGAGACGGTGATACTTTAGAGGTTGGCACGCCGGACGATATCTTTGAGGAAAGCAGGATAAAGGAGCTTTATCATATAGATAAGGGTTCATACGATGCGATTTTTGGAAGCATCGAGATGCCGAAGCCTGAGGGAGACGCGAATGTGTTCGTAATAGCCGGGGGCGGAACGGGTCATACCGTTTTCAGAGAGCTTCAGAGAAAAAATATTCCGTTTGCGGCGGGTGTTTTAAACGAAAACGACACGGATTACGCCATAGCGAGGCATTTGGCGGCGGATATCGTGTCGGAAAAGCCGTTTTGCCAGATAAGTGAAGAGAAAATATCGGAAGCGAAGAGGTTGATTGATAAATGCGGCCGTGTGATCTGCACGCTTGAAAGCATCGGAGAGACAAATAAGAGAATCGCCGGGCTTATAGAATACGCGAAAAACGAGGGCAAGTTATGTCAAAGGTGATAATGATACAGGGAACCATGTCAAATGTCGGCAAAAGCGTCGTTGCGGCGGGGCTTTGCCGTGTATTTGCTCAGGACGGCTATCGCGTTGCACCGTTTAAATC
>CAYMAY010000097.1:0-6263 GCA_964388555.1 uncultured Lachnospiraceae bacterium
GAAAGGACTGCACAAAGGTAGACCGTTCCGCAGCTTATGCAGCACGTTATGTTGCCAAGAACGTTGTTGCATCCGGCCTTGCAGACAGATGTGAGATTCAGCTTTCCTATGCTATAGGTGTTGCTATTCCCACATCCGTACAGGTTGAGACATTCGGAACAGGAAAGCTTTCAGATGAAAAGCTTACAGAGATCGTAAGAGAAAACTTTGATCTCCGTCCGGCAGGAATCATTAAGATGCTTGACCTTAGAAGACCGATCTATAAGCAGACGGCCGCATATGGTCACTTCGGAAGAACAGATATCGATCTTCCGTGGGAGAAGACTGATAAGGCTGAAGCTCTTAAAGCATATTTGAAATAATCATAAATCGGGGCTGCTGCATTGTGCAGCAGCCCTGTTAGTTCATAAGGAGGCGCACCATGGAATTACAAAGCGTACTGAATGCCAGAAAAGCTATAAGAAAATACGATTCTTCGAAAAAAGTTTCAAAAGAGCAGCTTACGGAGCTTATTGAAGCAGCTATACTTGCTCCTACATGGAAGAATTCCCAGACGGGAAGATATTATGTGGCATATTCCCAGGAGGCATGCGAGAAGGCAAGGAAGTGCCTTGCAGAGTTCAATGTGAAAAATACTGAAGGAGCTTCTGCTTATATAATTGCCACGGCCAAAAAAAATCGTTCGGGATATGAAAGAGACGGCTCACCGACGACGGAGCATGAACACAATGAGTGGGGCGTGTATGATCTTGGATTGGAGAGCGAAAACATCCTGTTAAAGGCAGCAGATCTTGGACTGGGAACGCTTGTAATGGGAATAAGAGACGCAGACGCGCTCAGACGCGAATTTGACATTCCGGAGGATCAGATAATAATGGCAGTAATATCCGTAGGATATCCGGCAATCGATCCCGAAAGACCGAAGAGAAAAACGGTGGAAGATATAGCTGTTTTCTGTTAATAGCGCGGCAGAATTGATTTTTTGAGATTGTTATTGTATACTTGAAAAATCAGATTACAAAAACGGTTATTTATTCAGCCGGTTCAAGGAGCGATAAATGAGTCAGCAAAAGGTAGACAGATATAAAAAAGAAAAAACAAATCGCCGCGAGACGATGAAAAAAGAAAGAAGAAAGCTTATAGCTTCCAGCACTGCTTTGATCGTAGCCATAGCGGCGCTTGCCATATGGTTTGGCGTTTCCGTTTACCAGAAGTCCCAGCCGGTACAGACAGAATATTACAGTACCGATTTCACTGCGGTAGACAACTATGTAAACGGACTCAATTCGTAAGATGTAAGTCGGGCTTACGAAAAACTTAAAAAAGACACTAAAAAAGAGGTCTTCCATAGCGGAAAACCTCTTTTGTTTTTGTAGCATAAGATGCAGCCATGTATATACACAATAATTTGCTGCTGTTTCAGCATGAAAAAATATGTATAATCAAACGGCTTCGGTTTAGCATTTAACTACGTTTGTGGCCTGTAATCCTTTAGCTCCCTCGGTGAGATCGTACGTCACCGCCTGACCCTCTTCAAGAGTCTTGAAGCCGTCGCCAACAATTGCTGAAAAGTGAACGAAAACATCTTTTCCGTCTTCACCGGTAAGGAATCCGTATCCCTTTTCTGCGTTGAACCATTTAACCGTTCCGTTGTTCATTTCGTGTTTCCTCCATTTATTAAAGATCAGTTACGTGCGAAATTTGTTTAACTCGCAGACACTTCTGTCATTATAAACGGATAGATGGGCAAATGTCAATAGTAAACAAAAAAATTGAATAAAGATAATTATAATTGTCACGATTTTACAAAAGAAGTCGGACGGAGCATAGCCCGTCCGACAAAATTTGATGAATGGCAGCTCCGGTGTTATTTCGCATTTTTGTCAGTCGCAATACGTCGAAAATCAATTCCCTTCAGCCTTCCGGCATCGTCGGAAATGTAATCTCTCATATACGTAGCCTGCGGTTCGGAAACTTTGCATGCATTCACAATAGAACACGGATTGCTCGGCTCACCTTGCAGTAAAAGCGCAACACCATTTTTTGAATACATCTTGAGTTCGTCTTTCAGGGAGCTGAAGAGGTTTTTATCTTTCTTTGCTTTTTTCATATGTTTTTTCGCATAATCCGTTTGCGACAACAAGACTAATGCGCCTTTCGACAATAGTATTGATATAAGACGCTGCCGGATATTTAATGTAATTTGGGGAAATTAAAATTTGATAATGTATGACGTATTGTCAGACGATAAATGCTTTAACGTGAAGTTGTGATTGTTGATTTTTCTGGAATATTGAAGGTGTATATTGGAAAATGCTGAATTTGATGTTGCCGATGGCATTTTAAGGTGTAAACTGTAGCGATGTGGTTAATTATGAATTGCCGCGTCACCTCCTTTGCGGCAGTGACATCTTATATCGTAAATGAATTATATAACATCCGAAAAAAGAAAGCAAGAATGTTTTTATGAATTGTAATTTTTTTACATATATTATAAACTGATATTTCGGAGAAAAAATAAAATGAATCTTTTTCGTGAGAACAGGACGTTGAGGATATTATTGATCCTCGTGTTGATAATATATTTGATGCTGTTGAGTTACTTTCTTTTTTTTGCGTCACTTCCGGGCAGAGGCGGTCTGCCGGAGGGATATGCGGGAATAAATCTTGTTCCGTTTGCGGAAATATTAAGATACGTAAATAAATGGAGCGAGGTTGGAATGGCTTATGCCATGCTCAATATAGTTGGAAATATTGTATGTTTCATTCCTATGGGGATAATTTTTCCGCTGCTGTTTAAGAGAATGGAAAAACTATACAGAGCAACTATTTTGGGGCTTGCAATAAGCATATGCGTTGAAACAGTACAGCTGGTTTCAGGTGTAGGTGTCTTTGACATAGACGATATAATACTTAATACGGTTGGCGCGGCAGCAGGTTACGGCATATTTGCAGCATCAAGAGCTTTAAACAGGAAAAAGTGCAGGTCGTGTGACGATTAAGACGGGAGATATGCGGATTTAAATGAAGAACGGACGCAGATATTTTGTTGTAAAAAAGAATTCCAAAAGAGGTAAACGATCTATTATACTTGCTGCCATATCGGCAGCGGGATTTGCTTTTTGCGTGATCGCATCTTCGCTGGCAGGAGGAGAGGGCGCTTCTTATATAGGTGCGGTAGGACTGGGATGCACGCTTCTTGCATTATACGGCTGCATTCTCGGATTAAAGGAACTTTCCGCAGACGAAAATGAGCATAAGAAGCCGTTTGCGGGAGCTATCGCTTCAGGTGTCGTATTTATAATATGGATGGCGATCTTCATTACGGGAATTAAGGGGTGAAAAATGGACACGGAACGTTTTGAAAAACAATTAAAATTCATACTTGAGATCGATAAGGAAAAAGAAATATTCAGACAGACTCATATTTCCGGAGGAAAGCGCCGCGAAAACGACGCGGAACACGCGTGGCACATGGCTCTAATGGTCTGGCTGCTTTCGGAGTATTCAAATCAGGAAATAGACATATGCAAAACAATGCTTATGGTTCTTGCACATGATCTCGTTGAAGTATATGCAGGCGATACGTACGCATATGATAAAGAGCTTGCGGCGACTCAGAAAGAGCGGGAAACGAAGGCGGCGGAAAAACTCTTCGGAATCCTGCCGGCCGATCAGGGGGAAAAGCTTAAAGGCATATGGGAGGAATTTGAGGAATATGAAACTCCCGAGGCCAGGTTCGCACACACAATGGATAATTTCCAGCCTATGATACTGAACGATTCGAACGGAGGCGGAGACTGGCTCGAGCACGGTGTTGCAAGAGCGCAGGTAGAAAAGAGAAACGAAAAAACGGCGTCGGGCTCCGAAAAGATATGGGAGTACATGAAGACGATCATAGAAAAAAATATTGAAAGAGGAAGTCTTAAAGGTGAGTGATACGATATTTGAGGAAAATACTGATGTTTTGGAAAGACTCGAGCTTTGTAAGGAAAGGATCGTGTCTATACCGAATGAAACAGGAATACATGAGCCGTTTTCGGAATTTTTTGTAAGTGAAGCGAGGTTTTTATCATATATATTTGTGCTGTATGAAAAGCTTCAAAGCAAAAATGAGGCGGATGTAAGTCTTGAGGAGCTGAAAGACAGGAATAAAAAGCTTTACGACGAACTGCTGCCGGAAAATTATGACAGATGCTTCGGCAATCCGGACTACGCGTGTGAAAAGCTCGGAAAAGACTACGGAGGGGTATTTTCCGCAATATATACAGAGCTTCGTGGAACCATCGTTTACGTTTATGAGAACAGGGCGTGGGATCTTGTGGTGTGCGCCGAGCTGTTTCTGGAGTGCGTAAGCGCATTTTGCGACGAGGAGATACCATCAGCCGAGGCGGTGAGAAAAATATTCGCATCATATAATTATGATTACTGCTGGGAGTTTGTGCGTGAGCGAATAGAAAGACAGGTAAATCCGGATTTCGATTTTGCCCTCAACATAATAATGAAGTCGGATCTGAACGATATACGATATCTGTACCGCTACGGCGAATACATATCGGACAACGAGATCGAAACGGCGGAATTCCTCAATTCCCTCGACGAGTCGGAAATAGACGCAATGGCGAGAACTCTCACAGAGGGCTACAGAATGGGATTTATCTCGACGGGAAAAGACATTACAAAAAAGAAAACTGTCAATATAAGATATTCCGTGGGATTTGAACGCATGATAAGAAGCGCGATCCGCATGTTCGAAGAAATGGGGCTTAAGACCATCATCTACAGGACGGCGGCTCACTGCGTAAGCAAGAACAGAATACGCATAGGATATTTCGGCGGCGATCCAAATCCTCAGTTCGGATTTGACCATATAGGGGACGAATCACTCTACTTAAGCGACAAATTCGTTACGCGAAAGCTGTCGGCAATGCGAAATGCCTTTGAAGAGAACAAGGTTTTAAGCAACACACACGGAGGTCCTGCGTGGATAGACATATTCGGCGCGGAACCGTTTGCACCGGTATCAAAGGAAACGGCCCTTACGCTTTCCGATAAGCAGCGGGAACTGAAGGTGAAATATCAGTCGGAGGCAGGCCAGATAACCAACAGATATATCATCGGCGAGGAGCGGAGCTTTACGATAATAGCCTATCCCATTCCGGAGATAGGCAGTGATTACGAGGATATATTCAGACAGACGGTTCGCATAAATACCCTGGATTACAGGACGTACCGCGATATGCAGCAGCGCATCATAGATGTGCTGGACAAAGGCACGCAGGTTGTAATTAAAGGCCGGGGAGACAACAAAACTGATATGACGGTTAAGCTTCACAGGCTTTCTGATCCGGCGGCCCAGACTAATTTTGAAAACTGCGTGGCGGATGTCAATATTCCTGTAGGAGAGGTATTTACGTCGCCGGTTCTTGAGGGTACGAAGGGCATTCTTCATGTATCCCAGGTTTATCTGGAGGGGCTTTGCTTTAAGGATCTGAAGATCAATGTAAAAGACGGCATGGCGGAGTCTTATTCTTGTTCGAATTTTGATAATGCGGACGACGGCAGAAAATACATTTTCGAAAATATCATGTTTAATCACGAAAAGCTTCCCATCGGCGAATTTGCCATTGGCACGAATACGACGGCATACGCCATGGCGAAAAAGTTTGATATATTCGAAAGACTGCCAATCCTCATCGCAGAGAAGACAGGACCGCATTTTGCTTTTGGAGATACGTGCTACAGTCACGAGGAGGACATTAAAACGTATAATCCCGACGGCAAGGAGATAACGGCCCGGGAAAACGAGATATCGGCGCTTAGAAAAGACGATATTTCAAAGGCATATTTCAACTGCCATACGGATATCACTATACCCTATAACGAGCTGGACTGCATTTATGCCGTGACGGAAAGCGGCGAGAAGCTTTACATCATCAAAGAAGGAAAATTTGTCGTAAACGGCACAGAGCTGCTTAATGAGCCATTACTGGGAGAAACAAGTGGGCAGTAACGGGCTTTATAAAAGCGTTGTGCTGTCGTGAAAAAAGGGTTATAATTACGGGCGATTGTACTAAAGAGAAACATTCGGAGGACAAAATGAAAAAAACATTATTAAAGACCGTATGCCTTTCAACGGCGGCTGCACTTGCTGCAGGAGTCATGTGCGGATGCGCAGGCGGCACACCTGATGCAAATGAGACGGCTATCGTAGTAAACGGAGAGGAATTTCCGTTTGGAGAGGTTAATTTCTATATAAGATA
>CAYMAY010000098.1:0-3465 GCA_964388555.1 uncultured Lachnospiraceae bacterium
GAATGGATCTGGCTGTTAACCATCCGGAAGAAGCATTCAAGGTTATGCTTACATTTGACGATTGATTGGTTGGAATTTATTATGATACTAGGGTCGAAAGGTCAAAATACCTTTTGACCTCAGCATCACTGAAAAAGAGGAGATTAGTTATGAATGGCGAATTTAAATTACTTGCTTCGCCAATAAGATTTGGGCGAACAGTTATAAGAAACAGAATAGTTATGCCGCCGATGAACACGAATTTCAGCAACGAAAACGGAGCGGTAACGCCTCAGATGACTGAATATTTCGTAAGAAGGGCAAAGGGCGGTGCAGGTCTTATCACCGTTGAGGCGGCTTCAATCGTGCCTTATGCAAAGAATCACGGCGTGCAGCCCATGCTCTACGACGAGAAGTACGTTCCCGAGTATGCTAAGATGGTAGAAAAGATTCATCGCTACGGAGCAAAGGCCAGCATAGAGATAGTACATTACGGTTCGGAGGCTACAATCCCGGGCAAAAAGGTATCGTCATCCGATGTCAGCGGACTTCCGGGAGTTCAGGTGCATCCCCTTACAAAGGACGAGATCGTAGAGATCGAAGACCAGTTTGCCGAGACGGCTTATCTTGCCAAGATGGCGGGCTTCGACGCTGTAACACTGCACGGAACCCATGGCTACCTTATCGCGCAGTTTATGTCATCGCTTTACAATAAGAGGACAGACGAGTACGGCGGATGCCTTGATAACAGGCTTCGTTTCCTGCGCGAGATAGTTGAAAAGTGTAAAAAACGCGTAGGAAAAGATTTTCCGTTGTTTATAAGAATCTCGACGGATGAGTATATAGAAGGCGGACGCACAATAGGCGAAACAGTCGAGATCGCTAAAGAAATAGAAAAGATGGGAATCGCAGCCATCGACCTTTCCTGTTGTGTACCTTCGACATACATCTTTTCAATCGCACCCAACACCTTGCCGGGAATGAAGGGACTTCAGGCGGAGAATGCCAAGAAGATAAAAGCCGCCGTAAATATACCCATAATGATCGCAGGCGGAATAAGGGATCCGTATACGGCGGAGAAGATGCTGGAAGACGGAGTGGCAGATATGATCTGCTTCGGACGCTCACAGCTTGCCGATCCGGATTTCGCAAATAAGGCGTTGTCCGGTCATCCGGAGGAGATCCGCCCGTGCCTTTCATGTCTTACCTGCTTATACAGCCTTGATGACATGCATTGCTTAAGATGCGCCGTAAATCCGGAAACAGGCCGGGAGTATGATCTTAAGGTTAAGCCTGAGGATGCAGCCGGAGAAAAGATGGTTGTTCTCGGTGCCGGCCCTGCCGGAATGGAGGCTGCAAGAACAGCCGCAAAGAGGGGCTACGATGTCACGTTATACGAGAAGAACGATCATTTAGGCGGTTCTCTTGTACCGGCTTCAACACCGCCCGGAAAAGACGACATGAAGAAGCTCATCAAATGGTATGAGGGCGAATTAGAAGGTCTTGGTGTTGATGTTAAGTTAAACAGCGAATATAACAAGGCTGAAGATGAGAAAATATCTCCTGATGTTCTAGTAAACGCTACAGGAGCCGAGTTCTCGAGAGTTATCGCGGGAAGCGATAAGAAAAACGTAGTAACCGCTATTGACGCACTCAATCATCCGGAAATCGTCGGCGACAGGATTGTCATCATAGGCGGCGGAAATACCGGCTGTGAGACTGCGGAGTTTTTCTCGGAGGGTACCAGAGAGATAAAGATAAACAGAGCTAAAGATTTCTCGGGAGAGCTGGAATACGAGGAAATACCTCTTAAAGGCGGAAAGAAGCGTGAGATCACTATAGTCGAGTTCTTCCCCGAGGCAGGAACGAAGCTGGGAGGCTTCCACAAGCCCATTATGGATATAAAACTCAGTACTGCCGGCGTCCGCATCATGACATCTACAAAGGTCGTTCAGATAAATGACGATAATACTGTTGATGTTGAAAATGTAAGCACCGGAGAAAAAGAGCAGCTGAAGGCAGATACTGTCATCCTTGCCGGCGGAATGAGACCCATAGGCGGTTTCGAAGATTCCAAGGCCAAAAAGACTGTATCGATCGGCGACAACAAGGCCATCGGCAAGATCGAATCCGCAATATACGACGGGTATTTTACGGCTCTTGAAATTTAATAAATTCTATTTTAGTATATAGAAAGGGGACAGCCCAGGCTGTCCCTTTTTTGAAAATAAACGGGTATTCTTGATCCCTTGTTTGTGAAACTTTAGGAATATGCGTATAAATGCGGGGTGTTCATGTCAGAAAACAAAAAAAACATTAAAATATATTCTACCGTTGTACTGGTCGGTGCCATGATCTTCTGCATGTGCCAGAATCTGACGGGCTCTGTTCTGAACGAGATCATAACTGATTACGAGATGAGCCTCGATATCGGCGGATTGATGTCTTTTCTTCAGTTTCTCGGCGGCATAATAGTGATCTTTGTTTTGCTTAAGGTGTCTGACCGCATGAAAAAGCCGGTGCTGCTTATGGCGGGATTTGCACTTGCCGGAATAATGCTGATCTTTATAGGCGGGTTTCCGCAGTTTCCTTTATTCATAGCTTTGTACCTTATTTTCGGCGCTGCGCTGGGAACGATCGATACATTAAATAACGCGGTGCTTTCAGATGTTAATCCCGACAATATAAACGGCATTCTGAGCATCCTGCACGGAATGTGCGGGCTGGGAGCGGCAATAATACCTATCGTAACGGTTATCCTGGGAACTTCCAATTGGAAGGGTACATATAGGATTGTAGGCATCGTTGCTTTGATAATCGCCGTAATGCAGCTGGGAATGTATTCAAAAGGTAAGAAAGGCATAGACAGCTTCAGCTCGAATACATCAAAAACGTCGGTAAAAGAATCATCAAAAGGCTTTTTTGCGGATAAAGATATATGGTTTGCAGCTGTTTCGGTTCTTTTTTTCGGATTGAGTCAGGGCGGAATCACGGCCTGGGTCGTAAAATTCAGCAGGGAAACATTTCCGGATGCGGGAGCTTTTATGTGGGCATTGTGCCTCTCAATGTACTGGCTGGGAACGACCGTCTGCCGTCTTGCCATGGGAGTAAATGGATCCTTAAAGAGGCTTAATTCAAGACGCGTGATCATCATCGGCGGGATTCTGGCCGGCGTTGCACTTATGCTTGGCATGATTCCGGGCAACTATATCTGCTTTGTTGCAGGTGTTTTCATGTATGGGGTTCTCAGCGGAGCCAGCATTCCCCAGACGGTGGCGCTGATGACGAAATGGTATCCTAAAAACTCGGGATTATGTTCGAGTCTGTCGTTTATCTCGTTTTATATAGGTCTTGCGGCTGCCGGCCTTACAATGGGTATTCTTGCATCGGCATTCGGGATGCGGATGATGATGGTGCTTCCCGTTGTTGCCGTAATATTGTCAGGCGTTGCCGCCATACCGATATCCAAAAACAGATGATCTGACG
>CAYMAY010000098.1:3565-6092 GCA_964388555.1 uncultured Lachnospiraceae bacterium
GTAATATTGTCAGGCGTTGCCGCCATACCGATATCCAAAAACAGATGATCTGACGGAATCGTCGCGTTACATAGTGCAGCAGTCAAACATGTTATGAATACGGAGGAAAAGCTATGTCGGAAAACAAAAAGAGCGTAAAAAGATATTCTGCTGTTGTGCTGATCGGTGCCATGATCTTTTGTATGTGCCTGAATCTGACGGGGTCGGTTCTTAACGAGATCATAACCGATTATGAGATGAGCCTTGATTACGGCGGATTGATGACATTCTTCCAGTATATCGGCGGAGTGATAATGATATTCGTTTGGCTTAAAGTGGCAGACCTTATGAAAAAGCCGGTGCTGCTGATGGCTGGCTTTGCCGTGGCGGGAATAATGCTGCTGCTTATAGGCGGTTTTCCGATATTTACGATGTTTATAGTACTGTACCTCGTTTTCGGAGCTGCGCTCGGAAGCATCGATACGTTGTGCAATGCCGTGGTTCCGGATATCCATCCTCATGACAAAAACGGTGTTTTAAGCATAATGCACGGAATGTGCGGCCTGGGAGCGTCACTGATACCTGTTGTAACGGTTGTTATCGGAACGGCAAATTGGAAAAGCACATACCGGATCGTGGGTATTGTGGCTATCATAATTTTTGCACTGCAGCTGGTGATGTATCTGGCAGGGAAAAAGGATATAGACATGTTCTATGTCAGTGAACCGAAATCAGCGGTAAAGGAGTCTGCAAAGGGATTTTTTGCCGATAAGGATGTATGGTTTGACATCTTCTCTGTTTTGTTTTTCGGAATAAGTCAGGGCGGAACCATGACATGGGTTGTGAAATTCAGCAGGGAAACCTTTCCGGAGGCGGGAGCTATTCTGTGGGCTATAAGCCTTTCGGCATATTGGCTCGGAGCTACTGTATGCAGGCTTTCCATGGGAATGATCCCGTCCTTAAAGAAACTGAGCTCCAGACGTGTTGTCATTATCGGAGGAATTCTGTCGGGAATAGCGCTGATACTGGGCATAATATCCGGAAATTATATATGTTTCTTTATCGGCGTTTTCATGTATGGAGTATTTAACGGGGGAAGTCTTCCGCAGGCAGTAGTACTGATAACGGGATGGTATCCTAAAAATACGGGATTAGGTTCGAGTGTGTTGTTTATCGCGTTTTATATCGGACTTGCCGTGTCGACACTGACCATGGGCATGATTGCGGCAGCGTTTGGAATGTATGCGATGATGATGATGCCCGCCATCGCCATAATTCTATCCGGATTGGTGGCAATACCGATATCAAAAAACAGAACTTGACGGAAGAGAACAGGATTAAAGGGAATTCGGATTTGATATGGATTTGAAAAAGAAACGGCTTGATTATCTGGATTTTTCAAAATGCATCGCAATATTTCTTGTTATTTGGGGACATGCATCGCCAAATGGCTCAAGTCCGGCATACCGGGTTGCGCTGTATTCTTTTCATATGCCGTTGTTCTTCCTTGTTTCGGGAATGGTCGTGTCACGACACAGACACAGCTACGATAAGGAACACTGGAAGAATTTTATAATCAAGAATATCACGACGCTGCTTGTACCGTATTTGATCTGGGGAGCGATCTATTCAAATTTTTCCTGTGTGAATTTTATTAAACTGTTTTATGGCTCGTGGGAAGTCATAAATTCAATCGGAACACTTACGTCGCTGTGGTTTCTGCCATGTTTGTTTACGGCAAGAATTCTGGTCGAAATTGTGCTGATGCTATCCTGGAAGGTGAAACAGATTCCAAGGCATTTGTTCGGATTTTTTGCAGCTATCGGTTTTTTCTGCATCGCGTTCCTGATGCCGAAGCTGCCTATCGGATATCCGCTGTGCTTTAATGTTGCCTGCATGGCATCCGGACTTATACTCTCCGGATATGCCATCAAGGGATTCGTATCAAATCTGCCTAAAACCAGGGCATGGGTTTATTTAATAGCAGCTGCAGCTTTCGGCGGATTGCTTTTATTCGGTCAGCTCATACAGGGCGATGAACCGTTTCTCATGCTTATGACAACGGCTAAATATGGAAGTCCTGTTATGTTTTTCCTGAACGCATTCGCGGGGATCGGTATGGTGATCTCGTTTTCTGTTTTCCTGACGGTTGTATTGGAAAACAGTACAAAAATAAAGAGATTCATGCTTTGGACGGGAAGAAATACGGTGGGTATATTCCTTTTACACAAACCGTTCCTGCAGGAAGTTATCATGCCGGCAGTCAGCGCCGCGTTTGTTGCTGTTCCGATCGCGCTGCAGTGTCTGATAGGGGCCACGGCGGCATTTGTGTTTGCTGCTGCGGGATGTCTTGTGATCAACCGATTTGTTCCTGCGTTGTTCGGAGCATCGAAAAATGCCGGATGACAGCACGAAAAACATCGATGAAGGTTATTGACGTTTCGAAACGAAGTGTGATAGTATTTGTTACATCGAAAAAAGAAGAAAGCGTTGTATGACTGACGGATAAGTGGAATTGACCACATGGAGTATGACGTATGAACCGACC
>CAYMAY010000099.1:0-6074 GCA_964388555.1 uncultured Lachnospiraceae bacterium
ACGAAATTCGAGATCGGTTCGGCGATGAATACGCCATTCGGTCCCATACCAAATGCGTACGGAAGCAGAAAAGTAAGCGGTACCACGAGTATAACCTTCCTGAAGATGCTGAAAAATATCGCGAATTTCTTTTCGCCAAGAGCCTTGAATACAGTCTGGCCGGAGAACTGCAGAGCCTGGCATATAAACGCTAAGAAATACAGGTGTATCGGCTCAAGCGCCGTCTGCGCCAGCGCGCTGTCGGATGTAAATATCCCTATGAAAAATCCGGGACAGTGTTCTATAAAGAACCACATGATAGCTGTATATCCTATCGCCATGCAGCTCATAAGAAAGATCGCTGAAAGCACGTTTTTATATCTCCGCGCCCCGTAATTATAGCTTATTACCGGCGAGGAGCCCTCTGTTATGGCCAGTGCCGGCGTATCAACTATCTGACGCACCGACGAAATTACAGTCATAACGGATACGTACGTAAGCCCACCTGTACTCATAAGTACGTTGTTGCAGCAGATAGAAACCAGCGAATTTGTCGCCTGCATTACAAAGGGCGTCACGCCAAGTCCGATTATATTACCCGCCTGAGGCAGTACCGAGGGCGGATTTTTATCGCCCGTGGACAAATACTTTTCTTTTTTAAACGGAAATTCGTTTTTCGCACTTCTGAAAAAGTTCAGCACGAGAACACATGATATGAACTGCGATATTACCGTTGCCACGGCCGCTCCGCTAACACCCATACCCATAGCAAACATAAAAATCGGGTCGAGTACGATATTAGCCACCGCACCGACGATAACGGTTATCATTCCTATCGTAGAATAACCTTGCGCGTTTATAAACGGATTCAGTCCCGTTGCAAGCATCGTAAATATCGTCCCGATAAGATATATCCTCATGTACGGCATTGCATAGATGAGCTCGTCGCTTGTCGCGCCAAACACGGTAAGTATCGGTGCCGCAAAAGCCTCACCCACTACGGTTATGATCACGGCGGCTATTATGAGCAGACGCAGAACCGTATTTATTATCGCCCCCGCCTTTATCCTGTTTTTTCCTCCGAGCTCGATTGAAAACAGCGGTGAACCTCCGAGTCCGAACAGATTAGTAAAGCCCGTTATGAGAATTATTACGGGGAACGTTATCCCGACGGCTCCCAGAGCCTCCGTTCCTATTTCCGGTATACGGCCGATATAAATTCTGTCAACTATGTTATATAAAAGGCTTATAACCTGCGCCACCAGCATCGGAAACGCCGTCTGCAGAATATTCTTCCATACTTTTCCGTTTTCAAAATCTACTTTTTGCATTATTTGCCTCACTACTTCTTATCTATTATTGTTAATTCAAATGAAGCGTTTTTATTTTCTAATTGCGCAGTATGTGTTTTCTGTTATAATACAATGAAGGTGTTACCATAACGGTAGGTGGTTAGCCCTCTTGGGAGGGCTTTGTATCCCTCCTAATATTCAGAAAGGAGGGCGATGCCAATGAGTATTGCAGAAACGATTGCATTTTTAACCTTTGGGTTGAGTTGCTTTTGTGCCGGATACAAAATCGGCAAAGATATAAATGCAAAAAAATAACCGCCCATAAGTCCCCAAACTTTCTGCGGTTATTTTATAACTAAATCTTTGGGCTAACCGTCTACTGGTAGCACCGTTTCTATCTATGTCTATAATATCACCGGCTGACGGATATGTCAAAATTTTTCATTTCGGGTTTTTCATTTTATCTACAAAATGCTGTACAAATTCCGGGCAGGACGGGTAATAAAGGTGCGCAAAGCTCCAGAAATGATCTGCTCCCGCATGTCCTTCTTTTCTGGTTTTTCCTGTAGAACGCTTCGTCGCAGTGTATGAATCACCATTGTTTGTGCTGTCAAAATAATGAAACTCGTGACCGCGTATACTCTCTTTTTCGCTCAGAAGAGTTTCGTCTTTTCCGGTTATCTCGGCATATCCGAAATTGACAAGATGACCCGTGTTAAAGGTTTTTCCTTTTATTACTCCTACCATGGGCATATCTTCTATCGACTCGTGGAGATACATAAAGCCTCCGCATTCGGCAAGCGACGGCACGCCGGAATCTATCGCATTTTTTATGCTGGTGCGCATTGATTCGTTTGCGCTCAATTCTTTCGCATAAAGCTCCGGATATCCGCCCCCAAGCAACAGACCATCCACGTTTTCCGGCAGTCTCATATCATGCAGAGGTGAAAAATATTGCAAGTGAACTCCGAGACTTTCAAGCAGCCTCATATTCGCCCCGTAATAAAAGCAAAACGCCTCATCCCGCGCCACGGCGAGGGTTACATTGCAATCTGCCGCTTTATCACAATACTCTTCTTCTGCTCTACTGCGCTTGTCTGCTTTATCGCCATTCTGTACATTATAATGCGTCTCCAAATTATCCCCGGATTCGCATAGCTGTGCTCCCTTAGCAATCCTTAAAATTTCTTCTATATCAATGCTTTCCTCAGCCTGTTCCGCCGCCGCATTCAGCTTGTTTTTTATCTCTTCCATCTCATGCGGAAGCTTAAGTCCAAGATATCGGCTCTCAAAGCGCAGCTCCTGCCTTTCCGGAAAAAATCCCAACGCTCTTGCTCCCGTTTCCGATTCTATTATTTCTTTTACCGTTTTATACTGGTGTTCCCTTATCCTGTTTAAGATCACACCGCGTATCAGCTTTTCGGCATCGTAATCAACAAAGCCCTTTATAAGTGCGATCAACGAACGGCTCATACCCTTTGCATCAACCACAAGGATTATGGGAGTTTTTGTTGCTCTTGCAATATGATAGGCAGATGCAAAGTCGTTTTCTGCACTCAGGCCGTCATACAGACCCATAACGCCCTCTATGACAGCAATATCCGATTTCACAGAAGCCGTACCAAGCTCTCGTCTCACGCCGTCTTCGCCGGCAAAATATATATCCAGGTTTTCCGATTGCACTTCTAATGCCGTTCTGTGGAACATCGGATCGATATAATCGGGACCGCACTTAAACGCCGTCACATTTTTGCCACGCCTTTTAAGCGCCCTTAACAGAGCGCATGTTATAAGCGTTTTCCCGCTGCCGCTTTTCAGCGCTGATATTAAGATTCTCGGTGTATTTATATTCATATTTACGATCATTCGCCTCCGAAGGAGCATATCCACACGGGATTTTCGGCGTTTAGGAGCTCATGCTCCTTTATCTGCCTCGTTCTTACCGTCTGGACCGATACCGTTTCGAGATTTTTTACGTCGTATATTTTCTTTATCTGCAGCAATTCCTCTATCGTTTCGAGACTGACTGCCGTTATAACAATCCTCATTTTCGGATTTATTTTTAACAATTTGTCCAGTATTTCAAAGAGTCTGCCTCCCGATCCGCCTATAAACGCATGGGTCGCCATAGGAAGATTTTCAAAGCCGTCCGGCGCCTCATCTTTGACTATGCTTATATTATAGGCTCCGAATTTTTCCTTATTTTTCTTTATAAGGTCAATGCCCTCGTCTTTCCGCTCTATGGCAAATACTTTTATTTTGTGCGATAAATTCGCCGCCGCAACTGCTATAGATCCTGTTCCGCTGCCAATATCATAAAATACAGAATCACTTTTAAGTGCCAGCTTGGCAATGCAGACCGCCCGGATCTCTTCCTTTGTCATGGGAACGTTTCCGCGGATAAATTCGTCATCTCTTATCCCATACATCAAATGAGATTCGAGGGAACCATTCAAAATAAACACCGAATAAAGTCCCTCTTCGTACGCCGGGCTGTCCTCATCATACGGATTTATGTCAAAAATTCTTTCATCGGCATAAGAAAGGTGATATCCCGCCATGATCCTGCAATTTTTAATATCGCTGTGTCGGATCAAATCACACAATACTTTTAGATCATCGGCTCCCGACAGCAGCGCAAAAACCTTCTTATGCTCTTTGACGGCGCAGATGATCTCGCCGGCCATTGTCGCGGCTCCGCCTTTTACATGAAGACTCATGATATAGGCATCGTCCCACGAAATCCCTGTGGCTGATGCAAGAGCGGATATTGATGATATTCCGGCTATTATTTTAAGTTCAGCTTTAAGATCGCCGCCTGCGATTTCCTCCTGCAGCGCCGAATACAGCTTCGAAGCACCGCTGTAAAATCCACTGTCGCCCGAAAAAAGCACCGCTGCGTTTCGCTTTTTCTCTTTTACGACGGGAATTACATCCTCCGCACGATAATACGGATATTTCTCGCCCTTTATCCGCATATCATTCAGCAATCTTTGTGATCCGAACACGATCTCCGCGTTTGCGATTTCTTTCAAGGCTTCACCCGTTAAAGAGTCATAATTGCCCGGTCCGCATCCGATAAGTGAGATTTCTATGCTTTTCGGCTGCATATATTCTTCGAGAATGTTACATACTTCGCCCAGAGACAATCCCTCGCCTTTTGGTCTGGATATGATGTAGAGCGGTATTCCTGCCGTCGCGGCAGCCTCCGCCTTTTCCTTGAATCCTCCTGTCGCGCCGCTCTGCTTTGTAACGATAAGTTTTATCCCATACTCATGTATAAAGGCGAGATTCATCTCCTTCGAAAACGGTCCCTGCATGGCTATCGTTCTTTTTCCCGGTATTTTCGCATCCTCGCAGATTTTCAGACTTTCCGCGCTGGGAATAACTCTCGCCACGATCCGCTCTCTCACGGTCTCATTTTCCGCGTAGACCGCAAGCTCCTTACTGCCCGTTGTAAGAAGAATGTTTCCTGTCGTATGCTCTAATGCACGCGCACACTGCTCTGCGCTTTCGAAAAAGTGTTTCTCACACTTTATGCTGTCTGTCAGATTTCCGTCAACTTTTTTCTCGGATACGCCTCTTTCAAGCCTTATATATCGTATATTTGCGTTCCCGGCAGCTTCCTTTATGTTTTCGCTCACAATCGCGGCATACGGATGCGTTGCGTCCACAACAACGAGAGCACCACTTTTGCGCATAAACGCTTCCATTTCGGTGCTGTCCATTCTGCCGCTGAAGACATCGGCATATTTTTCCGTATTCTCGTCAAATGCCTCTTTGAGCGTTTCACTTCCGTACTCCGTAGCAACGCAAACGATATGCCGTTCTTCTCTTTTGCATAGCCACATCGAGAGCTCACGGCCTTCCGTCGTTCCGCCGAATATTACGATTTTTCCCATTCCAGATTTTCCTTTTGCATTACTCGCACCCTGTATAGATATCCTGTTATCATCCATTTATTTCCCATTTCGTAGGATATCCCGTTGCCATCCATTCCCTGCAACAGAACACCCCGTTACCTTTCATTCATTCCTCGGCACAAGATATTCTTTTACTATTCGCACGTTCTGCGGAATATCCTCTTTTTGTTACGAGTCTGCCGTCTATGAACTCCGCTGAGGAATTGCCGACAAATACCGTCGTAAACATATTTACCTCTGTATCTCTCAACTCTCTAAGGGTGCATATCGTCATTTTCATATTTTCTCTGCCGATGTTCTCCACGTATCCGCATGGTCTTTCGCCTTCTATCACCGTAAGCAATATATCGCAGGCTCTCTTTAAATGATCACGCCTCGTTCTGCTCCCCGGATTATATATGGCTATCGAAAAATCCCCCTCTGCCGCCGCTTTGAGACGCTTTTCTATTTTATCCCACGGTGTCAGCAGGTCGCTTAAGCTTATTGTGCAGAAATCATTGCTTAAGGGCGCGCCCAACACAGCCGCTCCGCTGCAGGCCGCCGTAATTCCCGGCACTACCTCCAGTGAAACATCCGGATATTCCCTTCCGATCTCAAACATCAGCGACGCCATGCCGTAAATCCCCGCATCTCCGCTGCACACAACAGAAACAATCTTTCCCTTAGATGCCTCCTCAAATGCTATTCGACATCTTTCCTCTTCACGCCTCATGGGTGTGGAAACCGTCTCTTTTTCCTTATATCTCTCTGGCAGCAGTTCCAGATAAAGTGTATATCCCACGATAACATCTGACTCATTCAACGCATTTACCGCCTGCGCCGTCATCTGTTCCTCGCATCCCGCGCCCATTCCGACTATGTATATTTTTTTCAATATTTT
>CAYMAY010000100.1:0-3895 GCA_964388555.1 uncultured Lachnospiraceae bacterium
GAAGAAAAACGCAGGCGTAGCGGGCTACGTTAAGTTTTTCTGATGAAGCAGATGGAAATTCAGGCAAGTTATTTGGTCGAGTTATTTGCAGACAGATATACTAGTATCAAGAAAAGAGAAATATAAAAATGTTTCACGTGAAACATCATATAGGACGTCAGAATACATCATATAATATCTATATAACACTACTCAAAAAAGTTGTTTATTATATAAGAAAACGTGCTATAATAGACAGCGCACCAATCACAAAACATCAAATTTCAGGAGGAACAATGGCAAAGATAACAGCGATAACCAACCAAAAGGGCGGCGTAGGAAAATCAACAACAGCCATCAATCTCGCCTCCTGTTTATGGGAATTGGAAAAGAAAGTTCTGGTTGTGGATATAGATCCGCAGGGGAACACGACGAGTGGATTCGGAATCGACAAAAACGAACTGGAATATTCGGTTTACGATATTTTAATAGGAAATTGTTCTGTAAAAGAGGCGGTTTTATCGTTAGAATACCCGAAACTCGATATAATACCATCAAGTATATCGTTGTCGGGGGCGGAGATAGAGCTTATAGAGCTTGAAGACAAGGAATATCGTCTAAAAAACGCGCTGGCGGAGATAAAAGACGAATATGACTACATTTATATAGACTGTCCGCCGTCACTAAGCATGTTAACAATAAATGCTCTAACTGCGGCAGACGAACTTTTAATTCCGCTGCAGTGCGAATATTACGCCTTGGAGGGACTTGCGCTTCTCACAAACACAATCTCACTTGTGAATGAAAGTCTGAATCCCGATCTGAAGATAGGCGGAGTATTGTTTACGATGTTTGATTCCAGAACAAAGCTTTCAAATCAGGTTGCGGAAAACGTAAGAGAAAACCTGAATGCATATATATATGAAACAATCATACCGAGAAACGTCAGACTTGCGGAGGCACCGAGTTACGGATTGCCGATAAACATTTATGATCCCGCATCTGCCGGCGCCAGGAGTTACAAACTTTTGGCAGAAGAGATTTTGAGGGAAAGGAATAGCAATAATGGCAGCTAAGAAAGGTGGTTTAAACGTAGGAAAAGGGCTTCAAAGCCTTATACCATCCGGAAAAGATGCAAAAAGCGAAGCAAATAAGGTTGAAAATAATTTCTTAAAAGGAAAAGAGAAACCAAAAACAGATTCCGAACCGCAGGTTGCGGACGGGGAGATTGTAACAGAAGTACGAACGTCCCTTGTGATACCGAATTCCGAGCAGCCGCGAAAGGATTTTAATGAGGCGGCAATTTCGGAATTAGCGGAATCTTTAAGAATATTCGGCGTGTTGCAGCCGCTTTTAGTGCAGAAAAAAGGAAAATATTATGAGATAATAGCGGGCGAGAGACGTTGGAGAGCCGCAAAAAAGGCCGGTCTAAAAAAAGTCCCTGTTATAATAAGAGAATATTCAAATCAGGAAGTCGTTGAAATCTCGCTTATCGAGAATATTCAGCGGCAAAACCTGAATCCTATCGAAGAGGCGATAGCTTTTAAACGGCTTACGGAGGAATTCAATCTCAAACAGGCCGATGTAGCGAAGAGAGTTTCCAAGAGCAGGACAGCCATAGCCAATTCAATGAGACTTCTTAAGCTGGACGAAAGAGTCCAGACAATGCTTACGGATGGGCTGCTCAGTACCGGACATGCGAGAGCGCTTCTCAGCCTTGAAGACAAGGATATGCAATACGAAGCGGCAACGAAGATTGCAACGGATGGCTTAAACGTAAGAGAAACCGAAAGTCTCATAAAAAAGATGATGAAGCCGGTAAAAGAGAAAAAGGTTGCAGATACTTCCCAGACCGACGAGATTTATCATCGCATAGAGGAACAGCTTAAGGAATTGATGGGAACGAAGGTCTCTGTAAAGAGAAATACATCGGGGAAAGGCAGCATAGAGATCGAATATTACTCCCAGCAGGAATTCGAGAGAATCCTGGATCTCCTTCATAATGTACGATCGGAGTTTTCTGAATGAACACTTTGAGAGCACATCAGAAAACAAAGGAGGAAAGCTGATATGGGAAGTGGAACCACGATATTTGGGGCAAATTCCGGCGTTTTGTTCTTGCTGCTTATCATACTTGTTATAATACTTGCGCTCATAACCGTATCAATGTCGGTGCGGTTAAGCCGGTTAAGCAGGCAATACAAGATATTTATGAAGGGCAAAAATGCAGAATCACTGGAAAAAGTATTTTCGGATGCATTCGGAAGAGTTTCCGAGCTTTCAGAGCAGGGGTATGAGATCAAAAACGCCCAGGAAAGCATAAAAAAGCAGTTTGGATCGATGCTTACGCACTACGGAATCGTAAAATACGATGCATTCAGTGATGTAGGCGGAAAAATGAGCTTTGCGTTGGCAATGCTGGACGATTCGAATTCGGGATTTGTGCTGAATACGATACATAACCGCGACAATTGCTTCCAATATATAAAGGAAATCGTTAACGGCGAATCGTATATAATGCTCAGCAGCGAGGAAATCGAAGCGCTTAATCGTGCTATCAACAAAAAAGAAGAAGAAGAACTCATAATAAAAGAATAAAAAAACATAGAGGTTAACATAATGTTAGATATTAAATTTTTAAGAGAAAATCCGGACGTAGTAAAGCAGAACATAAAGAACAAATTTCAGGATGCAAAGCTTCCTCTTGTTGATGAGGTAATAGAGCTCGACAAGGAGAACAGAGAGATAAAGGGAGAGGTTGAGAATTTAAGGGCCCGCAAGAACAAGATTTCTAAGGAAATCGGAAAGCTTATGGCACAGGGCAAAAAGGATGAGGCCGAGCAGGTTAAGAACGAGATAGCAAAAGATAATGCGAGAATCGACGAGCTTTCTGTAAAAGAACGCGAGGTTGAGCAGGAAATTCGTAAGAGAATGCTTGTTATACCGCAGATAATCGATCCCAGCGTGCCCATCGGTAAGGATGACAGCGAAAACGTTGAGATAGAAAAATTCGGTGAGCCGGTTGTGCCGGATTTCGAGGTTCCATATCACACAGAAATAATGGAAAAATTTGACGGCATAGATCTTGACGCGGCTCATCGCGTTGCCGGAAACGGCTTTTATTATCTCATGGGAGATATCGCAAGACTTCATTCGGCAGTTATATCTTATGCCCGTGACTTTATGATAGACAGAGGATTTACGTATTGTGTTCCGCCTTTCATGATCAGAAGCGACGTTGTTACAGGCGTTATGAGCTTCGCAGAGATGGAAGCCATGATGTACAAGATAGAGGGCGAGGATCTTTATCTTATCGGAACAAGTGAGCATTCCATGATCGGTAAATTTATAGATCAGATCCTTGATGAGGATAAACTTCCGCTTACATTAACAAGCTATTCTCCGTGCTTCAGAAAAGAAAAAGGCGCTCACGGTCTTGAGGAGCGTGGCGTATATCGTATTCACCAGTTCGAAAAACAGGAGATGATCGTTGTTTGCAAGCCGGAGGAGAGCAAGGAATGGTACAACAAACTCTGGAAGAACACGGTAGATTTCTTCAGAAGCCTCGATATTCCGGTAAGAACGCTGGAATGCTGCTCGGGAGATCTTGCGGATCTTAAGGTAAAATCCTGTGATGTTGAGGCATGGTCACCGAGACAGAAGAAATATTTCGAGGTTGGATCCTGCTCGAACCTGGGAGATGCGCAGGCAAGACGTCTTAAGATAAGAGTTTCGGGAAAAGACGGAAAATATCTTGCTCATACACTTAATAACACGGTTGTTGCGCCGCCGAGAATGCTAATAGCATTTTTGGAGAACAATCTTCAGGCAGACGGAAGCGTTAAAATACCGGAAGCACTCAGAGGATATATGGGTGGAAAAGAAGTTCTTGTTCCGAAAAAATGATGAAAAAGCC
>CAYMAY010000100.1:3995-6050 GCA_964388555.1 uncultured Lachnospiraceae bacterium
AGAGGATATATGGGTGGAAAAGAAGTTCTTGTTCCGAAAAAATGATGAAAAAGCCGGTTAAAACCAAGAAAAAAGCCTCATGCGGAAGAATGTTCAACCTGTCAATTACACTATCTGAGGGAAGTGAGTTGCCGTCTGTAATGACAAAAGGAATATGATTTATGAATAAGTACTTAAGGGCTGTAGGCTTTTCCGAAATGAAGAAAACCGATGAAGTGAACAGGCTTCTTTGGGAAACAGTAAAAAATTATGACAGCAAAAATGTCACAGAAATGAAAAATGCCGTCCGGTTTGCGGAATTCACAAGAGAATTCGCGCCGGACTGCGGTTTATGCGTGTGCGGCGAGTACAACGATGATGATGAATTTAATATAGAATATTATTTTCCGTATCTCGTCGGTTCAAAGATAAGTTCGTCTGAAGATGTTATCATAGAGCGGCGGGCGGATAATGAGGCGTATATCGGCGCATGCGACGATCTGCGTATCGACATATCGCTTATCTTTCATCTCATAAACACGGCGGATTATCTGAATTCGTACGAGAAGAACGGTTCGGAATATAAGGCGGCATCGGTAATGCTTTCGGCACTTTGTGTTGACGGTAAGATCCTGCTGCCGATAATCAAAACAGAAAAGATGGTTAAAGAGCGTCAGAAAAAGCTTCAGAAAAGAACGGCCCTCATGATGGCGGCAAAAAAAGGCGACGAAGACGCCATGGAAAGCCTCAACGTCGAAGATATGGATGCCTATAACGAAATATCCAGGCGCGTGGGAAACGAGGATATATATTCGATCATTGACAACTGTTTTATGCCGTACGGCTTCGGAAGTGACATGTACAGCGTCATAGGCGACATATACGATGTTTCGGAGGTGAAAAACAGCCTTACGGGTGATGAACTCGTAAAGCTGACAATAGATTGCAATTATATCGGACTTGATGTCTGCATAAATAAAAAGGATCTGCTAGGCGAACCCCTTGTGGGAAGGCGTTTTAAAGGAATAATATGGCTCCAGGGAAAAGTGGAGTTTTAAATCAGTCGGGGCACATGCTCCGGCTGATTTAGTAGAGCGAAAAATCAGGCAAGCCATCGAGCCGGTTATTTATTATTCGCTGTATTAGTCTATAAGTGATGAAAGATAGGTTGTTCGGTGTCAAAAATAAACCAGTCACAGGAATTTATGATGGTCGTGTCGCCGTATCTTAGTGTGCGGTCAAAAGTGGGACCGCAATAATTTCGATGTACATGTCCGTGAACAAGGTATTTGGGCTTATATTTGTCTAGAAGAGGAAGGAAGGCCTCAAAGCCGCGATGAACCAGGCTTTCCATATCGCCGTAACCGCGCACGGGCGCGTGGGTTAAAATGACATCCACTCCACCGGCTCTGCGAAGCTTGAATGCAAGCCGTTTTATCCGGCGTTCCATTTGCCTTTCCGTATATTGATACGGCCCATAATTGTACATCATTGAGCCGCCAAGCCCCAGTATTCGCAGACCGTTGAACGTTATCAGCTTGTCATCGATGCAATCACACCCCTCGGGAGGCGTTCGGTCGTAGTTGACGTCGTGATTTCCATGCACATAAAAAAGCGGTCTGTTGGCTATCGTGGTTAAAAAAGACAGATATTCCGCCTTCAGGTCGCCGGCAGAGAGAATCAGATCGATATCCGACAGGCTGTCCGGACGGATATTATTCCACAGATATGTATTTTCTTCATCGGCTATGGTGAGTATTTTCATTTTAATCTCCATTCCGCCGCTGTGCGGCGGTACAAACAGCAATGAAAGATTTATTCTTTCACACTATCCTCCCAGGTAAGTTCAAGATGTTTTTATGATAATATGGCTGTTGCGTTATGTGTTTAATGTGACAGCCTTTTTTTGGAAAAGATCGTATCCCGATGTAGACCGAGAAGCTGAACCAGTCCCTTTGATTGCGGAATGAGTTCGTTATATTCGGGAATGGATCCGTCGACATTATCGCACAGCCAGTCCATTTTCATAATGTCTTCGGCGCTGGGTTCATGATCAGGCTCGAATCGTACCACGCC
>CAYMAY010000101.1:0-6014 GCA_964388555.1 uncultured Lachnospiraceae bacterium
CGGCAAGAAGCTTCTCTTTTAAGCCGCCTATGGGAAGTACACGTCCTCTTAATGTTATCTCTCCCGTCATTGCCAAATTAGCGTCTACAGGCTTATTTGTGATGGCTGAAAGCATTGCCAGTGCCATCGTTATTCCGGCAGACGGTCCGTCCTTAGGCACGGCACCTTCGGGGATATGCACGTGTATGTCGTTATCCGTAAAGAATTTATCTCTTACACCGTATTTTTTTGCAATGGAACGTATATACGTTATGCCCGCCATGGCTGATTCTTTCATGACATCGCCAAGCTGACCCGTAAGCTTCAGCTCGCCTTTTCCCGGCATAACATTGACCTCGATCTCCAGTGTCTCGCCGCCGACGCTGGTCCATGCAAGACCCCGCACAATACCCACAAGCGGCTTCGGATTTGCCTTCTGGGTAAAGAATTTGCGTCGACCGAGGAAGTCCTTGAGATTATTAACGCCAACAGAGACCTTCTTGCGGTTGTCCTCTTTCATCATCAGGGCACACTTGCGGCAGATCTTGCCGATAAGGCGTTCAAGCTGTCTTACGCCGGCTTCTTTCGTATAGCCCGCGATTATCTCTTCTATCGCTCTGTCTGTTATTGTAAGCTCTTTTTTCGCTATTCCGTTGGCTTCCATCTGCTTCGGAATAAGGTGTTCCTTGGCAATATGGAATTTCTCGTTTTCCGTATAGCTGGTAACTTCTATTATCTCCATACGGTCGAGAAGAGGCTTCGGAATGTTGGATGCGTCATTTGCCGTAGCAATGAACAGCACCTCCGAAAGATCTATGGGCATATCTATATAGTGATCCGAAAATCTGACATTCTGCTCCGGATCCAGCACCTCTAAAAGAGCCGATGACGTATCGCCCCTGTAATCGCTGCTTACCTTATCTATCTCGTCGAGAAGGAAAAGCGGATTCTTTACTCCCGCATGACGAAGTCCTTCTACGATACGACCCGGCATAGCGCCTATATATGTACGCCTGTGTCCTCTTATCTCAGCCTCATCGTGTATTCCGCCAAGGCTTATCCTGAGATACTTTTTATCGAGAGCTCTCGCGATGGATTTGCCGATGGATGTTTTACCTGTTCCGGGCGGTCCCACAAGACAAAGTATGGGGCTTTCGCCCTTCTTCTTAAGAGTTCGTACGGCAAGGAACTCCAGTACTCTCTCTTTTATCTTCTCGAGGCCATAATGATCCTCTGCCAGAACCTGTCTTGCCCTTGATATATCCTCGTTGTCCTCAGACATCTTATCCCACGGCAGAGACAGTAGAGTTTCTATATAACCTCTTATAACACCGCCCTCGGCGGGATTATTGCTTCCGTATGTCTCCAGGCGGCTTATCTCTTTTAAGATCTTCTCTTTTACACTTTCGGATGCAACCAGTTCCTCGGTTTTTTTCTTGTATTCGTCTATCTGGGAACCTGCGTCATCCTCCCCAAGCTCTTCACGGATTATCTTTATCTGCTCCCGCAGAATATAATCCCTCTGATTTTTATCCAGAGACTGGCGTATCTTTTCCTGAAGCTCTTTTCTTATGTCGTAGACATTGACCTCCTGGGCCAGGAACTCGCACAGACGCTGATAACGCAAAACAGGCTCCACTGCCTCAAGAAAGGACTGCGCCTGTTCCAGGGTGCATGGCACCTGGATTATTATCTGATCCACCATGCGCATTACATCGTCCAGCGATATTATCTGGTTCACAAGCTCCTTGCTTATCTTCATGCTTGCCTCGGCATATCTGATAAAAAGCTCTCTCAGCTCATCAAGCATAGCCTTTCTTTCGCTGTCGGATTCAAAGTGCATCTCCGGATTCTCAAACGGTATTACTTCCGCCTCTAAAAACGGCAATCTTGACGTGAACTCGATAAGCTGGGCCCTCTGCTGTCCCTCTACGAGCACACGTATAAGATTATTCGGAAGCTTAAGCACCTGTTTTATTGTGCCTATCGTTCCGAAGCGATATACATCATCGATGCCCGGATCCTCGACGTTTATGTCTTTCTGCGCCGTAAGGAATATCTGCTGATCCAGCAGCATTGCCTTCTCGGCAGCCTTTATGGATTTGCTCCGGCTTATATCGAAATGCATTATCATATCCGGCAATACAAGCGTCCCCCTAAGGGCGATCACCGGCATAACTTTAACTAAATCACTCATATTTTTTCCTTGCTATTTTACAAGGGCACAAATCACATCATTCGTTCGCCGCTTCCTTAAGCTCGGGATTTTTACGTGTAAGCTCCGGTTTTCCCGTACCCTCAACGGCTTCCTTTGTGACCTCGCATTTTATGATATCGTCGTCAGACGGTGCCTCAAACATTGTGTCCATCATTGTCTTTTCCATGATAGCCCTCAGGCCTCGTGCACCCGTCTTTCTCTCTATTGCAGCCTTCGCCATGGCTCTTAATGCGTCATCCGTAAACTTAAGATTTACGCCGTCCATTTCGAAGAGCTTTTTGTACTGCTTTACAAGACTGTTCTTCGGCTCCGTAAGTATCTTCATCAGGGCTTCCTCGTCTATCGCGTCAAGGGCAACGACAACAGGAACACGTCCGACAAACTCTGGAATAAGACCGAATTTCATAAGATCCTGTGGCATAACTTCTTTAAGAAGTCTGCTGGTCTCTTCGCCGTCCTTTGATCCGATGTCTGCATTAAAGCCCATGGACTTTGTGTCCTTACGGGTCATGATTATCTTTTCGAGACCTTCGAAGGCTCCTCCGCATATGAACAGGATATTCGTCGTATCTATCTGGATAAATTCCTGCTGCGGATGCTTTCTTCCGCCCTTTGGCGGTACATTAGCCAGAGTTCCCTCAAGGATCTTAAGGAGCGCCTGCTGAACGCCCTCACCCGAAACATCACGGGTTATGGAAGCATTCTCTGATTTTCTCGTGATCTTGTCGATCTCGTCTATGTATATGATTCCGTGCTCGGCGCGCTTGATATCGTAATCCGCCGCCTGGATAAGCCTTAAGAGGATATTTTCCACGTCCTCGCCGACATATCCCGCCTCGGTAAGATTGGTCGCGTCTGTGATCGCGAAAGGCACGTTAAGTATTCTTGCAAGTGTCTGCGCCAGAAGCGTTTTTCCGGAACCGGTGGGTCCAAGCATAAGAATATTGCTCTTCTGCAGCTCAACATCTGACTTTTCCCCATTAAGGACTCTCTTGTAATGGTTGTAGACTGCCACGCTGAGTGCTCGTTTCGCATCTTCCTGCCCGATAACGTACTCATCGAGGACTTTTTTTATCTCCTTGGGACGCATAAGCGTTATGTCCATATCGTCTGCGGGAGGAGTAAGCTCGTCCTCTTCGTCGATTATCTCCTTGCAAAGGTCTATGCACTCGTCGCAGATATAAAGCCCCGATGGACCCGCTATCATCCTTCGCACCTGACCTTCTGCTTTTCCGCAAAATGAACACCTGATTATCGGCATTGAACTCTTGCCTGCCATTTTATCTCCTTAATATACTATTTTGGGGCATTTCAACGAAGACATACTTAACGTCCGTCTTGAAACACCCCGTAGCATCAATTTTTATCTGTTGGTTATAACCGCATCTATAAGACCGTAAGCCTTAGCTTCATCAGCAGTCATATAATTATCACGCTCTGTATCTTCCTTTACCTTATCCAGCGGCTGACCCGTATTCTCGGAAATTATCTTGTTCAGCTTTTCGCGTATCTTAAGGATATGCTCAGCAACAATGTTGATCTCCGTAGCCTGACCCTGCGCGCCGCCCGACGGCTGATGGATCATTATCTCGGCATTAGGAAGGGCAAATCTCTTTCCCTTTGCGCCGCCTGAAAGCAGGAATGCTCCCATGCTGGCCGCCATACCGATGCATATAGTAGATACATCACACTTTATATACTGCATAGTGTCGTATATTGCCATGCCGGCCGTTACCGAACCACCGGGGCTGTTTATATAAAGATTTATATCTTTATTCGGATCCTCGGCTTCGAGAAACAGAAGCTGCGCTACTATGAGCGATGCCGATACATCCGTTACCTCTTCGCCAAGAAATATGATCCTGTCCTTAAGAAGTCTTGAGAATATATCGTAGCTTCTTTCTCCCTGTCCTGTCTGTTCTATGACATATGGAACGTAAGACATTATGCCTCCTTTAATATCAGAGTGCCGTCCGGCTTACTCTGCCTTTTCCTCTTCCTTTGCTTCTTCTGCAGCAGCTTTTGCAGCCTCTGTAGCGGCCTCTGTCTCCACTGCGTTTTCTCCAAGGAACTTTCCCGCAAGCTCTGTCTTCATCTCGTCCTTGAACTGAGCAAGATAATCCTCTGAGAAGATCTCTTTAAGCTTGTCAAGCTCCATTCCGTAAGCTTTTGCCATATCAGCAAGCTTCTCGTCAACCTGCTCATCAGTAGCTTCGATATTCTCAACCTCGGCAACCTTCTCCAGGATGAACTGTGCTCTGAGCTGCTTTTCAGCCTCTGGCTTGATGATCTCCTTGAACTGCTCTTCTGTCTGTCCCAGCATGTTGAGATACTGATCCATGCTCATTCCCTGTGATGCAAAATTGTTTGCATAGTTTCTGAACATGTTGTCAGCCTGATCATTTATTATGAGATCAGAAAGATCTATTGTCGTATTCTTTACAAGGTAATCGATAGCTGCATTAATATCAGCGCTGTCAGCCATAAGCTTCTTGCGGTCTGCAACCTGCTTCTTGAGATCTTCCTTGTACTCATCAAGTGTATCGAATTCGGAAACATCCTGTGCGAAATCGTCGTCAAGCTCCGGAATCTCTTTGTTCTGGATCTTGTTTACCTTGCAATGGAAATTAGCTTCCTTGCCCTTCAGATCCTCTGCATGATAATCCTCCGGGAATGTAACCTTAACGTCCTTCTCTTCGCCTGTTGATACACCAACGAGCTGCTCCTCGAATCCCGGGATGAAAGAACCGGATCCCAGCTCAAGGTCATATCCCTGTGCCGTGCCGCCGTCAAATGCAACGCCGTCGATGGTTCCTTCGTAATCTATGTTGCAGACATCTCCCATCTGAGCAGGTCTGTCTTCAACAGTAACCATTCTGCTGTTCTTCTCAAGCTCTCTGTTGAGTTCCTTCTCGAGATCCTCATCTGTAGCTTCTCTGTCCTGAATCGGAACTTCGATTCCCTTATACTCACCGATCTCAAACTCGGGATAAACAGCCACAAGAGCCGTATAGATAAAGGGCTCGCCCTTCTTTATCTGTGTAATATCTATTTCGGGATGGCTGAGTATCTTCAGTTCGCTCTCTTCAGCCGACTTCGGATAGCTGTCGCTTAAAAGAATATTAGCTGCCTCCTCATAGAATACTTCCGGTCCGAACATCTTCTCTATCATCTGTTTCGGAACTTTGCCCTTACGAAAGCCAGGAATAGAAAAACTCTTTTTCTGTTTCTTGTATGCCTCCTGCATTGCATTGTCGAAATCTTCTGCCGGCAATTCTATCGTAAGCTTCGCTGTATTTTTTTCAAGCTTCTCAACCTGAACGCTCATTAAACCGTCCTCCTTGGATCATATATCGAATATAGCCAGAAAGCCATACGCACAAAGGCGCGCCTATCCTTTCTCAGCCATTTCGAGATTATATCATAACGTAAATAAATACGCAAGAAAAAAAATGCTTGCAAATACCGTTTTATTCTGATATACTGCACTAGGTTGTGAATGCATAGGAAAGCTAATACAGCTTAGATTATATTAAGGAGGTGCAGCAATGGCAAAATGTTCAGTATGCGGCAAGGGCGTGTATTTCGGTAACGCTGTCAGCCATTCACATAGAAGATCAAACAAAATGTGGAAGCCGAATATCAAATCCGTTAAGGTTAAAACGGAAGGCGGCTCAAAAAAGATGTATGTTTGTACTTCCTGCTTAAGAAGCGGCGCAGTTGAGCGTGCGTGATATTTAAATTATTTTAGTTTTAAAAAGACTGTCGCATTAAACGGCAGTCTTTTTTGATTATTACCTTTAAAGTTTAAAGACGG
>CAYMAY010000102.1:0-5793 GCA_964388555.1 uncultured Lachnospiraceae bacterium
CGCCCACCAGCGTAACCTTCGGGAAATCGTGACCCTTGACGATCATCTGCGTCCCTATGAGTATATCGGCTTCTCCCGAAGCAAATGTTTTTAGCAGCTCTTCGTGGCTGTCCTTCTTCGTTGTGGTGTCCCTGTCCATTCGTATGACAGACGCCGACGGAAACATTTTCTTCACCGTCTGTTCCACCTGCTGTGTACCGACCTTGAATCCGCCTATGTATGGCGAACCGCAGCTCGGACACAACTTTACCATAGGATGCGTGTATCCGCAATAATGACACATCAAAAGCCCGTTGCTGTGATACGTAAGCGCGATATCACAGTGGGGACATTTTAAAACATTTCCGCAGGAACGGCACGTGTAAAGTCCCGTGTGTCCTCTTTTATTTAAGAAAAGCATTACCTGCTCTTTTTTCTCGAGACGATTTGCGATTTCTTCACCCAAACGTTTTCCTATTATCGTTCTGCGCCCCGCCGTCAATTCATCGCGCATATCGGATATGATCACATCCGGAAGCTTCGCTCCCTCAAACCTGTTCTCCAGCTCAAACAGCACGTATTCACCCGTGTCGCATCTGAATCTTGCCTCAAGAGACGGCGTTGCCGAACCTAAAACAAGCCTTGCATCCTCAAGGCTCGCACGCTCCTGCGCCACTTCCCGCGCATGATACCTGGGCGTCTGTTCACTTTGATATGACGTGTCGTGTTCCTCATCTATTATAATAAGTCCCAGATCATCAAAAGGCGTAAAAAGTGCGGAACGGGGACCGATCACAAGACGCACGTCGCCGGATTTGACCTTATCAAGAAGATCGCTTTTTTCACCCATGGACATTCTCGAATGAAGCACCGCCGCACGATCGCCGAATTGCTCGTAAAAACGCGAAACCGTCTGCCACGTAAGAGATATTTCGGGAATTAGCAATATGGCCTGTTTTCCATCCTTGAAGGCATCGGCTATAAGCCGCATATAAATGTGCGTCTTTCCGCTTCCCGTAACGCCACGGATAAGACACGGCCGCTTTTTGCCGGAAAACTCTTTTTTTATGCCGTCATAAACCTTGATCTGTTCTTCGTTTAAAATTATTTTAGATTCGTAAACGCCGGCTGTGCCGGTTTCGGTTGCTTCATTGCCGATTCCGATCAAGTCTATACCTGTTTCGGTCGCGTATTCGCCGATTCCGTCTAAATCTGTATTGTTCCCGCCTGTATTGGCATTGACCCTGTTCGCCGACTTGCGACGTTTTTTCTTCTGCTTAACGGGCAGAACCGTTTTCAGCGCCTGAATAAACGTAGACCCGTAAGCCATGCGGATCCACGCGGCAAGCCTGATGAGCCTTTCCTCCGCGGTAATATAATTATCGGGACAGCTCTCAATGTATTTTATTATGCTCTCATCGCACTTCGGCTCATATCCCATTCCTATGACATAACCGTCCGTCAGTCGGCTTCCCTTGCCAAAAGGCACACGAACCTTTGATCCGTCCCTGATCTTTTCGCGAAGCTCATCCGGCACCTTATACTGAAAGCTCCTGTCCAGCTTTGCGATGGAAATATCAACGATAACATCAGCATACAACTGACTCATTTAAAGAAACACCTCATTCTTTTTCGGCTCCGGATATCCCTCCTCCAGCTCGGTGCGGTGATAAATATACCCGGCATCATCGTAATATCTTGCGCCCTTCGGACATTTCTTCTCGCAGGCTCCGCATTTAATGCAAATGCCCGTGTACGAGAAAACATCGTCCTTCGGTATTGATCCCATGGGGCAAACCTCCGCGCAGATTCCGCAGTTATCGCACAATTCCTTATTTACGACAGGCTTAACCTTTAAGATATTTATCGGCGTACCCTTCCTATCCCGCGGCTGATAATACGTGCGGATCGGCGTTTCTCCCTTAACATGCACAGGAATTTCCACATTTCCGTTTTTCAGTTTCTCACAGATTTTATCCGCAAACTCTCTCGCCTCAACCTTGTCATCCTCGTTCGGACGTCCCGCGCCGAGAATACGCGAAAACGAATGTTCTCCCACAAACGCTCCGCCTGCGATGGTCTTAAATCCTTTGTCGCCTAAAATATTTCTAAGCTCGATCAGCGAATCATCATAATTCCTGTTTCCGAAAAGAACTATCGGAACGGCATATGCACCGTTTCCGATTAACGTCGCCAGATATTTAAGCAGAACATTCGGCACTCTTCCCGCATATGTGGGAACTCCGAAAATAACAAGATCCTCGGAATTAAAATCCGGAAATGAATTTCTGTTTTTTATAAGAGTAAAATCATATGTCAGCTTTTCCGTTCCTAAAACATGGGCTGCCTGTGCCGCTATCGTTTCGCATATCGTCTGCGTCGTACCCGTCCCGCTGAAATACATTGCATATACACGGTTTATCATTTTGTGCTCCATTCTGCCGCCTTACCCGGCAACTTTTCTCCGTCAAACTTCAATTTGCCACTAAGCATTCATTATAATATACTTTGATACATGGGTCAAAAGGACAAAACAGATACAGGCCTATTTTATGAATCACAAAGGCAGATACAAACCTATTTGTAAAAGAATTTTTGTATTAGAGCAAGTGCCTTTGCAATCAGACAGCGAAATTTAGGGATTTGGTAGTCATTTTATGATATATACATACTTTTTAAAACTGAATAACACGCCTTGGAGCGATGCGGACGAAAGGCTGCTCCGCCTTGTTTCCGCGCAGCGCGCCGTAAAGATTGTAAAGCAAAAGCGTACTGACTTGAAGCGCCTTTCTCTGTATTCCGCATTGCTTACACGCTTTGCATTATCATACATTCTGGGCGTTGATCCCTTATCTCTCGAATTTGAATCAGAAGAAGGCAAAAAGCCTCGTCTCAAAAACCGCGCAGAGAATATAGACTTTAATTTTTCACATACTACAGGAGCCATTCTCCTTGCAATATGCAATGATGGCTGTATCGGCGCGGACATTGAAAACATCGAAGCGCGTGAAACACCCTTTAATATAATGAAGAGATTTTTCAGCGAAGAAGAACGTTCTTATGTAAACGAAGGTCTTCACGAGCAATCTCTCCGCTTTTACGAATGCTGGACCGCAAAAGAAGCGTTCTTAAAAAAAAGCGGCACAGGCTTAAGTACAAGCCTGCGCGCCGTAAACACTCTTGATGATTCCTTTTCCCGCCGCATTATCACATGGCACGAAGGTTCTTACGTCTGCTCCGTATGCGCCGACACACCGGATCACGATAGCACCCTGTCTCGTGATATGCTCAACATAACCCGCCTCGACGAAAACGAGCTTCGCGCGCGAATACTCTTACACTAAGAACGGCATAAGATAGAACGGAAGCATTATGAGATTTTCTTCTTTTCCGCGGTCTTTCTGTGATAGCAAATATATCTTGCTTACATTGGAAGCGAATTTTTTATAAAATTCCGTAATGGATTCATGCTTTCCCTGGCCGGAAGATTTCACCTCGAACGCATTCACCTTACTTGCTTCCGAAGTCAAAAAATCCACCTCATAATAATGAGTACTTCCCGCCTTTTCCCACGTATGATAATAAAGCTCTCTTCCTGTAGACGCTATCATCTGAGCAACCAGATTTTCATAGAGATACCCTAAGTTGGCCGGCAGCTTATCAGAAAGCAATTTTGCATACACATTATTTTCTGCTGCCGGTCGATCTATAAACATGAGTGTAACAAACAAACCGGTATCTGACAGGTATAGTTTGTAGCTGTCGAAATCTTTTGTGCCGGATAAACTCACCCTTGGGTCTGTGGAATTATAACACGGCAGCACGGTTTTCGAATCTATCAATTCGTATAAAATTTCTTCTGCCCTTGCAGTGTTCTTTTTTTCTATTGCCGTTGTTATTCGGTATTTTCTCTTATCGCTTGCTAACTGTGCCGGAATGGAATGATACATAGCAGATACCCTTCCGGACGGATCGATTTTTTTAAAGTCCTCCTCATAAAGATTGATAATCTGCCTTTTTACCATATCAATTTCTGCAAAATTTTTACCATCTACATAAGCCTCAACCGCCTGTGGCATGCCTCCCACGGCCATATAAATTCTCAAGTCTCGCATCAACTTGCGATTTGTTGCCTGCCCGATTGCGGTTCCGCTTTGATAAATTTTTTGCAGCAATTCGTATTGATTTCCTGTAGCATCACTAAATTCCTCATAATCCATAGGATATACTTGTATCCGCATTTCCTCCGATGGAATCAAAATATCTTTCACATTCTTTTTTATCGAGATCAGCGATCCTGTTTCCAAATAACTATAACGTCCGTCATTCACCAAGTGCTTTATTGCCTGCCTTGCTTTTGGAAACAGCTGCACCTCATCAAAAATAACAAGAGACTCCCCTTCATATAAAGTTACTCCTGTTTCTGCCTGCAGACGTAAAAAGAACATATTTAAATTTCCGATATCTTCAAAGCACTCTAAAATATTCTTCGTCGCCTTTGAAAAATCTATTAAAACGTATGATTTATACTCATTTTTAGCAAAATTTTCCGCTATTGTTGATTTTCCGACTCGTCTTGCGCCTTCAAGCATCACAGCATATTTATCCGAATATGACTTTTTCCATTCCAAAAGCTTATCGTATGCTTTCCTTTTAAAATACATAACCAATCCTCATCTCTGCAAACCGTTTTCCTTTTCTTCAAACTCTATTTTATCAAAAACGGCATTTTCTTCAAGATTTTTTTATTTAAAAGCGACCGTTTCTTCAGGATTTATTTTGCCGAAAACGGCTGTTTCTTCGAGATTTTGTTAGAAATGTTTCTCGAATAAGCGCTGTTATGCAGGGATTTTTATAGGACAGCATTTGTCGGAAAATGTAGTCAGCAAAGGGCATCAAATGAGCCATCAAATGGCATCAAATCAAAGCAAAGCAACAAGACTTCACCAAGTCCATCAGGTAACAAAGACATAAAACAACAGCTCTTTGAATCAACATGAAAGATTGCGATGCGGCAGTCTTGACGGGTTTCAAACTTCCGGGAAAGGAACAACAGCTATGAACAATTTAGTGATCGATTTGGAAATGTGTCGCGTACCAAGAGATTTCCGCAGCAGAAAATATAATCATGCAAATGAAACCATTCAGATAGGAGCAGTGCTATTAGACGAGAATTTTAAAAGGATCGGAACTCTCAGCCAATATGTTCATCCGGAATACGGCGTGATCGATCCGTTTATTCAGGATCTTACAGGAATCCACAACAGCCACGTGAAGAGCGCCCCAAAAATTCAGGATGCGTTAATCCATATGCTGGATTGGATCGGGAATCGTGAGTATAAGGTATATGCATGGAGCAGCGCAGATCGCGATCAGCTGCTTAAAGAAATAAAATCCAAGCATATCAAAGACCCCCGTATTGATTCTTTTATTGAAATACATCGTTGGACAGATTATCAGGCGTTGTTTTCAAGAAAATATAATTTTGACAGATGCTTAAGCCTTCAGGAAGCGCTGGCACGTGCCGAAGTAGATACAGAAGGAAGATTTCACGATGGTCTTGATGACGCGATCAACACCGGTTACCTGATAGAAAAACTGGAGATGAATCCGGGTTTTCAGCTGGCAGAATACAAAGTTCCGAAAAAACACACCGGAGATTGCGTCTGCTCTATCGGAGAGGTGTTGGCGAATTTAAATCTGAAGTTTGCGTAGGGCTGCATTGATAAGGCAGCATGACGTAAAGGTTAACCAGAGGCTCTTCTATCCTTCACAAATATAATCGTAAAATACCCCGCCTGTTCGGGGAGGTTT
>CAYMAY010000103.1:0-5769 GCA_964388555.1 uncultured Lachnospiraceae bacterium
TCGTAGTAAACGGAGAGGAATTTCCGTTTGGAGAGGTTAATTTCTATATAAGATACCAGCAGGCGCAGGCGTATTATTATATGTATAATCTCGGAATGGTGACTGATAATTTCTGGAGTTCCGATTACACATATCAGGTAGATGAAAGCGGAAATGTGGTAACGGATACAACGTCATCAGATTCATCATCTTCGTCAGATTCATCATCTTCATCAGACTCATCATCATCTTCGTCTTCAGCGTCGACATCGTCGGAGAGCGAGAGTAAGACAAAAGATGTTGAGTCTACATACGGTGAGTATTCAAAGAAGGTGTCCATAGACGGATTTGAAGAAATGGCTGTTATAAGGCAGAAGGCGCAGTCTGAGTATGATTACGAACTTTCCGAGGAACAGCAGACGAGCATAAAGGAAGCCGCACAGCAGCTCATGGAAGCTAACTCCGATATAGAGGAAGTTTACGGGGCTACCCAGGAGATGGTGGAAGATCTGCTTGAGCTCTATACATATAAGGCTGATGTTAAGGCCCTTGCCACCGCGGATGTAGACAGAGATGTTTCCGATGACGAGGCGCAGCAGAGTACTATACTCTACATACGTATTGCCAATGAGGCAAAGGCGGGAAACAGCACAAGCACAAGCTCCAGCTCCAGCAGTACAGACGAAGAAGAGACAAAGACTGACGAGGAACGCCTTGAGGAAGCTAATGAGGTTCTGGAGCAGTTTAAGGCAAATCCGGATATTACCAGCGATGAGGCAAATACCATGGCTGATGCCGTTGACGAGGATTTCTTCGCAATGGAGTATTCATTTGGCAAGGATGACGAAACTTTCCCGACAGAAGTGATCGACGCCGTAGCGACACTGTCGGATGGCGAGATATATGACAGCGTTATAGAAACAGAAGAATATTTCTATGTCGTAAAACTGATCGCTGAGTTTGATGAGGAAGCAACCCAGACGGAAAAGGAAACCATAATATCCCAGAGAGAAACCGATGCATATAACGATACCATCAAGCAGTGGGTTTCGGAAAGCGAGATAGACGAAAAGAGCTGCCTGAACAGCATAGAGATAACAGATACCGAGGTATACACGGCGGCGGAAGCAGCAACGGATAGCAGTACGACGTCAACTTCGTCATCGAGTGAAGCATCATCAAGTACGTCGGCGGAGAGCACATCGACAAGTTCGTCTGTCAGCAGTTCGTCAAGCAGCTCATCATCGAGTACTTCAACGGTATCCGGATCATAAATATGGGAGAGTTTTGTAATGTATAATGATTTGCTGTCTGTAGGTTCGTTTACGATCCATACGTACGGACTCATGACCGCCATAGGAATAATAGCCGCATACTGCACTGCGGAGTACAGGGCAAAGAAAAACCGTCTTGACGACTCGAAGATATTCTGGCTCGTAATATGGTGCCTTGTATTCGGCTATGCCGGTTCGAAAATATTATATTGGATAACAATACTTCCGTCGATAATCAGCGATCCGTCTATTATGCTCAGAACTATCACAGACGGCTGGGTTGTTTACGGTGGAATACTGGGCGGTGTGCTGGGAGGATATCTCTTCTGCCGCAGGCACAAGCTGCCGACGCTTAAATATTTTGATATTGCCATTGCAAGCGTCGCGCTGGCACAGGGCTTCGGCCGTATAGGATGCTTCTTCGCAGGCTGCTGTTACGGAATGGAAACCACGAGCGCGTTTTCCGTTACGTTTACGAATTCGAGTTTTGCACCCAACGGAGTAGCGCTTATACCGACGCAGCTTATTTCCAGTGCCCTTGATTTCCTGCTGTTTATAGTTTTGGTACTTATGTACAGAAGAAAAAAATATGTACCCGGTCAGTGCATGTCCATGTACCTTATCTGCTACAGCGGCGGAAGATTTATATTGGAATTTTTCAGGGGCGACCTTATAAGAGGATCTGTGGGAGTGATCTCCACATCGCAGTTTATCTCGATATTTACGATGCTGGCGGGAATCGTTCTCATATACAATATCAACAAACGCGGCAATGTATATGATGTATTTAAGTACAAGGCGGCCATATTCGATCTGGACGGAACACTGTTAAATACGCTGGAATCCATCGCTCATCCGACAAATGAGGCGTTTAAGCACTTCGGATACGAGGAAAGACCGCTTGAGAATTTTAAATTGTATGTTGGTGACGGCTACAGAAAATGCGTGGAACGCGCTTTGGAAGCAGACGGAGAGACCGATCCTTTGAAGGTGGCGGAAGTCTTTGAATTTGCCAGCGGATTATATGCGGACGATCCGATGTACAATATAAGACCCTACGATGGCGTAAAAGAGTCAATTTCCGAATTGAGAAGCGCCGGCGTAAAGATCGCCATACTGACAAACAAGCCCAATGCCTCTGTACCGGTTGTTATAGGCAAGTATTTCGGAGAAGAGTTCTTTGATATGATGATCGGACAGCGCAATGGTATGCCGCAGAAGCCTGATCCGGCAAGTGCCGACAGTATATTAGAAAAACTCAATGTATCTCCCGAGGAGTGCTGTTATTTCGGTGACAGCAATACCGATATGAAGCTGGGCAAGGCGGCGGGATTTTACACCGTTGGCGTGGCTTGGGGCTTCCGCACAAAGGAAGAGCTTGAGGAAAATCACGCAGATATGATAATCAATGATCCAAAAGAAATTACGGAGGTTTGCAGATGAACGGCTATTCTGATGAATGTATTATGACTTTTTTAAAGAATCAGTCGCAGCTTTTTGATGAGCCTGTTGCGGAAACACCGGAAGAGGCAGAGGAGTTCTTAGAGGACTGCATGGCTGTTGTGGTGGATTCCGTCGAAGAAGTGAGAGATTATCTTGAGGACAGCGGAATGGATGTAAGAGATCTTTCAGACGGAGAACTTCTGGATGAAGCCGAGGTTTTTGAACTCCCCGACGGATCGTTTCTGATCGTAGAGGGCTAAATAATAGAATGAAGATTTGTTCTGCGTTCTTGGTATAGTCAATTTTTGAACGTTGTACTAGATAAAGATTTGTAAATATAAATAAACTACTGTGACGCAGATTGTCACATTATGCATTTAAATGGATACTCTTCCGTAGTATTACATTTTGTGTATAATGTGATTTTTTTTGTGCTTTAGATTGACAAACGTGTTTTTGAATGTATAATGAACAAGACAACTGTCTTTACAGATGTAAACACGAATTGAAAAATGGTGAGGAGATATGGAAAAGTTTAAAGCATTTTTAAAGAAAAAGAACGTTGTTATTTCGGCGAAGCGATACGGCATCGATGCGCTTGGCGCAATGGCGCAGGGATTGTTCTGCACGCTTCTTATCGGAACTATATTAAATACCCTGGGAACCAGCTTTAATATAGGAATCTTCAGCATGGATGTATATACTGCCGGCGAGGTTGGATATACGATAGGCGATCTGGCATCAGCAATGGTTGGCCCGGCTATGGCCGCGGCGATAGGTTATGCGCTTCAGGCACCGCCGCTTGTGCTGTTTTCGCTTATACCCGTGGGTTACGCCACAAATATGATCGGCGGCGCAGGCGGACCTCTTGCGGTTCTCGTTGTTGCCATAGTTGCGGCGGAGTGTGGTAAGATCGTTTCGAAGGAAACAAAAATAGATATAATCGTAACACCCATAACCACCATAGTGGTGGGTGTCGGACTGGCGGCGCTCATAGCAGCACACATCGGTGCGGCTGCGGCGGCTCTGGGACAGATGATAATGTGGGCAACCGACCTTCAGCCATTCCTCATGGGAATAATCGTATCTGTGCTGGTGGGAGTTGCGCTTACGCTTCCGATATCATCGGCGGCAATATGCGCCGCACTGGGACTTACGGGTCTTGCAGGCGGAGCGGCAGTTGCGGGTTGCTGCGCGCAGATGATCGGTTTTGCTGTTATGTCATACAGGGAAAACGGTGTGGGAGGTCTTGTTTCCCAGGGAATAGGCACATCAATGCTTCAGATGCCGAACATAGTAAAGAATCCCAAGATATGGATACCGCCGACACTTGCATCGGCAATAACGGGCCCCATCGCAACGTGCATATTCGGTCTTACGATGAACGGCGCCGCTGTTTCATCAGGAATGGGAACCTGCGGTCTCGTCGGTCAGATAGGCGTTTATACAGGCTGGCTTAATGATATCGAAGCAGGAACGAAAGCGGCTATAACGGCATTCGACTGGATCGGTCTTGTCCTTATATGCTTTATCCTGCCGGCGATCCTCAGCACTGTATTTTGCAATGTATTAAGAAAGGTCGGCTGGATAAAAGAAAACGACCTGAAACTGCCCGATTAAGTATTTAGAAATATCGAGAATTATCTGCATCATCATCCGATGATGGAAGAAAACATAATTCCTGCCAGATGGAAATAGATTATAAGTGAGCACGCGTCTACTATGGTGGTGATAAACGGCGTTGCCATCACCGCCGGATCTGCTCCGAAGAACTTTGCTATAAGGGGAAGTGCTGCGCCCACAAGCTTTGCCAGTATTACGGCAATGAACAGCGCGAGACTTACAACTATGGCATACTTCATTGTATTTGGATCCGGATTGCTTGAGAAAACACCATACATCAGGTAGATTCTTAAGCCGTTTACTATACCGAGACTGCAGCCTACGATAAGGGAAACCCGGAGCTCTTTCCAGAGGACGCGAAGGATGTCGTTTACGCGAACCTCACCGAGGGCGAGTCCGCGGACCATAAGCGTACAAGCCTGGTTTCCGCAGTTTCCCGGTGTATCCATCAGCATCGGCATGAATGATACGAGAAGAGGCAGCGCGGCAAATGATGCTTCGTAATGTGTTGTTACCATTCCGGTAAATGTTGCCGACAGCATGAGTATAAAGAGCCATGGCATTCGGGACTTCGCATGGGACCATACTGAGGTTCCGAAGTAGCTCTTCGCCTGCTCTTCCGGAAGGATAGCTGCCATCTTCTGAATATCCTCGGTGGACTCGTCTGTCAGGACATCCACCGCATCATCGATGGTTACGATTCCCACCATCATGCCTTCATCATCTACAACAGGCATAACGGTAAAGTCGTACTTTCTCATCTGCATCGCAACTTCTTCCTGGTCATCTAAGACATTTACCGCCTTAAAATTATCATCCATAAGCTCTGAAACTGGCTTATCAAGAGAATTGAGGAGCAGATCTCTGACCGCAACGATACCCAGAAGCTTGTTTTTTTCAACAACGAAGCAGGTATAGACATCCTCCGCCTCATCACCCTGACGGCGGATCTCGTTAAATGCATCCTGAACCGTATCGTTTATATGAAGCCTGATGTACTCCGGTGTCATGATGGAACCGGCGCTGTACTCCGGGTATCTCAGAAGCTTATTAAGTGAATCCCTGGTCTTTTTACTTGATTTGGCAAGTACTCTCTTTACAACCGCCGCAGGCATGTCTTCAAGCAGATCGGCTGCATCGTCAAGACTTATGCGTTCGAGAGTGCTTACGATCTCTGAATCGGAAAAACCCTCAACGAGGTCGTTTATGGATTCATCGCTCATATATGTAAATGCTTCCGTTGCCACATCTTTTCTGAGCAGACGGAACACGACGAGCCTGTTATTCTCATCGAGCGCGTCTAAAACCTCCGCGAGATCGGCGGGGTGCATTTCTGATGTTATCTCTCTTAATTCTTTGTATTTTTTGCGGAGGATAAGATCGAGTATCTCTTTCTTCGCCGCTTTAAGATCAAACTGCTGATCGTTTTCCATAGTTTTTTACCTCCTAC
>CAYMAY010000104.1:0-5705 GCA_964388555.1 uncultured Lachnospiraceae bacterium
CGCTACCCACGGGATTTTAAGTCCCGGGCGTCTGCCAGTTCCGCCACGCCGGCAAGAAGACAAACGCTTCTGCCGCAGCACATCCGTGCTAACCTTGAAAATTATAAACTATGGTGTCCTAAAAAGCAAGGAATTTTTCAAGCAATCTTGCCTGCCCGATATTATTCCAATATTATCTTTTATTTATCTCAGGAATGCGCATGCGCCACAACGAAAGCATCATCATTTTCTGCGAATAATATGAGCTGTCCGTTATCTGGTGTCAGTGCATCAATTCCGGCACTGTCGGTGTGGGTTATCTTTTCGATGGTAAACGAGAACGTTTATTCGTCCCAGCCCTCGTAAAACCGCATCGTAACACAGACGTTTCGCACCGTCTCTCCGTCGCTCAATTTAAGATCAGAAAAATCCGAAACCCGCGGAAGCACACAAATCTCATCCTCCAGCTCCGTCTGTATCCATGTGTACGCCGCCTCGTTGGCATTATCCATTACTTCGTCTATTGTATCACCATATGCCTCGCAGCCATCAAGATCCGGAAAGCTTGCATAAAAACGTTTGTCTTCTGTTTCTTTTAATATTACGGGATATATGAATTTCATCGTTTTTTCAGCTGCCGCATCATGCCTTTAATGATGTTGAGATCAAAAGGTATTTTTGCCTCTCTGATGCAGCAGTTATTCCTTTCATTTTACTTTTTAAAGAGAAAACCTCCCGCAGGGGAGCTGCAGAAGGTTTTCGAGGGGAATATAAAATTAATAAGGGGTTATTAATTTTGTAAAAAAAATTTTTTGAAGGGTAAATTCTTTTTACTCACGGAATTATAATATAAAATCCTACAAAATGCAACTCTCAAAAATTCATAGACAAAATCGCACAGTTTTTTGACGAAACATTTGGTGAATTTACTTGTTTTACAGTACCTTTGTATATTTTCTGATTGTAATTGAAGTTATCTGGCCTATTTGTTATTATGATGAACGAATTTATTACAAATGTTTTTAAGCATTAAGAAAGTGAGAATACAATGGAAACAGGAATAAAAGGATATGCAGAATCAACTGTCAGCGAATCTAATTCAGCTAAGACTATGGGAAGCGGTGCTCTTGACGTACTCGCCACTCCGGCCATGATAGCTCTTATGGAAAAGGCGGCGTGGACCAGTGTTCAGCCGTATCTTGAGGAAGGCGAAGGTACCGTGGGCACACTTATGAATATAACTCACGATGCCCCGACGCCGCTGGGAATGAAGGTTCACTGCGAGAGTGAGCTTATCGCAGTAGAGGGCAGAAAGCTTAAATTTACCGTTACCGCATTCGATGAAAAAGGATGCATCGGAAAGGGAACCCACGAGCGCTTCGTGATCAAATCCGAGAAATTCCAAAAGAAGGCTAACGAAAAGCTCGGCAATTAATTATTGCACAGAAAGCGGGAGCCGGCGCAAGCCGACTCCCTTACATTCTATTATTTTCCTAAAAGTTCTCTTTCAATTCTCTCTCTTGCTTCGGGAGCCTGCTTGTCCATCTTCTCCGGGAATCCAAAATAGGATACGCATGCGATGTTGTCTCCGCCCACCTTCGGAGCGTCTGCCTTGAGCTGTTTATTAGCAAAATCAAGCTCGCGCATCGTCTCGAAGATTCCGTCGAAATCAACTTCGCCCTCGCCCATAGCGGTGTGCTGGTGAACCGTTACGTCTGCGCGTCCTCTCTGATTGAGCCACGGCGGATTCAGGATGAAACGGCAGTCCTTTGTCTGGTTGTATGTGTCCGCAAACAGTACGTGCGTAAGATCGTCTCCCGCATATTTAAGCATATGACGTACATCGCCCTTGCCCTGATCATAGAAGAACGTGTGGGAAGCCGAATATACGTATCCGAGGTTTTTGGATCTAAAGGATTTAACCATGTCGCAGGCTTCGTCATTGAGCTCAACGAAATCATACGGATGAGACTGAAGCTCTACACGGATGCCTTCCTTTTCGATTATCGGAAGCAGCTCTTCCATGGATTTGAACCACATGCCATTGCATATTTCCTGCTGGTTAGGATCTCCCGAAAACTCGGTATTGATTACCTGAACGCCCATTCTCGAAGCGATCTCAATTATCTTTTTCCAGTTTGCTACAGCGTGCTGTCTCTGCTCCTCTGTCGGACCGGACCAGCGATAAACGACTATAAATGATGATATCTCAACACCCGTATCTTTAAGTGCCTGACGATACTCTCTTTCTGCCTCTTCGCTGAAAAGCGGATGCTTATAGAACGGATTGATTCTCGGATGCGGTGACTGTTCTATATATTTATATCCCCAGTCTGCTACCTTGTAGACCATGTCCTTGATGCTCATCTGCTTTGCGAGAACGTCCACATCAAAAGCAATTTTCATTTCGTTGCCTCCTTAAATTTATATAAATTTAAATGCTCATCCGAATCTTTTGTACAATCGGATCCGGATATCATTGTAGCACATTTCCTTACGTTTTTATTTCCTGTTTCTCTCTGCGATTATGCGGGCTGCGCAGGATTTACCCGTGCCATCCTGCATCCATTTACATGCCTTGCAGTTAATGCAGTATATCGGCTCGACTCCGGCTTTCACTTTATTGCTCCACTCCGGATCGGCAAGATGTTCGCGGCCGAGAGCAGCAATATCCGCATATCCTTTTTCCAGAACATCCTCAACCTCGACAGGCTTTCTCAGGTCGCCGACGCATATAACCGGGATATTCACATGCGGCTTTACGCAGGATGCCATAAATACGGTATAACAGTATTTAAAGCCATCCGGAAGCGGTGTCGTGGGTGCAGGTGAACGAAGAAGTTCCACCTTATCCTCGTGCTTCGAAAGGGACTCTTCGCCATCGCTCCATGCTCCCCTTGAAATATGAAGCATATCGGCGCCGGCAGCCTCAGCCGCTTTTGCGGATTCTATGAGTGCGTCCATATCGTGGTTACCCATTCTTACATCTATTATGAAATCGTTTCCGCATTCGCTGCGGATCCTTTTTATCAGATCGGAAAGCACTTTATTGCCGTCGCCGTACTCATCTTCTCTGTTGTTAACCTCTAATATCTGGTTTAAATAAAAGCCGTGCGCCCCATGGAGTTCGATTCCATCGAATCCTGCCTTTTTGCAGTTTATCGCAGATATAACAAAGTTATCAAGTGTCTTTTTCAGAGCCTCGGCAGGCATCTCCGCCAGCGACATATACGGCATTACCTCAAGACCGGTGTTCGTTATCTGCGCCAGTGCCGTTGTGCCGTTTTCCTTGCAAGCCTCCGCAAGCTTTTTGAGCCCGTCCAGATATTTATCTTCGTATGCGGCTATCATCACACGCTTTTCGTGCTCAGGCCATGTTGTCACGGATTCTACTATAAGAAGACCCGCTCCGCCCTTTGCCATGCGTTTATAATGCTTTAAATGAGCCTCCTGCACGCCGTCGTCTCCCGAAAGACCGAACACTACGAGCGGCGGGACAGCTATTCTGTTTTTTACTATTTTGCTCCCGACTTTAATCGGCTCAAACATTTTCCCCATACGAAACTCACCTCCGCATATCTGAATTTTGGCAATTACACCGATATTTTCGAAGCGCTGCTCTGCCTTGTGATTCTCACGCCTTGCCACCATTATACCAAAAATGCGGTCTGTATAAATACAACTATGTTGCGGATTTGCGAATCGAATTTACAAATCGAATTTAAAACGCCCCTCCCTAAAATTTAGGGAAGGGCGCCGACCGTTCCAACCGTTTTTACGCGGTTCGATATTTCAAATCATTAATACTTTCTTGCCTCTGCGATATGAGCATCAACTGCTGCACGAGCCTTCTGAACCGCTTCAGACTTAGATGTAGAAGCAACTCCGATGTGCCACCATGAATCATATCCCTCTGCCATTGTCTTCGGAAGAACCTTAGCATCGATGATCGTGGAACATGTCTCTTTCTTTGTAGCTCTGATAGCTTCTCTGAGTTCATCAGGTGTAGAAGCTCTGAATGCCTTCATGCCATAGCCTTCACCGATCTTAGCGAAGTCTGTGTAGCAATAATCGCCATCCATAAGGCCTGTCTCTTCGTTTCTATGACGCATCTCTGTAGCAAGAGATCCGATTCCGTTGCCCATCTGAAGGTTGTTGATGCAGCCGAATGCAGCATTATCGAATACGATAACGTTGATCTTGATGTTCTCCTGCATAGCTGTAGCGATCTCGGAGTTGAGCATAAGGAATGATCCGTCACCCGCAAGAGCATAAACCTCTTTGTCAGGAGCTGCAAGCTTAACACCTACTGCGCCGTTTACTTCGTAGCCCATGCAGCTTGCGCCGTATTCCATATGATAGCTGTCCTTAGCATCTGTTACCCAGAGACGCTCAAGGTCTGCCGGAAGTGATCCTGCTGCTGCAACAACGATAGCATCGTCGTCGATCTCCTCGCGGATGATTCCAACACCGTTGGACTCTGTGATCTTTCCGCCGATATTGTCGATGAAGTCTGTCATGATCTTCTCTGTCCATGACGGTACGCACGGAACGAACTTGCCCTCGCCGAATCCCTCATCATGATACTGAGCGCTGAGAACGTGAAGTCTCTCTGCTTCCCACTCTTCCTTTATAGCAGCGATCTCTGTTGTGTAAGCTGACTTGTAGTTAACCTTCTTAAGCTCTGCCATAAGCTGCTCAAGAACGACCTTAGCATCACCTATGCAGCGTGTAGCATCAACCTTCTCTGCGTGGAATTCACATGTGTTGATTCCGAGAACCTTGATGTCTTTATTTCTGAAGAGAACCCACTTGGATCCTGTAACGAAGTCGTTAAGTCTTGTGCCGACAGCGATAACAAGGTCTGTATCCTGTGCGAGCTTGTTAGCTGCCATACCGCCTGTAACACCGATTCCGCCGACTGAAAGCTCGAAGGAATCCGGAAGTGCGGAATGTCCTGCCTGTGTCTGGGAAACAGGGATGTTGAACTCTTTACAGAATTCCATAACAGTCTCGCCTGCCTCTGAATAACGAACACCGCCGCCGGAGATGAGCATCGGCTTCTTGGATGCCTTGATCATGTCTACAGCTGCCTTTAACTCGTAGTCGTCTGCAGCTCTTCTTGCGATGTGATGTACTCTCTTCTGGAAGAAGTACTCCGGATAATCCCAGGACTCACCCTGTACATCCTGCGGAAGGCTTATCGTAGCTGTACCGCAGTTAGCTGTATCAGTAAGAACACGCATAGCGTTTATCATAGCTGACATAAGCTGCTCGGGACGGTTAATTCTATCCCAGTATTTACTTACCGGCTTGAAGCAATCGCTTGCCGTAAGTGTAAGGTCGTGAGACTGCTCAACCTGCTGAAGAACAGGATCAGGCTGTCTTGTAGCAAATGTATCAGACGGGAAAAGAAGAAGCGGCACGTTGTTGATAGTAGCCGTAAGGGCTGCCGTTACCATGTTGCAGGCTCCGGGTCCGATAGAACTTGAGCAAGCTATGATCTTTCTTCTGTTGTTCTGCTTAGCATATCCGATAGCCGCATGAGCCATACCCTGCTCGTTACGTCCCTGATATACTCTTAAATGTCCCGGATCCTCCTGAAGTGCCTGTCCGAGTCCTACTACCATTCCATGTCCGAAGATAGTAAAGATTCCATCTACAAACGGCTCTACAACGCCGTCCATCTCGATATACTGCTGATTCAGGAATTTTACAACTGCCTG
>CAYMAY010000105.1:0-5505 GCA_964388555.1 uncultured Lachnospiraceae bacterium
AACGCCTTAGAGCTGGGTGCACTCACGACGCCCCTTAGCGCGGACGGGAAGATACATATAGATCTTGATATCGCTTCGGAATGCATTCAAAAAAGAGTCATCAGATATGACCGCGACGGCGATCAGCATTACGATGTGATATCGGCGTTTATAAAGAGCATGAGAGGATCTGATCCGGATGCGGCGGTTTATTATCTGGCAAAGATGCTTTCGGCGGGTGAAGACGTAAAATTCATCGCAAGGCGAATAATGATATGTGCCTCGGAGGACGTGGGAAACGCGGATCCTCAGGCGATACAGGTGGCTGTTTCGGCGGCACTTGCGGTTGAAAGGCTGGGAATGCCGGAAGCCAGGATCACACTTGCTCAGGCGGCAACGTATGTGGCCTGCGCACCGAAGAGCAATGCATCGTGTATGGCAATAGACAACGCCATGGCTAACGTTAGCAAGGTAAAAACTACGGTGCCGGCGCACTTAAGAGACGCGCACTACGGCGGCGCGGCAAAGCTGGGACATGGAATAGGTTACAAATATGCACATGACTATCCGGGTCATTATGTAAAACAGCAGTACATGCCCGATGAAATACTGGGCGAGAGGTTTTACGAGCCGGATGGAAACGGATACGAAAAAGTTATAAACGAGTATCTGAACAAAATAAGAAGTAATGATTGATTTGAAGAGGGGCAGAAGATGGAAGTAAAGAAAATTGGATTTGACAACAAGAAGTACCTGAGCATGCAGTCGGAGAAGATCCGCGAGAGGATCGAACAGTTCGGCGGCAAGCTTTATCTGGAATTCGGCGGCAAGCTGTTCGACGATTATCATGCGTCGAGAGTACTTCCGGGATTCGAGCCGGACAGTAAGCTTAAGATGCTTCTTCAGATAAAAGACAAGGTCGAGATAGTTATGGCTATCGCGGCAGCCGATATCGAGAAAAACAAGGTCAGGAGCGACCTGGGAATAACATATGAATCGGATATTTTACGTCTTATCGACGAGTTCCGCGGAATAGGTCTTTACGTCGGAAGCGTTGTAATGACACAGTTTTCGGGTCAGGGCGCTGCGATAGCGTTCCAGAAAAGGCTCGAAAAGCTTGGCGTTAAGGTATACAGACATTATCCCATCGAGGGATATCCGTCAAACATCGCCGGCATCGTCAGCGAAGACGGCTACGGAAAGAACGACTATATCGAGACGACAAGAGAGCTTGTTGTCGTAACGGCACCGGGACCGGGCAGCGGTAAGATGGCAACCTGTCTTTCACAGCTTTATCACGAGCACAAACGCGGAGTCCGCGCAGGATACGCAAAATTCGAGACATTCCCCATATGGAACATTCCGCTTAAGCATCCGGTAAACATCGCGTACGAGGCGGCAACGGCGGATCTTGACGATGTAAATATGATTGATCCGTTCCATCTCGAGGCATATGGAAAGACGACGGTAAATTACAACCGCGACATAGAGATATTCCCAGTTTTAAGTGCAATGCTTGAGAAGATCATGGGAAGCTGTCCTTATAAGTCGCCCACGGATATGGGCGTAAACATGGCAGGAAACTGCATTGTCGACGATGAAGCAGTATGCGAGGCTGCGAGACAGGAGATAATCAGAAGATATTTCACGGCGCTGTGCGATCAGAGAAAGGGAATGTCTGTTGATAATATATTGTTCAAGATGGATTTGCTGATGAAGCAGGCGGGAGCCGATGTTAACGATCGTAAGGTTGTTATGCCTGCACTTAAGAAGGCTGAGCTGACGGGTTCGCCCGCGGCTGCCATAGAGCTTCCGGACGGAACTATAGTAACGGGCAAGACGTCGGATCTTCTGGGATCATGCTCCGCAATGCTTCTTAACGCCCTTAAGACGCTGGGCGGAATTCCGGATGAGACACTTCTCATAGCGCGTGAGATAATCGAACCTATACAGAAGCTTAAGATCGGAACATTCGGCAGCAAGAACCCAAGACTTCATACGGATGAGGTGCTTCTGGCTCTTTCAATCTGCGCGGCAAACGATCCGCTGGCGGATAAAGCACTTCAGCAGCTTTCAAAGCTTAAAGGCTGTGAGGCGCATTGCTCGGTAATCCTTTCGGCAGTGGATGAAAATACATTCAGAAAGCTGGGAATTTACCTGACCTGCGAACCGCAGTATGAAGAATCGAAGTTGTATCATGTATAATATAACGACCCTCCCATATATCTGGGAGGGTCGAATCATTTCAAACTATCTTATTTAGCAGCAGCTTTTCTTGCGGCTCTTTCTGCCTTCTCGGCATCTTTCATCTTACCGTATTCAATGTCCTTCGGACGCTGAACCTCTTTCCAAAGCTCCTCAGCTACCGGTTTCCACTTCTCGGCATAAGGAATTGTCTTGGCAACAAGATCCTCTACATCCTCCGGGCTCTCGTAGTCTGTATTTACAGCGCCTGTCTCTTTAACAAGTCTTACGATCTCCTGCGGATTCTCAAGCATCGGGCACGGACGAAGCATGTTGTTGTTGAACGGCTGGTTGTCATGGTAAGCCTGGAACAGCGGGCTTCTGAGTGCATCAAGGAGTGATACATCGTGAATATTTGCATTAGAATAATGTATAAATACGCACGGCTCAACAGCTCCCTTTGCGTTGATGTGAAGGTAACGACGTCCGCCTGCGATACATCCGCCAACGAACTGACCATCGTTCTGGAAGTCCATGCTGAATATCGGCTTTTTACCTCTCATCTCACGAAGTGTGTAGAGAACTTCCTTTCTCTGTTCCGGTGAAAGAAGAAGCTCCGGTGATGCACCGTTTCCAACCGGCATATAATGGAAGTACCATGTAAAGAGTGCGCCGTTTGCGATAATCTTGTCTACGAATTCATCGCTTGTAACGTCTTTATAGTTTCTGCTTGTGTAGCAGATTGAATGTCCGAATGCAAGTTTGTTCTTCTTAAGAAGCTCGCAAGCGTGCATAACCTTGTTGAATACACCTTCTCCACGACGGCTGTCGTTTGCTTCCTCGAATCCCTCAAGAGAGATAGCCGGAATGAAGTTCTTTACGCGAAGCATATCCTGACAGAACTCTTCGTCGATAAGTGTTCCGTTTGTGAATGAAAGGAATGCGCAATCCGGATGCATCTCGCAGATCTTTATAAGATCTTTTTTACGAACGAGGGGCTCTCCGCCTGTGTAGATGAACATGTAGCAGCCGAGCTCGTTTGCCTGCTTGATGATGGAGTCGATATCCTCAAGTGAAAGATTGTTCTTGTATCCGTATTCTGCAGCCCAGCAGCCTGTGCAACGAAGGTTGCATGCTGATGTGGGATCAAGAAGAACAGCCCACGGTACGTTGCAATCGTACTTCTGTGATGCGATATCCTGCTTTTTGCTTCCCTTAAGGCTGGCATTTACCATGAAGTTCTGGAAGAATGCCTTACGTACGCCGGGATCAAGAGCATATATAGCCTGAATAAGCTGATACCATGAACCTTTCTCGTCTATAGCTTCGCGAATGAGCTTTCTCTGGCTTTCGTACCAGCCTTCCGGTGCCCATTTGTCGATCATGTCCATGATCTTTGCCGGATTGTTTTCGGGATCTTTTTCGAGAAGAGCGAGAGCTCTGTTTATTATAAAGTCAAGCCCTTTCTCTTTAACCTTTTCTGCAACTATCATTTTAAACCCTCCCTGATTTTAAACATATTCAAATATTCATCGTCCATATTATAAGAAGCGATTAAATTTTTGTCGACAGTTAAATAAGGACAAAAAGGGCATTTTAGGACACAGAAATAAAACTGTCCAATAAAAGTATAGAAAACAAGAAAAGAATATGTTATACTGTTCGCAAATATTTGGGCAGGAGGTTATGAGCAAATGAAAGATAGAGATTGCAGCTCAAGTGGATTTTTAGTTAAACTGCTCGCTGTTATCGGTGCAATAACTGTTATAGCAGGGATAGCATACGCGGTATATAAATATTTCACACCGGATTATCTCGAGGATCTTGAAGATGATTTCGATGATTATTTTGAGGATGACGACGAGTTCGAGGATGACGACGATGCAATGTCATTTTTTCAGGACGAGAAGGATGCGGAATAAGTTTAGTTAAGAAGTAAAGTTAGAGGCTTCAGCACATTGTGTTGGAGCCTTTGTTATCTTAATAGGAAGGAAAAGAAGTGAGAAAAGGCGATATAGTTGAGGGAATAGTCGAAGAGGTTTCGTTTCCGAATAAGGGAAGGCTTTGCGTAGACGGCGAAACAGTGATCGTAAAAAACGGGATTCCCGGGCAGAAAGTCCGTTTAATGATAAGTAAAAAGAGAAGCGGTCGTTATGAGGGCAGGATTTTAGAAGTGACCGAAAAATCAGCTCTTGAGACGAGAGAAAAGGCATGCGGAATCTTTCCGGATTGCGGCGGCTGCACGTATCAGACAATGGGTTATGATGCACAGCTCGATATGAAATATACCCAGGTTCAAAAGCTTCTTTCGCCCGTTCTTGAGGAATATGGCAAGCTTGACGCAAGCGAGATAAGAAACGTATTTTGCGGAATAACCGGAAGCCCAGACATCACGGGATATCGCAACAAAATGGAGTACACCTTCGGAGATGCGTATAAGGACGGTCCCCTTACGCTGGGACTGCATAAAAAGGGCAGCGGTTACGATATATTAACGGCCGGCGACTGCGCCATCGTGCATGATGACATAAATAAGATTGTCAATTGCGTGCTGGATTATTGTACAGAAACCCAGCTTCCGTATTTTCATAAGATCACGCATATAGGATTCTGGCGCCATCTTCTCGTAAGGCGCGCCGTTTCGACAGGGGAAATAATAGTAGCCATCGTTACGACAACCCAGGAGGATCATGATCTCGGCGAGCTTGCAAAAAGAATTTTGGAGCTGCCGCTTGAGGGGAAGATCGCGGGAATTCTTCATATGGAAAATGATTCCGTGGCGGACGTCGTAAAGAGCGATAAAACGGAAATTCTCTTCGGACAGGATTATTTTTATGAGAAACTTTTGGGGCTTTCCTTTAAGATAACACCGTTTTCGTTTTTCCAGACAAACACAAAGGGCGCGGAAATACTTTATACAGCGGCGCGGGAGATGATAGGGGACATAGACAACGCGACAGTATTTGATCTGTACAGCGGAACGGGCACAATTGCGCAGGTGATTTCGCCCAGCGCCGGAAAGGTCATCGGCATAGAGATCGTAGAGGAGGCTGTTCTTGCCGCGCGCGAAAATGCGAAGCTTAACGGTATAAATAATTGCGAATTTTACGCCGGCGATGTACTGAAAATGCTTGACGAGATTGAAGTAAGACCGGATTTCATAATCCTCGACCCGCCCAGAGAAGGCATACATCCTAAGGCATTAAAGAAGATAATAGATTACGGAGTAGAGAGGATTGTCTACATATCATGCAAGCCCACGAGCCTCGCAAAGGACCTGGAAATGCTCCTCGGAAACGGGTATAAGGTTGAGAAGATAAAATGCGTCGACATGTTCCCGAA
>CAYMAY010000106.1:0-5444 GCA_964388555.1 uncultured Lachnospiraceae bacterium
AAATTACCGAATATCCTATCGATATTCTCGATAATATAACGGCTCTTGATCTTGAGGAATATACAGAATATTTAAAGGCATATAAAAATTCCGATACAAACGACTACGTTACAAACGGCGAAAAAGGCATTAAACGGAAACTAAGCGCATTGCGGGCGTTTTATGCTTATTTTTTCAAGCGTGAACTGATCAAAACAAATCCCACGATGCTTATCGACATGCCTAAGCTTCATCAAAAAGAAATAATAAGACTGGATGCCGATGAAGTAGCCGCTTTGCTGGATTTTATAGAAAACGGCACGGATAAGATGTCCGACCACCAAAAGAAATATCTTGAAAAGACAAAGACCCGTGATCTGGCTATTATCACTCTCCTGCTTGGCACAGGTGTTCGTGTATCCGAATGTGTCGGGCTTGACCTTGATGATGTGGACTTCAGGAACGACGCAATACGTGTTATACGTAAGGGTGGCAATGAAATGCTCGTATATTTCGGCGATGAGGTGGAAAAGGCACTTCATGAGTATATTGACCAGCGTAAAAATATAAACGCCCAAACCGGCTCCGAGGATGCGTTGTTTTTATCTTCCCAGAAAAAGCGAATCTCCGTTAAAGCCGTTGAAAATCTGGTAAAAAAATATTCCGCATATATCACGTCAACAAAGAAAATTACGCCTCATAAGCTTCGCAGTACATACGGAACCGCGCTTTATCAGGAAACAGGGGATATTTATCTCGTTGCAGATGTATTGGGTCACAAAGACGTTAATACAACAAAGCGGCATTATGCCGCCATGTCCGATACGCGCCGGAGAAAAGCGGCAAATGCCGTCAAATTGAGAGAGGAATGAATTTAATGTTTTCGAAATGATTTAGAAGAAAGTACAACTGCCGCAGTGCATACTGACATTATCAATATTACCGCCGGTATGGTATTTGAACTTTTTATACCCGTAGGGACAATGGCCTCTTTGGAATTTGTAAATGTTACGATGTTGTCGACGGCTTGTCCCTGCGAAGCACCGTCTATGGTTGTTACATAACCGTCTGTATTTGCATTGTCTTCGCTTATACTGTATATATTTCTCGCGGTCAGGCCGTTTATTACTGCGGATTCATTGTTTCCGAGGCATACGTGTATATCTGCGGAATTCAGGCCATCACCTATCGACGCATCCGAAGTACTGTCGCCCTGAACAACGCTAAAAACATCTCCGGGATTTCCGCTTATGGTTATGGTGAAATCCCATTTAGCATTCATATCAGCCATATTTCCGCTGATTTCCTTTTTTAATGTTATACTATGCACATTTTCATTTACGAAAATGCCATCGGTATATTCCTGTGTCTGCACATACGAACCACCCAAATTCGTTCCGTTTACATAAACATCAAAGATTAGTCTGGAAAGATTATCGAACTCCCCGTCCTTTGCATAATAATCAGTATATTTACCTGCGGCTATTGTTCCGCCAATCCATTTGAGGTCGCTCTGGTCGCCGTCGTGTGTCCATGTGGGCGCAGAGATTTTCAGTGATGATGATGTATTGTTGCTCACACGGAAAAGGTAACTGCAGCTGCCGCCGACGCGGACATTATAAATACTCAGACTGGCTCTGCCGTCATCCGTAGTATAAGACCAATCAGCGTTGCTGTCGCCGCCATATTTATAAGCGCTTAATGTGCCGCTTCCGCCGCCTATAAATGTACTGTTGTCGTCAGCATATGTATGAGCACTGAGATTGCTGAATTTATATATTCCGTCAGAATATGTCTGAAAGTCATCGGCTGATACACTTGACCTGTACCATCCGCCGTAAGCACTGCGGCACATTCTCTTGTTGTCGTACCAGCTCTGATCCTTGGCATCTGACCACCAGCAGGTGCTTACATTGCTGTACTGATCCGTATCGTATACATCAGAAATAAGATAGCCCGTATGATCGTGAACCATTCTTATTGTGACTCCTGTAGATGAACGCGTGCGTTCATAAATAACCGTTATTGCGTCTGTATCTCTGTACGCAACGCAATCGCCGCCGGCAGCTTTTATGTAATAAAGTCTGCCGCCATATTTTTCAAAATCAGCCTTATCAGCATCGTTCAGATAATTTTCGGAAACCTTATAACCATCAGGTACCGTTGTTTCCTTTACGAGAAAAAGTCCGTTACCGGTATAAGCGTTGCCGTTCGAATCTGTAAGTGACGAAAATACGATTTCACCGTCCGAATCGGTCGTCTTTGTTTCGATATTTTTCGTATAATCTCCCGTACTTTTATTATAGCCGTAAACGGTAAACTGCGCGTCCTGAACGGCATCTCCGTTTTCATCAGTCTTATGGATTGTTATCTTAGGTGATCTTAAAGAAACAATCGGCTCAAACGAACCATATATGATGTCCTGATATTGCTCCCCGCTGGCATAAAGCTGAGCGACTTTTAGAGTCCCCTTTACATTAGTAAGGGTGTTTACTTTATTAATAAATTCAGTAACCTTCGCCTGTCCTGCGGCATTAAGATATGCACTGCCGGTATACGTCCATGACAATCCCACATTATATGTGAATCCCATGTCGTACCAGACCTTTGACAATGCAAAATGAGTTATGGTTTCCCCGTAACCCAGATCGCCTCCGCCGCCGTATCCGTAATAGATAAGCTTGGATAAAAGCTGATAGTTGGAATTGTCAGATGATGTTCCTGTAATATTCACATCAGCAAAATTTGCCGATACACCATTCGGTACCTTCGACCACGGAAGCACGCAAAAGCCAACCGAACCGTTTATGCGGATTTTTACCGCTGCACAGCCGTAATCCGTATATGTGCTTCCGGTTATGACCGATACGGAATTATCAGCCAAAAGCATAATTCCGTCATTTGAAACCTCTATCCCCAGATTCTGTAACACTTCATACTCAGTGCGGCTGTACCATATGATATCTTCTTCAGACTCATCGACCGGATACGAAGCCTCATCATCCGCAAAAAATGTATCCTCACCGAAATTCGGATCCTTTGTCGCCTCTTTTCCGGTACTCTCCTCTTCCGTTTCCTCAGTGGCTTCAGCAGCTTCCTTTGTTGTATCATCATATGAAATTACGACATTACCGTCGGCGTCTTCTTCGGAAATGGCATTTTCCTGCTCTGTGCTGCCTAACACGGTTGTACGATTTGCCATAATAAACATCATGGAGAAAGCCAGCGCAAACGCAGAAATCAGGATCATGATTTTTTTAAATATTTTGTTCATCTGCGCCTCCTTCTCTTTCCGGACATAAAATACAATACAACGGAAATACTGACACATACTTCAATGACCACCGTCCAGAGCACTGCATTATTTTTATCGGACGTATCTACCGATCCGACAGGATTTAATTTTTGATTTAAAAATTCAATCTTATCGGACTTTCTGTCGCTCCCGTCTTTAATGGCCCATGTCTGTGCCTCGAGCTTCCCGTCCTGTGAATTTGTTATTCTGACAGTGATCGTGTAAATGCTTTTGTCCGAAATCCAGTATTCTTCTTCGATATCCGATTGAAAGACCTTATACACATAATCCCCGGGAACTGCATATTCTATCGGCCACTCAAATGAATCTGTGGAATACATTACCGTCGTATCACTTTCAGGCATGGGAACCTCTTCGTCGTCGGCCGTACCTGATACCGGTATTATCTTAAATTCAAAGCCTGACGGAAGTTCGCTTTTAACGCTGCCTTCAAAGCCGGAAACATTCAAGGATATCGGTATGGAAACGGTTACCGGATCGTATGAATAAGCCGACACAACCACCGGGATTGACATCAGTGCCAAGATGCATAGAAATATAATTTTTATTATCTTCGATTTTCTTTTCATATTTCATTTCCCTAAACATGTGATTCAAATGAAAAAGATGCATTTTTATTCTTCGATATATCCCACAAGAACGGTTCTTCCGTTTGTAGTACTGTCAGCACAGGTTACAAGTGAAACGATACGCCCGGATTCATCCGAAGAGCCCGAATTTTCTGAAGATTGAGACATGAAATAGCTCATGCGCTCCGATATCGGTATGTCAGAAGAAGTGTTAAACACATATTTATCATATGCGTCTGTCGATAAAACATTGAAAAATTTTATTTTATAAAGAACCTCGGAGCCGTCTTTCATAACATATAATCGTCCGGTATTATGAGCATTGAAAAAATCTTCATCAAAAAACTTTTCAAGATCACCGAACATAGCTCCGTTTTCCATGTGATGACCATAGATAAGATTGTATTCATCCGAGAAGTCGTAAGAATTTGCGCAGCTTAAAAATATAGAACCCGAGAGTGCAAACTCGCCGTAAACATCGGTGCTGAGATATTCAAAATCGGTAGTTCCCTGAAGCACGGGATAATTTATATTGGTTCCGTCTACAACGAGCCACCCTCTGACGTCTTCGTTTATTTTTACCAGGTCCGATAATGAGGCATTATTATCACCTTCAGTATTTTCCGGAGAAAATTTGTATGTTTTTTCTGATAAAAACGCCTCATTTGAAATGCCTGAATCGTAAAATGCTGTATAAATTCCGTAAGCAATGAAAATTATCATTACCGACAAAATTGAAAATGTAAGCACTTTATCGATCACCTTTAGCATCAGACAGGTTATTTTCGAAAACCTTCGCATAATTTATCAGCTTTTTTTATTAGATATAGAGATGTTTCTGCGGCGCAGAGCAAAGATCATTACAATAACTCCGCCGCCTAATATCGCCATAAAGATCCCGCTTCCGGCATTTGTAGATAATCCGGCTGCTACAACCGTCTCTTTGTTGTTGTTAAATACAACGGTGTTATCAGATGCGGTACCAGCAGCGTTTCCGGATTCTACAGTAGTAACATATCCGTCAGAGTTCGCCTCATCCTCGATAATGGAGTATGTATCGCTTGCCGAGAGACCGTAGATCGTTACCTCATCATCTTTTCCCAGGCTGACAGAGACAGATGTCGATGTTTTGCCATCTTCTATTTCCAACTGCTCTTCCACTCCATTCTGAACAAGGGTGAATATATCACCGCTTTGGCCTGTCAGATCGATAGTGAAATCCCATTTTCTTGTAAGATCGGCGGCATTACCGGTTATGGTCTTCTTTAACGTAAAGTACTTTGTCGTGTATGTTCCGAGCAAAGATTCTATTTTTGTTTTGCCGTCGGGTGAGTATATAACAATATCGCTTACTGCAAGGGCAGACGCGCCGTTAGAATCATCATCGTTATTTGTTACATACAGATAGACATCGTACGTGTTTTGATCTGTTGTAACACCATCGGTCTCATTTTCGTTTTCTTTGATCGTATAGTGATATACACCGGGTTTTGTGAAAACTGACGAGTCCGTACTCAATGCGTAATTTGCGGTAGTATTTCCGCTGAACATTCCCTTTATGTCGACGGATTGTGCGCTCA
>CAYMAY010000107.1:0-5339 GCA_964388555.1 uncultured Lachnospiraceae bacterium
ATCTCCCTGTCAGATGCAAGATAACTGAAGGGATACTGAAGCGTCTCATAAAGGCCTGATCTTACGGCATCAAAAGCCACCTCGATCTTATGAGCCGATATGCCGATGTGGTTTATCTTTTTCTGTGCTTTCGCCTCAAGCATACATTCATACATGCCGGTTCCGTCACCGGGCGCGTATGCCTTATCCGCGCAGTGAAACTGATATATGTCGATGTGATCAGTCTTTAAAATTTTTAATGATGCTTCAAGATCTTCCCAGAATTTCTCCGGCGTTTTCGCCTGTGTTTTCGTTGCGATATAAATGTCATCCCTTACGCTGCTAAGGGCAATTCCTATTTTTTCTTCGCTGTCACTGTATGCTCTTGCAGTGTCAAAAAATCTTATTCCGCCAGCATATGCTCTTTTTAATATGTCTGCGGCTGTATCCAAACCAACTCTCTGTACCGGAAGCGCCCCGAAACCATTCTGTGGAACCTCTATCCCGGTTGTGCCAAGTATTATATTCTTCATACTGCCTCCCTGATAAATTTTATTCAATTAAACTTTTTTATATTTCTAAATCAGTTCATTGGATGAAAAATATTTTTTTCAATAAAACAGACGTCTTTTCTCAAGTAATTATGGCACGATTCTCCCTTTTAAACAACACAAAGCCGAATGAGAGGTGGTGATTATTTCTCGAACTAAAACATTAACCCACATCATTTTTATTATGAGATTCCAGAATGGCTTAACGAAGCGGCACCAAAAGCCGGAATAAACTCCTCTCAGACGCTTCAGGAAGCGCTTATGCAGAAAATTGTAATGTAAAAAAGCATGCGCCATCCGGTGCACTAAATTTGAACCGCCTTCCAACCACTACGTCCGGGAGGCGGTGCCAATAAATCATATACAAAATAATCAAACTGCTGTATCTGCTTTATCTCAATATTGCTCCAAAAATTCTTTCATTGTAAGTATTTCAGGTGTTTCCACATCCAGTACAAGGAAATCCTTATCTCCTGTTAAAAATACGTCTATACTTTCCATGATCGCAGTTGCAAGTATCGGAAAATCCTTCGCATCCCGCATTTCCGGAAACTCATTCGAATCCAGTTCTTTCGGCGTATAGACCAACTCGAACGGCAATTCAACAAAGAACCTGTCCAGATATTTCCTTTTTGCTGGAAACTTACGTTCTGTTACAAGTTCGAGTTCTTCGATCACGTAATCACACACTACAATCTGGTGGTTATCTGTTAATTTTCTTGCAAGTTCTCTGGTATTTTCAGAAGGAAAAAAGATCATCGAGATAAAGATATTTGTATCCAGCATTACCCTCAAATCAATGTCCCCTTACTTCCTTTCGGATTTTCCTCATATACTCTTGCATATCCTCTTCTGTTTCAAATCCAGCTTTCTGTGCTTCACCTGCGAAGGCTTCCTCTGCTCTTTTAAATGCAAGCATTGCCGAATTTTCAAAATAGAACCTTCCATTTTCCTCGAAAATGACGATTTTATCGCCGGTTCTTAATTTTAACTTATTTCTTACAGACACAGGGATTGTGATCTGTCCTTTACTAGAGATTTTTGCAACTTCCATGATCATCACCCTTTCATTCAACACTTGCTCGGTGTTTTTCTTTGTTTTCTTTACTTTCTTTACTTTTGTTATACACAACCATCAAAAAAATATCAACATATTTTTAATTCGGATTACCAGATAACCGGATTAAAACTCCATATGTAAGATCATTTTGTTGGATACCGTCTTTTTAACATTAGTATCAACATTATACCCATGGTTTAATCCAAGCTTAAGAATTGCAGCATCTCCCTTCCGCGCCATACTCCTCGACATAATAGAGTAATCCTCACCATTGAATACAGCGTTAACCTCGCTGATTTTGCGACCATTCGTGCATATTTCGTTAATAATCTCATTGATATAGTTATGATACTTAAACCATTGCAATAATGGACGTTCAGGCTTTTTTGTCCCCTCAAAATCTCCTGAGGCTAATGCTTTTCTGTAACTTTTTCGCTGATCGCTAATATTTTTCGTGGCTTCAGCATCGACAGCTACAAATTTATTCTTATTTTTCGATAAACTAATGTTTTTGCTACAATTAAATTCTTTTTCTTCACTTTCTTCCAGTTCGATACTGTAATGCTTTGCTCCTAAACTATGTGCAATGCCGCACAACTCGCCAATCATTTGCTCTTGAATATTTCGAAATAGGCATTCAAAGCTGATAAAATGAGTTCTATCGTGCGGATCAACGTAATACACTGTATCGCATACCGCAGCCGGAATAAAATGCAAACCACTATCCTTTACGAACTCGTCATATATATGAAAAATTTCCACGTCATTCGGATTACTTTTCCAGCCAATTGCGCCTTCACAAATCTTTATATTTTTACGTACAGCGTCATCCACAATTACGATAACATTCGGCAATCCAAAATCAGATCTCCTGTATTCGTCCAAAAAAACAGGATTATATTTTCTCAATTGTGCCTTTTTATTTTCTTCCGTTTTAATTTATCGATGCGCCTTTTTGTATCTACATCATATCCATTTTCAACAATAAAGCATACGCCTTCCCAGAAGTAATTATGACACTATTTCTCCTTTTAAACAACACAAAACAGGATAGACGCACAACCGCCTCCCAACCATTGCGGCCGGGAGGCGGTGCTGTATATACGTTGGGTGCCAAACAATCCAAGCGCTGTATCTGTATTAACTTTCAGGCTTGAATTTTGCACTGTATGCTTTTACATCAGTATCTTTCATGAGCCATCCAAACTTCTGGAGAAATTGCAGTTTTTCCTCATCGGTTACCCATTCCTGCAGAGTGTGCAAAACTCCTTCAAAACGTTCATTTTCTTTTCCGTTAAAAAGCTTTCCTCCCGGTCCTTTCTTAAACATTGCTGGAAGGCCATTCTTAATTTCCTTCCACACCGAAGAACCGCCTGATGTGATCACATTGTCTCCGACGATCCCATCCAGGCTCCCGGAAGACAGCTTCTTTAAAAGATTCATTTCCTCATTTGTCATTTTCATTTTCCTCCTACCTGTTTATGTACTTGCCGAGTATGTCGCCCATGATGGATATTGATTTCATGCGGTCTGACAGAGCATCTTCAAGGCTGTCGTCACCGTATATGTCCAGCACCTGTTGTTCAGTCCACAAATCACCATGCTCTTCCATAGTTTCAATAAAGGTATTCACTTCTGTTTTGTTCATTTGTCGCATCCTCCTATTCCATATTTACACTTATTATAGGCTCGTCGATGGTGTTGTACTGTGTATCCCTGATCTCTAACGCAAACTCGATATCGTTTATCTCATCCGCCGACGAAATTCCCTGTTCTTCAAGATCAGAGCTCATTAGTTCAATCTTAAAGATGCCGTTCGAACCGCCATTAATATCGCTCGAATAGCTGAGCGCATCCATCATTACATTATTTAACGAGAGGCTGTCATAGGAATAATCAACTATTATTTCCTCGCCACTATTATTCTCCACGATAAACAACGCATACATATCATCGCTGTAATCAGCCTCAGCTTCGACGATTTTCTTCATAATGATCCTGATATCGTTGGAATTGTAAACTTCCTTACCGCTGTCATCGAATCCTGCATTTACGTTCGGATTGCTTACGCTTATTACCGCCGGCGTTCCAATTTCATTTCCGTCCGTATCTTCAAGCGCAAGCTCCAGCGATATCTCTCCGTACTCGCTGATTCCGTAGGCCTCATAACAGTTTTTATCCATTAAATTGTCAAGCTCAAGAGTGATCACGCAGGTTTTGCCGGAATTTATATAATCACTCGACCAGTCGAAACCATACACCGTGAGACCGTTTACCGATATATTTCTTGTCACGGCGCGAACAGCCTGCTCACTTGTGTTTTTCGTCTCGAGTAAAAGCGCCGTTTCACCATCCTTTTGCTCTATAATGCCTGCCGAAAGTACTTCCAAACCATCCTGCTCCAACAGCTTCTCGTCCGTAAAATACGGAATCGAATAATCGTAGGCATTCATCAATGCGTCATTCTTTATGGCACTCCGGTAGTTGTCCTCCCTGTACTCGTAAGTTTCCGCCGCCGATGTGAGAATCTGTCTTCCGCCGGTATAAATGCGGTTGTAATCTTCATCGGATATTTCGATGCCCAGTTCTATGTCCGCCAGCTCATTTATTCCGTACATAAGCAGCTCATCGTAGCTTAATTCTACTGTCTCACTCGCAGATTTTCCGGCGACAACGTCACTGTTCAGGTAACCATCCTGTATCATATATCCGTTTACGGAATTGCAGCTGTAACCGAGAGAGCCGCTGATGAAGCTCAAATTTTTATCTGTTCCGTTCTCTATATTTACGGAAATCTCTGCCGAGTAATTGCCGTAAGTCAGATCTGTTGCGGTGATCTTTATGTTGTTTTCCTCGTACAATACGGTTTCTTCGATCGTTGCATCCTTTAAAAATTCCGTAGGCGAATCGCCGGCACTTTTCTTTTGCTCTGTACTCTCATCGCTGATGTTTTTCGTCTCCTGCGATGACTTCTCCGAGCTTTCAGTGCTTTCTGTGGTATCTGACTCGCTTGCGACCCCGGATTTTGAATTGCTCATGCTTTCATTTGCCCCGCAGGCTGTAATGCCAAGGCACATCACGCCTGCCAAAACCAGTAATGCTGTTTTTCTCATGATCTTCCTCCTTCATAAAGGCGATTATTCAGCCCTTCGGGCTTCTCCCTTCAATAAATTCAGTTTACCATGGCATTTTCTTTTTCTGGTTTTGGTAATGCAGAGCAAAGCCTATGTACACCTGCTAAGTAAGACCCTCGTTTACTTTTATTGCATCAGCCGTTCCTCTGCTTCCTCCTGATGATCATACAACTCCCCTTTAAGTCTCGTATAAACATCAGATTCCGGATATTTCTCGCACAGCCTTATCCCGTATTTCAGAATCTTGAGGGAAGTTTCGTACTCACCAAGCTCAAAAAACGCGTGACCACTTGGAATAACAAGATTTTCTATCCTTTGCATATCGGTGAATGTTATGGGTTCCGCCAACTCCCAGGCTACTTCAAGGCTTCTCCGTGTTCCGTCAAGATCCATACAAACTCTCGAAAAATATGTAGCACATGCCAGGCAATAATGAAAGCGCACATCGGCGAATCTGCCTGTGTTCTCCATAATCACATCCTCCGCCTTCTTCAGCACGGCTTTTATTTTCCTTGGTGATGCCTTACCGTTTCGTATCATAAAAACAGCTCTTGCCACAAGATTCTCTGCATATAGATGGTCTGCATCATATGCGACTCCCTTTTTAGAATACCG
>CAYMAY010000108.1:0-5086 GCA_964388555.1 uncultured Lachnospiraceae bacterium
AAGGATTGTCTATTCCATGTGTCATCATATTCATAGCGCCGATACGAAGCATAGTGCGATCCATATCATAGCCATGGAACATATGATTCATATAATGATCCTTTTTCTGCCTGTCGTAGAAAATTTCTTCTTTCTTCTTTTCCTTAAGATATTCACCGGAAGCAACCAGAAATCCCGAAGTGCCGCAAGCCGGATCACAAATCACCTCATCACTGGAAGGATCCATCATCTCCACCATCATACGGATAATATGTCTCGGTGTTCTAAACTGTCCGTTTCTGCCGGACTGGGAAATCTTAGAAAGCAGATATTCATACACATCTCCTCTTACATCAGAAGACTGTATTTCATTCATCAACCCATAGATTTCATCCAAAGAATCTACTACCTTTGACAGTACTAACGGTGTAGGCAATTTAAAGATGGCATCATCCATATACTTGGAATAAGCGCTGTTTTTATCACTGTGAAGAGTCTTAATAAACGGGAAAACCCACTCCTGTATTACAGAGTACATCCTGTCCGCAGGAAAATCATGAAATACCGACCATTTCAGCTGATTACCCGCTATGGTTCTCTCACCGATTTTTACTTCCTCTGCAAAAATACTCTCATAAGGCAGGCCAAGCATGGCACTTTCCTTCGCTCTCATATTGTCTGAATCATCCAGATCATGGATAAACATGAGATAGGTAATCTGCTCTATAACATCAAGCGGGTTTACCAGACCACCTGCAGCGAAGATATCCCATAAGCCATCTATTTTATTTTTCAATTCACCTGTAATCATTTAGTCCTCTTTCTCATTTGAGTTTTATTCCTAACTGCGACGACCAATTCTGTTATTCTAAATCTTGAACCTGTCAACAGAAATGTGCTAATCATGTACGTTTTTTTCGTCCATTATAACTTTGTTTTGACACTTTTCCAATGTGTTTTAACGTACATTTCGACATTTTTCCAAGTGTTCTTTTCCTAATCAACACTGCCTTTCCATATACAAAACAAATCGCTTAAGAGCCTTCTGCACGTATCTGTCGGAGCGCCAGAAAACGTCGATATCCGCCACTATCTTTTTCTCAAGCGGTATGTATACTATATCATCGCAATCCGCGAACACTTCTTTGTATATTATTGTGGCCGCATGATTTTCCGTGAGCATTTTCCTTATGGTGGATACCTGATTTGAATGCATTACAACATTGAGCTCCACATCCGGATACATACCTGTTATCGCCCGGTGATGATACGTTCCCTTTGTTACAATGATAAGGGGCAGCTCCGAAATAATTTTCTTTGTAGCGAGTTTCTCTTTCGCATATGGATGATCCTTATTTATCGCCAGCATAAGTTCGGTGGAAAACAGCTTTTTCGCGCAGACACCCGGAAGCTTTTCGCCGTCCGACAACCCTATAACGCAATCAAGTCCGTCTGATTTGAGCATACTTATTCCCGCAATACTGCCGGTTTCAAATACTTCCAGCCTCACATTCGGATTTTCATTTTCAAATCCGGGAATGATCTTTTCGAATAAGAAAGTTCCCATAACAGACGGCACGCCCAGCTTCAGCTTTGCTATCTTATTTTCCGATATATCACATACATTTTTGAAATAATCATCATATTTGTCGATGAAATCCGCCGTCAGCCTCAAAAATTCCCTGCCGTCCTCGGTAAGAGAAAGCCTGTTGCCGACGCGCCCGAAAAGCTTTACGCCGGTCTCCTTTTCCAGATTTCCGATTGCTGATGTTATAGACGGCTGCGACACGTGGCACTTCTCCGACGCCGCCGTGATGCTCCCGCACTCACAGACTTCCTTGAAATATTTCAAATGATTTAGGTTCATATCTCTTTTCTCCACATTAATTACATTAATTGCATCAATACGACATTATTATTATAATCAATAAAATTATATCTTTGAATATAGATTTTTTCTATGGTTTATTCATTTTTTTGAATTTGTATTTATCCGTAAAAATGTTATCTTATAGTAAACACAAGAAAGGCAGGGCGGTAATAGTATGAATAAAGACGAAATTCTTTCAGACAGAATCAGAAACGCCGACGCACTCAACCTTATAACATCGGCTGATTCCGCCGCATCACTGATAAAAGACGGCATGACCGTTGCGGTAAGCGGATTTACCCCGTCGGGATGTCCCAAGGCGGTGCCGAAGGCACTTACAAAGCAGGTTGAAGACGGCAGATCCGTACACATCAATCTGTACTCCGGTGCATCCGTCGGTGGTGAAATCGATGAAGACTGGTCAAAGGCAGGCATCATAAAGAGAAGATATCCGTATCAGACCAGCGCATCCATAAGAGGCAAAATAAATTCCGGCGACATAAATTATTTCGATATGCATCTGTCACAGAGTGCCCAGCAGATAAAGCACGGACCGTTTTCCGGGATTGACGTGGCTATTATCGAGGCCCTCGCCATCAACGAAAACGGCGATATAATCCCCACAACGGCAATCGGAAACGCACCCGCCTTTGTAGACTCTGCAAAGAGGGTTATCGTTGAGATAAACTGTTCCCTTCCCCTTGCACTGGAGGGAATGGCAGACATATATACCGTGGAAAAGCCGCCATACAGAAAGCCTATAAACATCTGCTCTGTTTCCGACAGGATCGGAACAACGTATATAAAATGCGGCATCGATAAAATAGCGGCCATTGTGATCTCGGATGAACAGGAACATCCCAGGCCCTTCAACGCGCCGGATGAGATATCCCATAAGATTTCCGATAATATAATCGCTTTCCTTAAAAACGAGGTAGCCGCGGGACGGCTTCCGGATACTCTCCTTCCGCTGCAGTCGGGGGTAGGAAACGTGGCCAACGCAGTTTTGTACGGACTGTGTGATTCCGATTTTCACGATCTCACATGCTACACCGAGGTCGTTCAGGATTCCATGCTTAAGCTGCTTAAGTGCAAAAAGGCAAAATTTGCCTCAACCACATCCCTGAGTCCATCCCCGGAAGGTCTTAAGGAATTTATTGATGACATAGATTTCTATAAGGACAAGATCATCTTAAGACCTCAGGAGATCAGCAACAATCCCGAGGTTATAAGAAGGCTCGGTATCATCTCGATGAACACGGCCATCGAGGCCGATATTTACGGAAACGTCAATTCGACTCATATAATGGGAACGAAAATGATGAACGGCATAGGCGGCTCCGGTGATTTCTCGAGGAACGCCGGCATTACCATATTCAGTACGCCATCCACGGCGAAGGACGGAAAGATATCGTCCATCGTGCCTATGGTCTCCCATGTGGATCATACCGAACACGACGTAATGGTACTGGTTACGGAATACGGCTACGCCGATCTCAGAGGGCTTTCGCCAAAGGAGAGAGCACGTCTCATAATAGACCGCTGCGCTCACCCGTCATATAAAGAGCAGCTGAATGACTACTTTGAAAGAGCATGCGCATCATCCGGCCATACACCACACATACTGGATGAGGCACTGTCATGGCATACAAATTTTATAAAAAACGGTACAATGGGAGGAATTTGAAATGAACGAACATGAAGAAAGCATGGAATACATAAACGGTTTTATTGAAAGAGCGAGAGCTGCCCAGGCGGAATTTGAAAAAATGAGCCAGGAGCAGGTGGATCTTGCCGTAAAGACGATAGGAAAAACGGTGTACGAAAACGCCGAATATCTTGCAAAGCTTGCCGTTGAGGAAACAGGTATGGGAAATGTTCCCGATAAGGTAGCGAAAAACAAGCAGAAAGCCGGCATCGTCTGGAATAATCTTCGCGGCAAAAAATCAAGAGGAATATTAGACACGGATGAAGCCACAGGAATAACAAGAGTTGCAAAATCCATCGGTGTTGTTGCGGCCATCACGCCCTGCACAAACCCCATAGTTACTCCTATGAGCAATTCCATGTTTGCCCTTAAGTGCGGAAATGCCATTATCATCACACCGCACCACAAGTCGGTAAAATGCAGCTCCGTTACCGTTGAGTTGATAAATAAAGAGCTGGACAAGCTCGGCTACCCCAAGAACCTTATTCAGATTCTGGACAAGCATTCCCGTGAAAACACAAAGAATCTTATTTCATCAGCCGATATCGTTATAGCTACAGGCGGCGCCGGAATGGTTACCGCGGCTTATAGTTCGGGACGTCCGGCTCTCGGTGTAGGCGCAGGAAACGTACAGTGCATCATAGATAAGGACTACGATTACAAGGCAGCTGTTCCAAAGATAATCGCCGGAAGAGCCTATGACTACGGCATCATCTGCTCTGCGGAGCAATCCTGCATATGTCACGAAAGCGTATATGAGGATGTTAAGAAAGAATTTGAGAAAAACGGCGGATACGTATGCAAGAACAAGGCCGAAACAGATGCCGTTCGAAATGCCCTCTTCACACCTGAGGATTCTCCCCGTCACGAAGTAATAGGTCAGTCTCCCGAAAAGGTCGCTGAGGCTGCAGGTATAAGCATTCCGAAGGATACAAAAGTGATTGTCGTTGAGCCGGAAGGAACCGGTCTTACGGATTTCCTGGGCGGCGAAAAGATGTGTCCTGTTATCGCGCTTTATAAATACTCCACTCTTGAAGAAGCTGTAAAGATAGCTGCCGAAAATCTTGAGAAAGACGGCAAAGGTCACAGTGTTGCGATCCACTCCGATAATGAGGAGACCATAAAATATATCGGCGAAAACCTCTGCGCATCCAGATTTGTTGTAAACCAGACCTCCGCAAACAGCGCAGGCGGAAGCTATTTCAACGGTCTCGCGCCCACAAACACCTTAGGATGCGGAACATGGGGCCACAACAGCATATCCGAAAACCTCGACTACAAGCATCTGATGAATGTATCCCGCATAGCACGTTATATGCCGGACAATCACGCGCCATCGGCTGAAGAGCTGTGGGGTTGAAGTAAATAATATAAGGTATTTTTAAAGCGGAGCCCGATTGTGCTCCGCTTTAAGTTTACTGATATTAAAATTCATCAAGTCAGCTGTAAACCTATCTTGTTTTCAATCCGTGAATCACACATCCATGGATTCATCGGGTTCGTGCTCGATCTCGGGCAGAATCTCCAGA
>CAYMAY010000109.1:0-1138 GCA_964388555.1 uncultured Lachnospiraceae bacterium
CTCCGTTGATCATTGTTGCTTATGTATCAGATGAAAAGAATGCCTGTCTGCGATTTCGTTAGATTCGAAGTTTCTTTTATTTGAATATAATACTACGCAAGAGTAGTGTTGTCAACAGAGCAAGGGTTGAATTAAGAAGGTTGAGATGTTAAACTGTCTATAAATATTTTTAGGCATTGCATTATCGTGCATCTAATGTGACAATCTTCAATATCAATGAATTATAGAAAACAAGTAAAAATAGACAAGATATTACAGAGTACATCGAAAGGCATACTAATATGGAGAGAAGAGATAAAATAAATTATTATCTGGATCTGGCGGAGGTGGTTTCAAAAAGAGGAACCTGCCTTCGCAGAAATTACGGCGCCGTCATCGTTAAAAATGACGAAGTCATATCAACGGGATATGTCGGTGCGCCGAGAGGCAGAAAAAACTGCTCTGATATGGGATTCTGCATAAGACAGAAGATGAATGTTCCCCGCGGCGAGCGTTATGAGCTGTGCAGAAGCGTTCATGCAGAGGCAAATGCCATAATCAGCGCATCAAGGAGTTCGATGATCGGCGCGTCACTTTATCTCGTGGGAACAGAAGCTGCAAACGGCGAATATGTCGCAAATTCCAGCAGCTGTTCCATGTGCAAGAGAATGATAATAAATGCCGGTATCGATAAAGTTTACATCCGTGACACAAAAAACGATTATAGGATCGTAAACGTGCAGGATTGGATAAAAGATGACGAGTCGCTTACGGCAATGAGAGGATATTAACAGGGGCAGGTGATTTCCATCATCTGCTCTATCATTTTATGGAGCATCTGAGCCTGCTGCGTGTCGGCGGCTCTGTAATAGACTTCCTTTCCTTCGCGGCGGCTCACAATAAGGCCGCTGCTTTTTAATTGCTTAAGATGATGAGAAACAGCAGGACTGCTCATATCAACGATGGCGGCGAGATTTATCACGCATTCCTCGCAGTGGCAGAGCAGCCAGAATATGCGGATCCTGTTTCCGTCGCAAAGCTGCTTAAATACGTCCGCAAGTGTTTGAAAATTTTCTGCACTGGGGATTTTCTCTAATTTAGTTTCTATGTTCTGACCGTGATCATGCGGTAAATGCTTTTCTGACATGGGTGTCTCCTT
>CAYMAY010000109.1:1238-4843 GCA_964388555.1 uncultured Lachnospiraceae bacterium
AAGTATATACTCAAATTAACAATTAAGCAAACGTTTAATCGAATTAATCGAAAAGGAGACTATTACCATGAAGAAAACCTACAAGATCGACGTTGACTGCGCAAACTGTGCAAACAAGATGGAGGTTGCCACAAAGAATACAGAAGGTGTAAAAGACGCCGTTGTAAATTTCATGACACTTAAGATGAATGTCGAATTTGAAGAAGGTTTCAACCCGAAGGATGTTATGCCCGTTGTCCTTGCAAACTGCAAAAAAGTAGAGGACGACTGCGAGATATTTTTCTGAGGAATCATAAATGGAAGAGCTTATCGTAAAAATATTACTTTGCGTCGTGATCGCCCTGACAATCGTGCTTCTTATCAAGGATAACGTTTCCGAAAACAAAATGACAAAGAAGCAGAAAAAGATGCTGAAGCGGATCTTTGCAGCGTCCGCTTTAATGTTTGTGCTTCATCTTATACCGGACGTAATATATGCAAAACTCGATGTTTCTCTCGGCGGCGCCGGATACTGGATTCATTTTGCAATCTATATGGTTGTGTATTTCCTGATAGGATATGATATACTTATCAAGGCATTCAAAGGAATAAAAAATCGTCAGGTATTCGACGAAAATTTCCTTATGGCGATAGCGACAGTCGGAGCCGTTGCGCTGGCGCTTTATGAGAAAGACGGCGATTATACCGAAGCTATAGCCGTTATGCTTTTTTACCAGATAGGAGAGTGGTTCCAGAGCTACGCCGTGGGAAAGAGCAGACGAAATATAAGCGAACTGATGGATATACGACCCGACTACGCAAATATCGAAAAGGATGGAAAGATTGAGCAGATCGACCCGGATGAAGTTGAGATAGGTTCTGTTATAATAGTAAGACCCGGTGAAAAAATTCCCATAGACGGCGTGATCGAAGAGGGGAATTCCAGCCTCGATACCGCAGCTATAACAGGCGAAGGTTTGCCAAGGGATGTTGTTGTCGGTGACGAAGTCATCAGCGGTTGTATAAATATGACCGGCGTTTTGAAGATCAGAACAACGAAGGAATTCGGTGAGTCAACCGTTTCTAAAATTCTTGATCTTGTGGAAAATGCAAGCTCCCGTAAATCAAAGTCCGAGGATTTTATCGCGAAGTTCGCAAGAATATACACCCCCGTCGTATGTTATTCGGCGCTGGCACTTGCGGTCATACCGCCTGTTGTGCTTAGTATCTTAGGTTTGGAAGCTTCCGTCGGAGACTGGATTTACCGTGCGCTCACGTTCCTTGTAATATCGTGCCCGTGTGCCCTTGTAATAAGTATTCCGCTTTCGTTCTTTGCCGGTATAGGCGGGGCGAGCCGTGAGGGTATACTTATCAAAGGATCCAATTATCTGGAAACTTTATCAAAAACTAAGACTGTTGTGTTTGATAAGACGGGTACCCTGACGAAGGGCGTCTTCGAAGTAAACGATGTTCATCACAACGAGATCGAACGTGAAAAGCTTATAGAATACGCCGCTCTTGCAGAGAGTGCGTCGTCGCATCCTATAAGCAAAAGCTTGCTTAAGGCATACGGAAAAGAACCGGACAGAAGCCGCGTGACCGATATAGAAGAAATAAGCGGAAACGGTGTTACTGCAAAGATTGACGGCATAGCTGTTGCCGCGGGTAACGATAAGCTGATGAAACGCCTTGGCGTAGAGTACATAAGCTGCCACAGCGTTGGTACGATAATTCACATGGCAATAGACGGCAGATACGCCGGACATATCGTCATTTCCGACACTGTCAAGATGCATTCGAAAGAGGCTGTGGGTAAACTTAAGAGTATCGGAATTAAAAACACTGTCATGCTCACAGGCGATGCAAAAATGCCTGCCCAGCAGGTGGCATCAGATCTTGGAATAGACACGGTATACAGTGAATTGCTTCCGTCGGATAAAGTCGATAAAGTCGAGGAAATGCTTCGCAGCAAGAGCGATAATGAAAAGATTGCCTTTGTTGGAGACGGAATAAACGACGCGCCTGTACTCAGCCGTTCCGATATAGGAATAGCAATGGGTGCGATGGGATCTGATGCGGCCATCGAAGCCGCCGATATAGTGCTTATGGACGACGATCCTATCAAGATACCAAAGGCAATCAGGATATCACACAAGTGTCTCGGTATTGTTTACCAGAATATTGTGTTTGCCATCGGAATAAAGCTCACATGCCTTGTGCTGGGAGCGTTGGGAATGGCTGATATGTGGCTGGCCATATTCGCAGACGTAGGAGTTATGATAATAGCGGTTTTGAATGCAATGAGAGCACTTTTCGTGAAGACATTATAAACATATAAGAAATGGGGTAATATAATGGAAAAAGCTGCAAATCCCGGCTTCCCAAGCGGTGAAGAGGGCAGAGAAATGCTGGAACGCATGAACGGCGGTGGTCATGCCGAGCTTGCACACTGGGGACTTGATTATTTCAACACAGAAAAGAACGCAGACATTCTCGAGATCGGCTGTGGCGGCGGTGCCAACATAGCACGTCTTTTGAGAAAATGTCCCAATGGCAGTATCACCGGTATCGACTATTCTGATCTGAGCGTTGTTATGAGCCAGGAGAAAAACAAAGACGCTATACAAAGCGGAGAGGTTTCTGTGTGCAAGGGCAACGTACTTGCCCTTCCGTTTGACGATGAAAGCTTTGACGCGGCGACGGCATTTGAAACCATCTACTTCTGGCAGAATTTGTCAAAGGCTTTTGCGCAGGTTTATCGCGTGCTGCGAAAAGGCGGAATATTCTTTATATGCAATGAAACGGATGGTGAAGCTGCCGAAGGATACGACTGGGAAAAAGAAAATGACAATCTTAAGATCTATAAGATCGAGGAGATTGAGAAAGTTTTGCGCGCAGCCAGATTTTCAGAGATCAAAATAGAACGTAAGAAAGAAAATGGATGGATTTGTTTCGTAGCGGTGAAATAAAAGTCAGGGAGTCACCCTCGGAATTATCCGTGCGGAAAGAAACCCGATAATAAATCCGGTGATGGCGCCTGAGATCAGCAATACCGGCAGGTAGTAGGTGATAGTAAGATTGCTGAGGACGACGCAGGCTGCGAGAATCTGTCCGATGTTGTGGGTAACGCCGCCGGCTATACTTACACCATATACAGAAAAGTCTTTTATTTTTGTGAAAAGCAACATTACTGCGAAACTTAGGAGACCGCCTGCAAGGCTGTATATAAGCGACATTCCGTTTCCGAACAGCAGGTTAGACAGTAAGATCCTGACAATATTTATCAGAAAAGCCTCGCCGGGACGTATGGTATAAAGTGCTACCGTTACGACGAGGTTTGCCAGACCGAGCTTCATTCCGGGTATTCCGAAATTGATCGGTATAAGGAATTCTATATATCCAAATATCATTGCAAGGGCTGTCATCAGCCCTAAAAGTGCAATTCTCTTACTTTTCATAAATTTATCCCAATATAGCGTCGACATCCGCATCGGAAGCGGCATTTATAACTTCCGCAACAACCCTGTGCGGCAGACAGACGATAGTTTCTGTGTTTTTATTTATCTTTCCCTGTTCGATGCAATACTTGTCCGGACAATCCGCATCTTCCATCTATGCATAACCGT
>CAYMAY010000110.1:0-4832 GCA_964388555.1 uncultured Lachnospiraceae bacterium
GCCTGGATGCTACATTTTCAATGCAGAAAATAGCAAATTCTAATTCTCTGCTGCCCCACTGCCGATCTGTGCCCTGCTCATTGCTAACGCGTGACATCAATACTACCGTCTCGACATGCACCGTCTGTGGGAACATGTCGACAGGCTGGACTTTCTTCACCTCGTAGCCTTTTTCTCGTAAAAATTTCAGATCCCTTGCGAGAGTCGCGGGATCGCAGCTGACGTATACGATCTTTTCCGGTGAAATGTTTACGATGGTGCCAAGAGTCGTTTCGTCGCAGCCCTTTCGCGGCGGATCGACTATAACGACATCGGCTTTTTTAAGTCCTTCCTTATATAATTTTGGCAAGACTTCCTCGGCTTTTCCGACGTAAAAGCTTGCGTTTTCGATATTATTAAGCTTCGCGTTTTCCCGGGCGTTTTCTATCGCCTGGGGAACAACTTCTATTCCATAGGCATGAGCCGCCTTTTTTGCCGCATAAAGCGTAATGGTGCCTATTCCGCAGTAAAGATCGATAACTGTTTCTTCTCCGGTTAAATTTGCAAAAGAAATCGCCGTATCATAGAGCTTCTTCGTCTGTCGCGGATTGACCTGATAAAAAGAGGCAGGAGAGATATTGAACTTTATATCTCCTATGCTGTCCCTCATATAAGGCTCTCCGTAAATGCAAACGAACTTGTCGCCCAGTATCACATTTCCCTTGCTTTTGTTTATCGAAATCGAAATTCCGCTTATATCATCGAATCCGTTAAGCTTGTTTATAAGCTCATCAGCATGCGGAAGCTTATTTCCGTTTATCACAAGACAAAAAAATATCTTTCCTGTCGAAAAACTCTTTCTTAAGAAGATATGTCTTACAAGACCCCGTCCCGTATTCTCGTCGTAGGGCGAAACATTATTTTCTTCCATCCAACCGATAACCGCATTGGTAATATCCGAAAACTCCGCGGGGCTTAAAAGGCAATCCTCGCATTCGATTATGTCATGGGTTCTCTGGGCGTAAAATCCGCAGACGATCTTTCCGTTCTTATCGCGACCCACGGGATACTGTGCCTTATTTCTGTATCTGAATATTTCGTCGGAGGCAATCGTATCTTCCACTTCCACATCGGAAATCCCGCCAATCCTTCTTAAGCACTCTCTTACTCTATTCTTTTTAAATTCAAGCTGCGCCGCGTAATTCATGTTCTGAAGCTGGCAGCCGCCGCATCTTTTATACGCTTCGCATTTAGGCTCGATACGGTTCGGTGATTTTTTTACAAAATTTAAGATGCGGGCAAATCCGAAGCTTTTCTTAACCTTCGTAACAACAACCTCGACAACATCGCCAGTCACAGCGTGACGCACAAAAAGAGGGAAGAGTGAAGTCTTCCCTATTCCTTGTCCACGATCATCCTGATCTGTTATTTCTACCGTGAAAATATCATTTTTATTTATCATCTTCTATCGTAGTCTTTCTGATATTTGATTCCAAGAATTTATTATATCCGAGCCATTCTGTCTTAACGGAGCTGTCTTCTACGACCTCCCTGATGGTCTCCATTCTTGCATCAGTAAGATCCGCAAGACTTAAGGCAAGTGCCTCTGCTATAGCCGGCTTTTTTGGAGAACCGTATTCCAGTTCGCCGTGATGCGCCAAAATACAGTGCTCAAGTTCGTTTGCAAGCGCGTTCGGGAAGCCTTCTATCTTACTTATAGCCTCATGAACCATCTGATAGCTGATTATGACATGACCGATAAGCTGTCCTTCGTCCGTGTAATCATTCTGCGGGAACGGTGAAAGCTCCTTTGTTTTTCCGATGTCATGGAAAAGCGCCGCCGCAATAAGAAGATCATAATTGAGGAAGGGATACGTCTTTGTGTATATGTGACAAAGACGGACAACCCCGAAGGTATGCTCCAAAAGGCCGCTTATAAATCCATGGTGAACGCTCTTCGCCGCCGAGCTTTTCTTGAATTTTTCAATGAACTCCTGGTCTTCCTTGAAAAACATATCAACAAGCTTTTTGATATACGGATTTTGTATCTTATCTATGTAGTCGCAAAGCGCCTCGTACATCTTCTCCGCCGAATATCTGCTGCAGGGCAGATAATCCGAAACATTATACTCAACCTCGTTGGCAACTCTCGCTCTTCTTATGGCAAGCTGAAGCGAACCGTTAAAAACGCTGACATCGCCCATGATGTCGATATAATCGTTAGCCTCAAAATCCTCAATTGCCGGGCTGTTTGTATCCCAGATCTTTGAATCTATGACTCCCGTTTTATCCTGCAGAGTCACGTTGTAATATTGTTTTCCGTTTTTTGAGACCGCTGCAATCTTAGTCTTAACATAGTATATCCCGGAAATTTTGTTTCCGTCTTCAAAATCCTTTATAAACTTCATTATACTTCTCCCAATTCGATAGTCAGCTCAACCGGCACGTATTCGGTACCTGTCTGGCGCAATACAGAAACAGCCACCGGTGTACCCGGATCATATGTTTTTATAAGCTTGCTGAACTGTGTCATCGTACGCACTTCATTGCCGTCAAACGACGTTATTATATCATACTCCATCATTCCGGACATCAATGCAGGCGAATTTTCCGCAAGCGAAACAGCGATAACGCCTTCGGGAATGCCGCTTTCCTGTGAGATCTTTTCCGTGACATCGTATCCTTTTATGCCAATGTACGCCCTGCCCTTGTTCTGCGACAGATCATCAATGAGCTCTCCCGCATCGGCAACCGACAATGCAGTTATAGTTGTGTCGGAAATGCTGTCGGTGCACGGTGATGTTATTCCTATCACTCTTCCCGTCGTATCAAGTATGATTCCGAATCCCGATGCTCCCTCGGGAATATCCGTCGTCAGTACCCTGTATTCGTTGTCGTAACATGACGTGGTGTTTGTTGACGATGTTATCGCGCCGAAAGCCATGTAATTATCGTATCCGTCCGGATTTCCGATCACTATTACCATATCCCCCGGAAGACACGAAAATGAACTGCTTAAGTTCGCCGGCTCGAATTTTTCGGATATATCATCTGAAATCTCCGATTTATCAACTGTTATAACGGCGAGACCCGTATCTGCATCGCTCTTAAGTATAGTACCGTCTGCATATGAATTTTCGCTGAAACTTGCCTTTATCTTTTCCGCGCCTGTGAGCACTGAAGAATACGTAAGTATATGGTATTCGTCGGATGTCTCGGATAGTATAAGACCGATTCCCGTCTTTTCGCTCTCGTAAGGCTCGTTAAAATAATCCGTGCTGCTGCTGATTCCCGTTATAGTCACAAGAGATTTGTTTCCCTCCTGCGCTATTGAACGGAACTCGCTCCTAAGCTTATTGTAATCTTCGATGGTGAGCTCATTCTTCGTCTCCTCACTGCGGTAAGACGATGAGGATGAAGTCGCCTGCGATACACTTGATGTGCTCTGCAATTCGGATTTTTCTTCTTCCGAGCTGCTCGAAGAAACCGTCTCACTTTTTTTATCAGAAGTAAGACTATCACTTACACCATGATATGTAAATGCGAACACAACCGCTGCAACGGCAGCTATTCCCACCGCAACAACTAAAATAAAAAGAACTTTGAGAATTGTTTTTTTTCTGTTCTTTTTCTCTTTTACGATTTCTCTTATGAAATGGGGATCTTTTTTTCTGTCGTCGTTTTCCATCCCAATTCCTCCGACATAAAGAGTTGTTACTGCCGAATCTGTAACCGGCAACAAAGATTTTTTTATTTTAGCAAATGGTTATGAACAAATTATGAATAAGATGTTTATTTAAACTTCTTTATGGTGTAAAATAATGAGGATTCTGAAAGGCGAACAGGTAATAATATTGAACGAAAAAGCACTTAAAACACTTGAATATTATAAAATAACACAACGGCTTGAGTCACACGCCGACAGTGAAGGCGGCAAGGCATATTGCCACGCCATAGCCCCCTCATCCGATATAAATCTGATACGCGAAATGCAGTCCGAAACAAGCGCCGCCCTTTCACGTCTTTTAAAAAAAGGCAGCGTTTCATTCGGTTCGGCTCATAATGTGGGCGTACAATTAAAACGTCTTGAGCTGGGCGGCGTACTGAACGCGGCAGAGCTTCTGAAGATCGCTTCTTTGCTGGAAAATACCGCTTTGGTAAAGAAGTATTCGAAAAAAGAACGTGAAAACGAGGAAAATGATTGTCTTGACACATTTTTTGACAATCTTATCCCTGCAGAATCCCTTTCCCGTGATATTCGCCGCTGCATTATCGACGAAAGCACCATAAGTGATTCCGCAAGCCCCGCTCTTTTAAAGATAAGACGGAGCATTAAAAATATCGAGGATAAGATCCATTCGCAGCTGAATTCCATGCTTAACGGTTCGCTGCGCACATATTTGCAGGACAGCGTTATCACAATGCGAAACGGCAGATACTGCATTCCCGTTAAATCGGAATATCGCTCCGCCGTAGACGGCATGATACACGATCAATCCTCATCCGGCGCAACCGTGTTCGTTGAGCCCATGTCGATCATCAAATTGAACAACGATATACGAACTCTTGAGGCAGACGAGGAGAAAGAAATTGCGGCAATACTCGCATCCCTAAGCAAAGAGGTTTTCGAAAGCTCCGGAATTATCAAGACGGATTTTGAAACGCTTATTGAGCTGGATTTTATATTTGCAAGGGCAAAACTCGCCCTCGATATGAACGCCGCCATGCCCATATTCAACGAAAATGGCTATATAGAGCTTAAAAAGGCACGCCACCCGCTTATAGATAAAAAGAGCGTTGTTCCGACCGACATCAGGATCGGAAAGGATTTCGACCTTTTAATAATAACGGGA
>CAYMAY010000111.1:0-4720 GCA_964388555.1 uncultured Lachnospiraceae bacterium
AAACTTCTCAAATCTCGGCAGCGCCAATGTTATACATCCATCTTTCTGTGTATCTATCAGTCCTCTCAGAGTGAGGCTCTTTCTGTAATGATTAAACTTGTTTGATTCAACCTCCAGAGCAGATCTGAGGTGTGCTGGCGACTTCATCTATCGTTACAAGAACTTTTGTGTTCTGCTTATCCAGAAAATCCAAAATGTCATCTATTGCCTGTACCAGGTTTTTTTCGGGCTTTGCCCTCTTTGAATTTACCCTGATTCCGAATATGGATACGTCAACCTTTGCTTCGAGACCTATTCTACCGACGTGGGGATCGTTTACGAGTATTCTGAACAGTGCATCCAGGATATTGTCTGCCGGACTTATTTTCACAACAATCCAGTCAGTTCTCTCCTTAACGTCCATTTGATTCTGGCACAAATCCCGCGTGTCGGATACTCAAAGATTCGTTTTTTTACTTCTTGCGGACTGAGTATCCGAAGCTTCCGATCATCTCGCCGAGTGCGTTGTATTTGCCGTGATCATATGCGATAAGGCCGGCCTTCTCCAAATGGAATACTCCCTTTTCATCGAAATATCTGGAATCGACCTTGACGCCGACAACCTCCGCCAGGAACATATCGTGGCTTCCCAGCGGAATAACCTGTGTCACCTTGCATTCTATGCTGACCGGCGCTTCTTTAATTCCCGGACACGAAACGAACTTACTCTCCTCCGGTGTAAGTCCGCACTTCTCGAATTTATCTACCTTTGAGCCGCTCACGCAGCCGCAGTAATCCATGGAATGTGTAAGCTCTTCCGTGGTAAGATTTATGACGAATTCACCAGTCTCTTTTATTATAGGATAAGAAAATCTCTCCGGTCTTACCGATATAAATGCCATGGGCGGATCCGAACAAATGGTTCCCGTCCATGCGATGGTTACGATGTTCGGCTTCTCACCCTTTCTTCCGCAGCTGACCATAACAGCCGGAAGCGGATAGAGCATGTTACCGGGCTTCTCGAAATATACTTTTTTTATATCTTTATTCGTCTTCATTTTTATCCCTTTCTTATTTCAAAATTTTCCAAAATGGATTCTGTTTAGAACCCACTCTCTTAATATATCCCTTCTCCCTTAAAGAATCCAGCGCACGCTGAACAGTTCTTACAGTCTTTGCGATTTTTGCTGCAATCTCATCTCGAGAAATATCCTGCTTCTGCTTTAAAATCGCCAGAACCGTCATTTCCGTACCATTTAAAGTGACATCCATAGTGACACTTTGAATGTCACTTTGAATCTGCGGACGGTATATAATAAACTTAAATCCATTTGCTGTATTTTCGTAAGAATACTTTACTCCTGCGTCCTTACACAGACTATGAATACGCTTAAATCCACTGCCAAACCGTTCTGTAGACTTGTTTAAATATAGAATCTTGGATATTGTTTCATTCCGAATCTCTGACTCAAGATTTTTCTTTATGTATTCCTCCGGCGAATGATTACTCGCATACTCGCCGGGGCTATATATTGAAACCATTCCGGGATGAATGCATATTTCATGTTTTGTACGGCCATTGTATATTGCATGAGCAAAACTATTAGCCAAAACTTCTCTGATGACTGCCACCGGTATCTCCGGAATTTCTTCACGGTCAACGCCTGTAATCTCGCTTCTCCATCTAAGATTTTTCAGAATATATTCCTCTGCAATTATCAAGAGATTATAGATGTTGTCCTCAACCATTTTCATGTCAAGAATAGTAAGTTTTTCATCCGTAGCGAAAATCCCCATCTTAAGAGCAACCGGATGTGTACTGCCAAACAAAACCTCTCCGGCATTAGTTAAATATCCGTCCGAAACCAACCCATATCGATTTAATATGATCGGACAAGTGTATCTGCCTTCCGCCATTCTTCCCGCTGCAACGGATTTCTGCCAAAATCCCTTTATTGCACTTCTATCTACTTGTTTATCCGTTGCCTCTGATTTTTCTTTTTCCCAATTTCTGCGATACTTATTTACCGATAAAATTTCACGCAACTCTTCCGGCGACATTTCTCTGTCTTCATCCGCTGTTCTGAGATAATATCTTCCTGCAGTCGAATATGGTACTTTATCACCACTAAATTCTACTTTTATCAAATGTCTCCCGTCCAAAACAACTTCTTCTATAGCCGGATATATCTGTGGTCTGATATTCTCATAAACCGCTCTTGATACATCCCTCAAAGAAGATTCCGATACATCCTGTCCGACAACATCACCATTTGGCTTAACACCGAAATATAATGTTCCAATTCCCCTTTTGTTCAAGATAGAAGAAATCGAGACCATTGCAGCCTTCATTTCACCTGTTGACTTCTTAAATTCTATATTTTCTGATTCTTTACCAAGATTCATAATGCTCTCCATTCCGCCGTCCTTCAATTGGCAGCACAAATAGCAATGAAAAATCTGTTACTTTGCACTATTACTCTTTCTTCAAAGTGCCATTATTATACATCAAAGTGACATTTCTGTCACTTGTTTCTTATGTCTCAGGTAGCATCTACCCATTTTATGGAAAATTTATTAAATTATTTCAATAACTTGTGCTATGATGAAAATCAGGGTCACAAACCAATATATTCATGTACTCCCGGAAACAATCCGTAAGACTTGTTTAAGGAAGGTTTCCATCGTACATTATCAATATTTCGGAGGCTATCATGGGAAAGGTCATAGGAATAGATTTAGGAACAACAAACAGCTGCGTAGCCGTGATGGAGGGCGGCGAGCCCGTAGTCATCGCTAATGCCGAGGGAATGCGTACAACGCCGTCGGTGGTTGCGTTTTCAAAAGAGGGCGAGCGCCTCGTGGGAGCCGTTGCAAAAAGGCAGGCGGCAACAAACGTGGATCGCACCATTTCATCTATTAAGAGGCAGATGGGTTCGAACTATCGCATAAAGATAGATGGCAAAAACTATTCCCCGCAGGAAATATCGGCGATGATCCTTTCAAAGCTTAAAAAAGACGCTGAGAGCTATCTCGGACAGAGCGTAAGCGAAGCCGTTATAACAGTTCCCGCATATTTCAATGACGCCCAGAGGCAGGCCACAAAGGACGCAGGCAAGATCGCCGGCCTTAACGTTTTAAGAATAATAAACGAGCCCACATCGGCGGCTCTCGCATATGGTCTCGATCACGGTCAGGCGCAGAAGATAATGGTGTACGACCTGGGCGGCGGTACCTTCGACGTTTCCCTTATAGAAATCGGCGACGGCCTTATCGAAGTTCTTGCCACGGCAGGCGACAATCATCTCGGCGGTGATGATTTCGACGAACGCCTCACGAATTACATCATAGATCAGTACAAAATAACGAACAAAGTCAATCTTTCAAAGGATCCCGTTGCGGTGCAGCGTATAAGAGAGGCTGCCGAGGCGGCGAAGATAACTCTTTCCGCCCAGAGCGTGGCATCCATAAACCTTCCCTTTATAAGCACGGTTAAGGGCGAGCCCGTCCACCTCGAAATGGAGATAACAAGAGCCAAATTCGACGAGCTTATAAAAGATCTTATCGACAGAACTGAAGGTCCTGTCCGCAATGTACTTGCCGATTCCGGCATAAGCACATCACAGCTGGGCATGGTTCTTCTCGTGGGCGGTTCCACAAGAATTCCGGCCGTTCAAAACAAGGTGCGCCAGCTTACGGGCAAGGAGCCTTCAAAGAATCTCAATCCCGACGAATGCGTTGCTCTCGGTGCGGCCGTTCAGGGCGGCAAATTAGGCGGCGAGATAACGACCGGTGCGGCCTCTGAGCTTATCCTCATGGATGTTACCCCGCTCACGCTTTCAATAGAAACGGTGGGCGGCGTTGCCACAAAACTCATAGGCAGAAACACCACCATACCGGCGCGTCACAGCCAGATATTCTCAACTGCCGCAAATAACCAGACGACGGTCGAGATAAACGTACTCCAGGGCGAACGTCCTTTTGCCCGTGATAACACGCTTCTAGGCAAATTCCGCTTAACCGGTATAAGGCGTGCTCCGGCGGGCGTTCCGCAGATAGAGGTAACATTTGATATCGATGCCAACGGAATCGTAAAGGTTTCGGCGAAGGATCTCGGCACGGGCAAGAGCAAGGAGATAACGATAACGGCTTCCTCGAATCTTTCGGATGCCGATATTGAGCAGGCCATACACGACGCTCAGCAATATGCGCAGTCCGACGGCGTGCGAAAGGATCGCTTAACAGTTCTTTCGGAGGCAAACAGAGCCTGCATGATAGCCGACAGATACATACGCGAAAACAAAAAGACTATGGACAAATCCCTCAGGAAGACAATTCAGTCCGAGGCCGCGACGCTTCAGAAGCTTATGCGCGGCAAAAAGACAGATAAGATGAGCGATTCGGATACAGACGCCATCCGCACACAGACCGACGTCCTCAATTCCTACCTGCCCAAGGACGAGAGCGAGTCGTAAGATTGTATTTTCAAATTTATTCATATAAACACGCAAGGCACCAACTTTTTCGGTTGGTGCCTTTATAATCAGCCCGGAGAGATTAACTCTAAAGGTGACGATTACTGTCTTAGAGTAAAATTTTAATTGGCAAAAAAAATAAGGAAGAGGCCGAAACCTCTTCCAAATCATACAGACAATCTTTAGTATTTAGTTGTCAAAAAGAAATATTAAGGAGCTGTATGATGGATTTAATGGTAGCCGAAAAGGACATAACTTTCAAGGAG
>CAYMAY010000112.1:0-4703 GCA_964388555.1 uncultured Lachnospiraceae bacterium
TATGACTGACGGATAAGTGGAATTGACCACATGGAGTATGACGTATGAACCGACCGTCTGGGAACATTTCCCAGGCGGTTTTCTGCATAATAAGCCGTTATACAGAAATCGTGTTTACACGAATTTCTATATGACGGCCAATGTTCATCGAGCCGGCTGGTGAGATGACATTAACTAAAAGGAGAGGTAGAAATGGGATTTAAGTCGGATATTGAGATTGCACAGGAGGCGAATCCGTTAAAAATAGGAGAGATCGCAGGCGGACTCGGAATTGACAGTGACTACATTGAGCAGTATGGAAATTATAAGGCGAAGATCGACAACCGTTTTTTAAAGGATAATGCCGATAAGAAAAACGGAAAACTCATTCTTGTTACGGCTATTACGCCAACTCCGGCAGGCGAGGGCAAGACGACAACGTCCATAGGGCTTGCCGACGGTCTCAGAAAAATAGGAAAAAATGCGGTTCTTGCGCTGCGTGAGCCCTCCCTGGGTCCCGTTTTCGGAATAAAAGGCGGCGCGGCCGGAGGCGGTTACGCTCAGGTCATCCCCATGGAGGATATAAATCTTCATTTTACGGGAGATTTTCATGCCATAGGCGCGGCGAATAATCTCCTTGCGGCAATGCTGGATAATCATATTCAGCAGGGCAACGAGCTTGGAATAGACCCGAAGCAGATAACATGGAAGCGTGCCGTTGATATGAACGACAGACAGCTTAGAAACATAGTTGACGGTCTTGGCGGAAGCGCAAACGGCGTGCCCAGGGAGGACGGTTTTGATATCACCGTTGCGTCCGAAATCATGGCGGTATTTTGCCTTGCATCCGATATATCAGATCTTAAGGCAAGAATCGGCCGGATAATAGTCGGATATACGTATGACGGCAAGCCTGTTACGGCACACGACCTTAAAGCAGAGGGAGCCATGACGGCACTTCTTAAGGATGCCATAAAGCCAAATCTGGTGCAGTCCATAGAGCATACGCCGGCACTTATCCACGGCGGACCCTTCGCCAACATAGCACACGGCTGCAATTCTGTTATAGCTACAAAAACGGCTCTGAAGATGGGTGATTATGTGGTAACGGAGGCCGGCTTTGCGGCGGATCTTGGTGCAGAGAAGTTCCTTGATATAAAGACCCGTGTACTTGGCGCATCTCCGGACGCGGTGGTAATAGTGGCAACGGTAAGGGCTCTTAAGTATCACGGCGGAGTTGCCAAGCAGGATTTAAATGCAGAAAATCTTGAAGCGTTAAAGAAAGGAATGCCGAACCTTTTAAGGCATATAGACAACATACGCAACGTCTACGGACTTCCCTGTGTGGTGGCCGTGAATGCGTTCCCGACGGATACAAAGGCAGAGCTTGACCTCATAATCAGCATGTGCAAAGAAATCGGTGTGAATGTTGCGCTCAGCGAGGTATGGGCTAAGGGCGGCGAAGGCGGCCGCGAAATGGCTGAGGAAGTCGTAAGACTGTGTGAACAGCCGAAGAATTTCAAACATTCCTACGAGCTTGATATGACAATAGAAGAAAAGCTTGAGGCGGTGTGCAAAAAAGTGTATCATGCCGATGGAGTAAGTCTTACATCATCAGCCGCAAAGCAGATGAAAAAGCTGGAAGAAATGGGATTCGGAAATCTGCCGGTATGCATTGCCAAGACGCAGTATTCATTTTCGGATGATCCGAAGCTTTTGGGAGCACCGACGGGCTTTACTGTAAAGGTCAGAGAGCTTAAAGTTTCGGCAGGAGCGGGCTTTATAGTCGCGCTTACAGGTGATATACTTACCATGCCGGGACTTCCTAAACATCCTGCGGCAGAAAATATAGACGTGGACGAAAACGGAAAGATCTCCGGTCTGTTTTGAGCCGGTGGGAGAAAGCACGCCCCTGATATCGGGTGTGGGTATGACGAAAGGAATGTAATGGGAAGAATTTTAAAGGGCGCACCCGTGGCGCAGGCTGTTATAGACAGGACATTACTTGGCGCCAACGAACTTAGAGAAAAAGGAATAGTTCCGACGCTGGCAATTTTACGCGTAGGCGAGAGAGCCGACGATATAAGCTACGAAAAGGGCGCTATGAAAAGATGTGCCCAGGCAGGCGTTGATGTCAAAAACGTGGTTCTGCCCGCTGATGTAAGCGAAGATGTTTTTTTTAAAACATTAGATTCTCTTAATAAAGACGGATCCGTTCACGGAATTCTTATGTTCAGACCGCTGCCGAAGCATATAGACGGCGAAAAGGCAAGACAGATGCTTGCCATGGAAAAAGACGTGGACGGCTGTACCGACGGCTCACTTGCGGGAGTGTTTTCAAATTCAAAAACAGGATTCACTCCGTGTACCGCTCAGGCGGCTATGGAGATCCTTAAATATTACGGCTGTGAGTGTTCCGGAAAAAAGGCTGTCATCTTAGGACGTTCACTGGTGGTGGGAAGACCCGTCGCTATGCTTCTTATGCACGAGAACGCGACGCCGACCATTTGCCATACAAGGACAAAAAATCCGGCAGAGCTCTCAAAACAGGCTGATATAGTAATTGCCTGCACCGGTCAGATGGAATCACTTGGTAAGGAGTATTTCAGAGCAGGCCAGACAGTTATCGATGTCGGAATAAACTGGAACGAAGAAAAAAACAAGCTTTGCGGCGATGTACGCTTCGATGAGGTGTGCGACATCGCAGACGCCATAACGCCGGTACCCGGCGGCGTCGGAGGCGTTACCACGGCAGTGCTTGTGTCGCATGTGGTGGAAGCAGCTGCAAGAAGTCAGTTGCATTAGATTCATGATAATATGAAATGCATAATGCATTGAATAAATATTTATAACAGAGTAGAAGCAGTGCGTTAAGTGTCGGCGGATGGGAAGTTGCCGCTGAACGAAACCAAAAGGTGCGGTGCTGCTTCGCATCCGCTGTTGTCATTATTGGAATATGGCACTCCTTTATGACAATTCTGGATCAGGAAAGGAGTGTTTTTTTATGCAAAAAAGTTTTTTCACAACTCAACGAATGACGAGAGTCGCCATGCTCTCGGCTGTCTGCGCCGTTCTGGGCTATGTTGCGCTGGATCTCGGCAACATTAAGGTCACATTCGAAAGCCTCCCCGTACTGCTTGCCGGTTTTATGTTCGGTCCGGCAGACGGTATGCTCGTAGGCGGCATCGGCACATTTATTTACCAGATCTTAAGATACGGATTTTCGGCAACCACTTTCTTGTGGATATTGCCCTATGTCGTTTGCGGATTTTTGGTCGGTATGCTGGGACGTACAAGAAACGGATATCCGGATTCAAGACGCATTTTATTTACCGTAATCGCAGCGGAAATGCTCATATTGATCATAAATACAGGCGTTATCTATGTAGACAGCATCATCTACGGCTATTATTCTGCGGCATACGTTTTCGGATCACTTGCCATAAGAATAGTCATATGCATAATAAAATCCGTAGCCTTCGGCCTTGTTATGCCGACGCTGCTTAAAGGACTTAGAGGCGTAATTCCCGAGAAAAAAAGATGAATACAAAAGAAGCATTAGAATATATAAATAATTTCACATGGAGCAAATCACGTCCCGGGCTTTCCCGTACAAGGGAGCTTCTGAAAGGTCTCGGTGATCCTCAGAACAAACTGAAATTTGTTCACGTGGCGGGGAGCAACGGCAAAGGGAGCACCTGTGCCATGATCGAATCGGTCTTAAGGGCGTCCGGATATATAACGGGGCTCTATCCGTCGCCGTATATCGAGGATTTCAAGGAAAGCTTTCAGTGCTGCGGCGAGAATATCACGGATGATGAGCTGTGCGAGCTTACAGATGAAGTAAGAAAAGTTGCCGACAGGATGAAGGATCATCCTAGCCAGTTCGAGATAAAGACGGCCATCGCGTTCCTGTTCTTCTTAAAAAGAAAATGCGGCATAGTGGTGCTTGAAACAGGAATGGGCGGCGAGCTCGACAGCACAAACGTAATAGAGCCTCCCGTGGCGGCCGTTATAACAAATATCGGCTACGATCACACGGAGTACCTGGGAGATACACTGGAAAAGATAGCCTCGGCTAAGGCGGGGATAATAAAAAAAGGCTCGCCTGTTATCGTCTATGACAACAAGCACGAGGTCATGGATGTTATAAGAAAGGCCTGCGAGAAGAATGGCTGCGCATTGTACGGAACTCATGAGAGTGATGTGGAATCGATTGGCAGGAGCCTGTCTTCTCAGTCGTTTAAATACAAAGACATGGTGCTTGAAATGCCGCTTTTGGGAAATAATCAGCTTAAAAACGCGGCTGTTGCGCTAAAGACAGTGGAAGTATTAAGAAACGCAGGCTATAATATATCGAGGCAATCTCTTAAGCAGGGTTTTGCGACGGTAAAATGGCCGGCACGGTTCGAAGTGCTGAGTAAGGCACCATTGTTTATACTCGATGGCGGCCACAACAGCCAGTGCGCGCTTTCGCTTGTCGAAAATCTTAAAGCATATCTGCCGGATAAAAAGCTTACGTTCATCTTCGGAGTTTTGGCGGACAAGGATTACAATGAAATGCTCGATATCATATGCGGATATGCCAGAGATTTTATCTGTGTTACGCCGGAAAATGAGAGGGCACTGAAGGCGGAGGAGCTTTGTGATCTGATCGGAAAGAGGGGCCTTGAGGCGAAGTGCGCAGGTGGCGCGGCGGAGGCTGTGGAGCTGTGTATCAGCGA
>CAYMAY010000113.1:0-4522 GCA_964388555.1 uncultured Lachnospiraceae bacterium
CGTGAAGTACTGCACACGGCAAAGGCACTGACTACAGCAGACAATCTGGCAGAGGGTATTGGAAATTGTATGCGTGCCCTGAAGTTTTCACAATGGGATAATATCGGTATGGTAGGCTTGTCCACCACATTGGCAACCAATGCAATTGTGGAAGGAAAAGGATGCAGAGTTGGTCTTATACTATTGGGCGGATGTCCGGAGGGAAAAATCCCTGCGGACGTCACGGTACAGATTCATGCCAGAGTAAATATCAGAGGCGGAATCAAGCAACCGTTGAACACACAAATGATAGATGAGGCTTTGTATCAGCTTAAAGGTCGCTGCGATGCCGTTGCAATCTCGGGATATGCCAGCGTACGAAATCCGGAACATGAGTTGATCGTTAAGCGCCGGGTAACCGAACTGCTTGATCTGCCGGTTGTATGCGGACATGAAATGACGGGAGCACTGGGTTATTACGAAAGAACTGTGACAACGGTTTTAAACGCACGTTTGCTGCAGTTGATTCGGCGTCTGGTGGACGATGTGCAAAAGGTCATGCGGGAATTGGGCGTTAATGCACCGCTGATGATCGTCCGCGGGGATGGCAGCCTGATGCATGCGGATTACGCAGAAGATCGTCCGGTGGAAACGGTATTATCCGGTCCGGCGGCAAGTGTCATGGGTGGTTATTTCCTGAGTGGAAAGAAAGACGGTATCGTTGTTGATATTGGCGGAACTACAACGGATATTGCGGCGCTGCGAAACGGAGAATGTAAGGTTTCGGAAGAGGGCGCTATATTATCCGGCTGGCGCACAAGAGTGCGTGCGTTAGAGATTTTTACATTTGGATTGGGCGGCGACAGTGAGATTGCAATTTCTGCGGATGGAAATATAAAAATCGGTCCGCAGAAAATCGTACCGCTATGCCGCTCGGATGTCATATCGGGACGTTCGGGGGTAACACCGACAGATATATTGCATGCTTCGGGGGTTTATCGCCAATGGGATGCGCAAAAATCCATTGACGGGATTCGGGAAGCTGCCGATCGGCTGGGCGTTGCCTGCGAAGAACTGATAGAAAAACTTTATAAAGCAGTTGTAGAGCAAATTATAAAATACTGTAATGAGGGGATAAAAACACTCGGTGATGAGAGACCGGTATTAATCGGTGTCGGAGCTCCGGCGATCAGCTGGCTGACTGCGACAGCCGAACAGTTGAACATCCCGTATACTGTGCCGCATTATGCGGAAGTAGCAAATGCCGTTGGAGCTGCGGTAGGACAGGTGTGCGAAACATCGCAGGTGTTAATACGCAGAAACAAGGCGAACAACAGTTTTTATATATATACGGAGAAGCAGAGAATGCAGGAGAGTGATCTGCATGCCGCACAGGATCTCGCGCGGCATGTGGTAAAACAAATGTCGCTGGAGAAGGCGGAACGTGCAGGGGCAAAAGAACCGGAGTTATTCCTGAAGGAAAAACTGTTGACTGATATGGAGCAGGAATTTTTGGAATGGAAAATTACGGCAAAGGCTGTGGGATATCCGTAAAATTGTAAAATAATCTGCTGCAGTAGAAAACATAGAAAAGGCACTAAAGGGATTTAATGTAATGAATGTTGGAAAGAACGAAGGAAAAATAAGTCTGAAGGAGAACATCAAAACCAGAGAAAATATCGCGTATGGCTTGGGAGATGTTGCATGTAATGTGGTTTTTGCATTGACAATGTCCCTGTCAACGTATTTTTACACCAACGTTATCGGTATGTCAGCGGCGTTGGTCGGTACAATACTTATGATTTCTCGTATTTTTGATGGTATCAGCGATGTGATTGTCGGTGCACTGGTTGACCGCACGAAATCAAAGCACGGGAAGGCCAGAGCATGGATACTCTGGATGATCATTCCCTATGGCGTTACAGCGGTACTCATGTTTATGGTTCCGCCGGATGCTACAGAGCTTGTACAGGCGATTTATGTATTTATAACCTATAATCTGGCAGTTACTGTGGTATATACAGCACTTAATCTGCCTTATGGCACGATGGCAGCGATGATGACCCGCGATCAGGGTGAACGTTCTATCCTTAATGTATACCGTATGGCTATGTCGCCGCTGGGAGCATTATTGGTAACAGCAGTGACGATGCCGCTTATCAATTCAATGGGAGGCACACAAAAGGCCTGGATCACAGTAACGATAGTGTATGCATTGATTGCCATGTTCCTTTTGCTTCTTTGCTTCCTGGGCTGTAAGGAACGAGTACATTTTGATAATACCAAAAAGGAAAAGCAGCCGGTTGGCTTAAGTGTACGCTGCATGCTGAGCAACAAATACTGGTGGATGGTACTCATCATGTTTCTGGGCTGGGCAGTGTATTTCACATTAAACAGCACGATGCTGACTTATTATGCGCAGTATGAGCTGGGAAACAGCAATCTGATGAGCCCGATAAGTATAGCCGAGAAGGTTCCGTCTATCATCGCAGTAGTGGCAATGGCACCATTTATCAAACGCTTCGGAAAACGAAACATTGCTTTAGCGGGTTCGATATTGGTTGTTGCCGGTGCAGCGATCATATGGATGCGTCCTACAGAATTAGCGATTATCATTTTTGGTGTTGTTCTTAAAGGTATCGGCGGTGGTGTCTTTGGAGGACTGGTTTACTCCATGCTGGCAGATTCGATAGAGTATGGTCACTGGCGTACAGGTCTGCGTTCGGAAGGATTGCTTTTCGGTGCTTCTACGGTGGGATATAAGGTAGGCGCAGGTCTGACGAGCGCGTTTTTAGGATTCGTAATGGAGCTGTCAGGCTTTGATGGTGTTGCTGCGACGATTCCGCAATCGGCACATCAGGCAATCTCGGCACTGTTTATATTCGGACCGATCGTTGCCTATGGATTGATCGCTGTAATATTATGTTTTTACAAACTGGATAAAGAATATCCAAAGATTATGGACGATTTGGAGCTGAATCAGTATTCGCCGAAAGCGTTGACTCGTGCAAAAGAGTTTTCGGCAAATAAGTAAAAGAAATTTGGCGTGAATATAGATTACTGACATTACATGGAACAGCGGCAAAAATATGCCGCTGTCTTAGAAAAATCATGAATTAGTTGATTGAAAGTGTGGAGAGCATGAAATCATGTGAAAAGCAGAAACGGGAGGATTTGCATTATACTTTTTTTCAAAATACCAAGTGTGAATTTTTTCCCTGTCATAAAACAGATCAACCTGATACTTTTAACTGTCTGTTCTGCTATTGCCCGCTATATGCTATGGGCGAAAAATGCGGAGGGAACTGGAGAATTTTGGATAACGGTGTGAAGGACTGCTCTGAATGTATGGTGCCGCACCGCCGCGAAAACTATGGACTTATAGTGGAAAAACTTGCTGCATTTAATAAACAGGAAGCTGTATGAAAATAAGCAAACGCTTTTCATTGTCTTAACATATAGGATGTGATAAGCTTTACAACGTAAAAAAAAGCATATTCAGATGGAATGCGGTCAATCTCCGCAGCGGCGTCCTTGCCACCGTAAAGTCGGGTCTTTCTGATTATGGCTTATAGTACATTTGAGACTCAGGGGCGTTTCAGGTGAGATAACTACCAGGTATCATTCATGAATTTTTAAAGTCCCTAAAAAGGGACTTTTTTTGATACCGGGTCAAAGTTCAAAAATTATTATGCAAGCTTATTTGTAAGAGAATTTTTGGATTTAAAACGTCGTTTGACCTCAACATTTTTTTAAGAGGAGGAAACATGAAGAAAAAAATGTTCAGGCTTTTATCGGTATTGCTTGCGTCGACAATGATCGTAAGCTCCGTAAGCACGGTTTTTGCGGATGAAGCGCAGGTAAACGCTGATTCATATTCGGAAGAACAGCTTGCGGATACCAATACCGGTAAGACGGAAGAAGGTACGGAAGAGACCGGCGAAAAAGAGGCCGGTAAAGAAACCGGTGAGGAAGAAACTGACACAGAAAAAACCGGTAAAGAAGCCGGCACGGAAGAGTCAAGTACAGGATCAGGTACAAAAGAAACGGGCTCAGAAGATATAAGTGCCAAAAAGACCGGTACAGACAAAGAAGATGTAAAAGGGTCAGGCGCAACATCCGGTACATCATCGGAAGAGAACGATAATAAAGAAAAAACATCGGATGAGAAAACGGATGCAAATAAAACAGAACAGAGTACAACGACGAATAATGTCCTTAAAAATTCGATATCGCTTGCTTCAAATTCTGTTTCGTTGGGTGATCCGGTAAAGCCGACTGCTGAAATCAGCGGTGTCATGATCGCCAGAAGCGACGGCAGTGAATACAAAATGACATCGGTAACATCTGCGACATACAGCGTCAGTGAAGATAAGATCACTGTAAACTTCACTTGCGGCAAGGCAGTTTGGACAAAAATATATATGGGTCTTTGTACAGATGAGACAAAAGAGCCTTATGTTGACGGCGTTGTAAGCGGCAAGACCACAAGTTTTACAATAGAGGTGCCGGTCTCGGCGGCGAACAGCTGGCTGCCGATATC
>CAYMAY010000114.1:0-4519 GCA_964388555.1 uncultured Lachnospiraceae bacterium
CGCAATGTCACAGCCTATTTGTGACGCCTCAAGAGCCAATCTTTCAATGCCTCGTTTTACGCCCTGCGCTGAGCCGTGAGTTATAAAGATTCTGTGCCCGCAAATATCGGCAACTATGCTGTCACGTTCTCTGCTGAACATATCACAGTTACCCCGCACCTGATAAACCTCTTTTATCTTATCGCCGTAGGGATAGATGCCGTACATGGATAATGCGTATTCAAAATCCCGTTCGCCGTCACCCAGGAAAATATACCCATCGGCATTAAGGTTGTCTCCTACCGCTTTTGCAAGAAGTTCCTCGCTTCCGTGAGAATCGGAAAATATAAGAAGTTTCACTTTTGACTTACTCTCCCATTACCTGAAAAACTATTTCGCGGTCTCTGTCACGGGTGTCACACTCAACAAGCGTGAGATTCTGCCACGGACCTATGGTTATCTTTCCGTCGATAAACGGGATTGTTATAAACGGGCTGAGAATAGCTGATTTAATATGGCTTGAGCCGTTGTCGTCATGCCATGTGTTGTGATGCTCGTAAAATATCACACGGCCGTTGCTGTCGAGATAAGGCGATATTTTATCAAGCGCCTCTTTAAGATCATGTTTAACCATTCCGGGTTCGAACTCAAGTGTTGTAAGCGCCGCGACGCCTCCTGTCGTGAAACCTGTTATTATTCCGCTTTTGATCTTATATTTCGTGCACGCCTCACTGACTGCTTTCTGAAAATCTCCTGTTACGTCTATCATACCCATGTGTGCACGTGTTCTGTATTGTTTTATTACACTGTATACTGCCATTTTGCGATCACCTCCGTAGGTATTCTAACGCAGAGGATTTGTTTTCGCAATCACGACATAATAATCATGAAAGAATACGATGTAACTGCAGATTAGAATCGGGAACGACTTAAACGCCGCTCCCGATGATGCGTGAGTATTACTTTTTTGTTAAATTCGCAGTTATGATAACTCTGTCGCTGGATAAATTTAAAAATGTAAAATCATATGTGCCGGATTTCGGGACAGTAAATTCCAGAGGTTCATCATCCCCATCGACCGCATCTCCTATGACAGTATACGTATCATCTAAAATGTATCCGGTTCGTATCTTAAGAGATGCGCCGGTATCAGTTCCGGCAAATGACTGATCGATATCAAAAACTATCTTCTGACCTTTTTTGAGTTTGAAACCGCTTTTACCGTTCTCCATCACAAGCATACATCCGTTTTCCAAATAGCATTCCGGCAGGCTAATAACATTAGAGTCTGCTTTTCCGTCAATGAAGGCAAATTCCTGTGCAATGTTTTCATCTTTTGCCCACGAAGGGATATCTGAAGAACTTTTACCGTTATATACGCTTTCGGTATTCTGCGTTCCGCTGATCGAATCTGTCGACATGGCGAATGTATCCGTCATAACTTCTTCCTTATTATTTTTATCAATAAGCCCGCCTGCCGCCAGGTGTGTCTTTGCAATCACAATAGTTCCAGTCGCCAGGATCATTGCAGCCGCAACCAGCAGGATAGCCTTTTTCCTTTTTATTATTTTCCTTGGAGCTGGTTTACTCTCATTTATGGATGGAAGCACCTTGTTTTTTATTATATTTAAATCGACACCGGGATTTGCGGCGTTTTTGTTTTCGCATAAATCAGAAGCCTGATCCATCATATCACTAATCCTTATCTGCATTTGCATACCTCCTGAGTAATTGCTTTTTAACTATATCAGTTGTCATTCAAGTATGATTCCAGAATTTCCTTTAACAGCTTGCGCCACCTGGATAATCGACTCTTTACCGTTTGCACATTCATTTCGAGTTCGGCTGCTATCTGGGAGATTTTCTCGCACCCGTAATAATACCGTGTAAAAATTTCCTGATCTGTATGACCGAGCTTCGCCAGGGCTTCTTTTATAAGCTCACGTTGCTCTTTTTCAAGTAATTCGTGTTCCATGGTATTTGAGATGATCAAAATATCATCATCTAACGGAAGTGTATCTCTCTTCTTCTGCCTTAAAAGATTTTTGGCTTTATTTCTTGCAACTGCACCGATATAACCTTTTATGTTGTAATACCGGTACAGGTCGATCTGATCACAATGCTCCCAGACAGCAAGAAAAACATCTGCTAGGACTTCCTCCATATCTTCGTGTGTACAAATATTCTGAAGAAGATTGTAAATAATGCTATAGGTATAGTTTCCGTATTTCTCTATCAAATCGCCAAGCGCCGATTCGTCTCCTGCTTTTATGCGATCAATGAGAAAATCGTCACGTTCATCCCTTACCAAGATCATCACCTCCCTGCTCGTAAAATCCGTTCGAACGGTTACGTCTGTTTACTATATATACACTTAAAATCCGGTGGTGGTTGCAAATTTTTAAAGTTTTAAATTTCATTCTTTTTCCTTTCCGTTTAACGCCCGTCGGCAGATTTATCTTTCCGGATCTATGCTATCCGTACGCACCCGGGGTAATCGTCTGCTATGTCGCAAACCCCAATAAAAAAAGAATCAATCAGCAGGCGTCCCTTGTCTGATAGACTCTTTAATTTAACAAATATATTTCCCGGATCTTCTCCGACCTCTATCACATCATCCGTAAGATCATTGATAGAGTTGATGAGCGTGCGCGTCAGCGTCGATACGGCCGCACACACGATATCTTTACCACTTTCAGCATAATCAGCGTGACCCTGCACGTTTATGTAATCAGCGGTCACTGTTACTTCAATCAATCGGCATCGCCTCCTTTGTCCTTAAATCGTTTCCACCTTTTTCCTTGCCTTACTTCCTCTATTATCCACAAAAACAATGCTATGGCCGCAAAAGCACCTGCAGCCAGCAATAATATGAGTTCGACAACATCTATATTCCATACGATCATCTGATACCCCCAGTACAACTAACCTACATACATTTTAGTTCGCTGAATACCTTTGCTATTTTAGGAAACTGCAATGCGATCCAATCAACAAGCGTTTCATCGGCTCCCCAGGCACTACTTTCATCTAATCCGCTTTCGTAGAGAAATGCGTGTATTATCTCATGCCTCAGAATCCTTTTCTCTTCCGGAATCACATCAACATTACTGCCTAATTCCGGTTTCAATCTGCTTATTACAATATTCTTTGTGGTATTGTCGCAATACCCCGCATTTGTTTCTAACAGATCATCCTCGTATGCATTCTTTTTCGTTAACTCGTATTCTGTTCCCAATACATTGATTTTCAACGCCTATCCCCCTGTGATAAAATCTAAATGTGCCGCACTAATAAGGAGTGTGATGCTATGGCAAGTAAAGGTAATTGCTCAGAAAAGCCACCTCGTAAAGGTCCTATGACTGTAAAGGTGAGTGGATATACTAAAAAAGACGGAACAAAAGTAGCTTCTCATAAACGACATAAACCTAAATAACAATTAACCAGCTGTGCGGCACATAATAAAAGCACCCCCTGCGGAGTGCTATACTTCTATTCCTGTTGTTATACTAAACATTTTCCATTCGATATCTTTTTTTACAAATGTGGGATTATCTTTCAACCATTCCAAGAGTTCTTTTTTCTTTTCGACAGTGTCCATATGGTTTAATGTATAAATGATGAAATCATAATCTCGTACGCTCGCTGCTATTATTTCTATTAGTTCTTTTTCAACCTTTCGATCACGTCCCATGCCTTTTTCCAACCTCTCCCATACATCTCAGACAACACTTCATCAACAATATCTGTATATGGCTCAATCGGTTCTTTCCTGTATATCTTGTACAGATTATGTCCTCTATTCACTGCACTATAATAATAATCCCCTATAGCTATTCTTACAAGTGCTGATTGCTTTTCCTCGATGGATAAATTATTATCAAACGCTTCATAAACACGTTCTCTTTCTGCTTGAGGAAGGTCAAGTTCTTTTAACCTTCCCCAAGCCTCTAAAGCATGTGTATATTCATCTTTATCCATACGCCCTGTTTTAAAATGCACATGCCCCATAGATTTGCTCTTGTAGGGCGTGTTAACTATGCTTGACGCATTGGATTGTGTTACAACAGGCTCCGGTTTCTTCTTTACGATATTTACATTGTTGACATTGTATATCTGTTCACGGTCTCTTCGGCGAACAAGTCCGTTTTTATCCACATAATCTGACAGGATTTTATTTTTCTGATTCAACTTTTCGACAGCCAAATTGTAAGAATCATCATCCCCGCTTCCTTGTACAGCGAACAGAGACGCTTCTGATTTCTTACTTCTCTCTCAAGGCCACGTTGCATCTGCATCTTCTTGTATTCTTTGTTATTTTCTTCGAGGTCTTTCGTCGGCTCCCATCGGCTTCGGCTCACGCCTGGAATAAAGGGCTTGCCATGATGGCCGCAGTTTATACCAAAGAGCCCATCCGGTTCACCGTATGATGATGAACTGAATGGGTAATATTTAATCTTCTTTCCGTTTATATCTTCGACCGTGCCGCTTCCGCCGTTCTTATCGAATATCTTGCCCTGATCCTTTGCGCATTTAGGAC
>CAYMAY010000115.1:0-4418 GCA_964388555.1 uncultured Lachnospiraceae bacterium
CAAATTTGTCTTGTGACGGATTCACAATGAAACCGCAAACAAATTGTTGAAAACGCCAAAAAAACCAAAAGCGAAAAAATAGTATTTACATGGTATACCAACTGTGCTATATTGTGAATGTAAACGAAATACAATTTTAAAACCAAATCCTAAAATTTAAAAACCATCTGGGAAACAGAGAACAAAAACAAAAAGGAGAAAAAACATGTCAAGAAAAACTTACAAAAAAGAAGTCATGGGCGAAACATGGTACCTCACCGACTATCCGAGAATCGCATTTGATGATTCCGCAGTCGGCCGCTGCAAAAGAGAAGTTTGGGAAGCTTCTGTAGAAGAGATCGATAAGATCCTTGCTGAGTATGAACTTCCGTCAGCTCCGGAACTTGGAAAGGGCGGCACATACATCCAGAACACACCAAGACACATCGCAATGGCTAAGCGTCGTAAAAACGATGTAGTTCTTATTCCGGTAGGAACAACAGAGAACCACGGTGTTCACAACCCCAGCGGACTTGATACATACATGGTTACACAGATCTGCGAAGGCGTTCGTCGTTACACAGCTAAGAAGGGCTACGAAGTTTCACTTGCTCTTCCGCCAATCAACTATGGTGGACATCCTTACCATCATGTAGCTATGCCGGGAACATACATGGTATCAGAAGAAGTTGTCAGAGAGACACTTATCTACACAATGTTAGGTCTTTGGGATGACGGCTACAGAAAAATGATCATCGTTAACAACCATGGACATAAATGGATGCTTGAGTCCGCAGTTCAGGAATTCTTCAAGAGATATCAGCTTCCTGCAATCGTATCTGAGCTTGAGTGGCATACAGCTATCAAAGAGTTCTGGGTACCGATCGACGAGCCGGATTCACTTACAACACCGTTCATCCATGCTGACGAGGCAGAGACTTGCGTAGCAAACTTCCTCTTCCCGGATATGGTAGACATGAGCGTTTGCGTAGATGCACAGCCGAAGCCCCTTGCACTTAGAGGACATTATGATGATTCTGTTTGCTCACAGGGTAAGCCCCACGTTTGGTCAGAGGGCGAAGGACAGACGATCATCGAGCGTTGGGGAACTCCTGAAGGTGTCGTAGGATATCCGACAAGAGGTGACGCTTACAAGGCTAAGAGACCTATCGCAGCTATCTGCCGTTACATAACCCTTATGATCGACGATATGCTTGAGAACTTCCCGGCTGGAACAGCTCCTGTAGAGGGCTTCACACTCAGACCGAGAAAGGAAGTAGAAGGATGCTTCAAGGAGCCGCTTAGTGAGGGATGGGTATCTGTTCACGAGCTTCCTAAGAGAGGAATCTTCCAGGCAGACTAATAATTTAAGAGTCATAAACACCAATGGGGAGAGCAATCTCCTCGGTGTTTTACTATTTCTGTTTTTCGAGTTTTCCGGTTGCCGAGTACATCGTTTCGGGATGGTCGGACAGGCTGATGAACCGATTGTTTCGAAAACGATGTGTCTGGGCAGAGCTGGATGAGGAGTACGGCTTTGCCACGGCATTGGCGGATCGGAGTTTGAAGTACAAGCAGAGCGTTATCGGAGGAAAGAATGAACACCGAAGAATTAAAAGAGATAAAGAAATTTGCCAAGCAGATACAGATCGAGACAACAAAGGAGATCGCAAGCCTTGGTGTCGGACATATCGGAGGAGCATTATCCATATGTGATCTTCTGGCTGTATTATACGGAAAGCAAATGAAAATAGATCCCCAAAATCCTTCATGGGATGAGAGAGACTGGTTTGTATGCTCCAAGGGACATGCCGGCCCGGCAGTTTACGCAACACTTGCGCTTAAGGGCTATATTCCAATGAGCGAGCTGGAAACGCTTAACAGACCCGGAACAAATCTTCCCAGTCATTGCGACAGAACAAAGACGCGCGGAATTGATATGACGACAGGATCCTTGGGTCAGGGAGCTTCCACGGCTGCCGGTATCGCGCTTGCTCATAAGATGGACAATAAGCCTAACTATACATATGTTGTATTTGGCGATGGTGAAATAGATGAGGGACAGGTATGGGAGATGGCACTTTTCGCTCATACAAAGAAGCTCTCGAACCTTATTGCGTTTGTAGATCATAACAATCTTCAGATAGACGGACCCACATCAGAGGTTTGTGATCTCGGAGATATAAGAGCCAAATTTGAAAGCTTTGGATGGTATGCGCAGGAAGTAAACGGACACGATGTAGAAGCAATAGATGCGGCTATAGAGAATGCCAAGTCTCAGAAGGATAAGCCTTCCATGATAGTGCTTGATACGATCAAGGGACACGGATGGAGCGCTATCGAAAATACAGCAGGATGCCACAGCATGAACGTAAACGCTGAGCAGTGTGCAGAGGCTGTTGCTGAGATGAGTGCCGAGATGGCTAAGATCTGAGGAGGCATACGATGAGTATAGTTATTTCAAAAGAATTGGTTAATGAAAGCAAAGCGATGAGGGATGCTTATTGCGAAGTGATGATGGAGCTTGCCGAGAAGGACAGAAACATCATTGCACTTGACGCGGATCTTATGGGCGCAATGGGCATGAAACCGTTTAAGAAAAATTTTCCTGAGCAGACGGTAGACTGCGGTATTCAGGAAGCAAATATGATCGGTGTTGCATGCGGACTTGCTGCAGTTGGTAAGATACCGTTTGCACACACATTTGGACCGTTTGCCACAAGAAGAGCATGTGATCAGGTATTTATGTCAGGTGTATATGCACACAGTGATGTAAAGATAATCGGATCGGATCCCGGAATCACGGCTCAGCTTAATGGCGGAACACATATGCCGTTTGAGGATATGGGTATAATGCGCGGAATGCCGACGATGACGGTACTGGAGCCCACAGATATTCATATGCTTAAATGGATGATACGTGAGGTCGCTTACAAAAAGGGTATGTACTACATCAGACTTGTGCGCAAGGGCTGCGTAAAGGTTTATGAGGATAGTACAGAGTTTGAATGGGGTAAGGCAGTAAAGATAAAGAGCGGAAAAGATGTTACGATTATATCCAGCGGATATTGCGTAGCAGAAGCTATAAAAGCAGCGGATACGCTTGAAAAAGAAGGAATCTCGGCAGGAGTCATCAACATGTACTGCTGGAAGCCTATCGATGAAGAAGCTATCCTTGAAGCTGCAAAGGAGACGGGAGCAATTGTTACGGCTGAAAACCACAACGTAATAAATGGTCTTGGATCCGCAGTCGCAGAGGTACTTGTTAAGAATAAGCCGGTACCGATGGAGATGATAGGTGCGCAGGACGAGTTTGGTGAGGTCGGAAAGCTTGATTATCTTTCCGAGCGATTCAAGATGAACGCACCGTACATCGTTGAGGCTGCTAAAAAGGTTATAAAAAGAAAGTAATCTTGACACGTTAAAACTTCTATAAATGGACTTTCACATACAATTTGGGGTAAAAATTACATGGGAGAAAGCGGAGCTGTAAAAGGCTCCGTTTTCTTTTGTAAAAAACTTTCTATTACAAATTTTTCGCCGGCATTTCGTGTAAATTTCCGTTACATCTTCTTCTCCAGCATCTCCGGATTTGTGGCGTGAGCCAGAGCTGTGTCCCGGGTGATACGGCCGGCCTTGTAAAGATTAAGAAGGCTGCTGTCCATGGAGATCATATCCGGACGGGAAGCGGCGTAGATAAGACCTTCTATCTGGGGGATCTTTCTCTCGCGGATCATATTGCGGATGGCGGGGTTCATGGTCATGATCTCAAATGCAGGCGCCATTTTATCGTCCACTGTGGGAACCAGCTGCTGGGAAACTACCGCGTTCAGGGTTGTAGAAAGCTGAATGGCGATCTGCTGCTGCTGATTGGCGGGGAATACGTCGATGATTCTGTTGATGGTGTTGGCCGCACCGAGGGTATGCAAAGTCGATAAGAGCAGATGACCTGTTTCGGCGGCCGTCATGGAAACCTCTATTGTTTCGTAATCACGCATTTCGCCAAGCAAAATAACATCCGGGCTCTGGCGAAGTGACGCGCGTAAGGCAGTAACATAGTTTTCCGTATCCACGTTGATCTCACGCTGGCTTACGATGCAGCGGTCGTGGCGATGCAGATACTCCAGCGGATCCTCCAGCGTGATGATGTGGGCATCTCTTGTATGGTTAATGCGGTCGATCATGCAGGCAAGGGTTGTGGACTTGCCGGAGCCGGCGGTGCCGGTGACAAGGATCATACCGTTAGTGGCGTTGCAAAGCTCAAGTACCGAATCCGGAATGTGAAGATCAGCGGAATTCGGCAATGTAAATGTAATAACGCGGATGACGGCAGAATAGCTGCCGCGCTGTTTATAGGCACTTACACGGAAACGCGAGATTCCGGGAAGCGCAAAAGAAAAGTCGTCATCGCCCGCATGGGCAAGCTGGGTGAAATCACG
>CAYMAY010000116.1:0-4413 GCA_964388555.1 uncultured Lachnospiraceae bacterium
TTTTCCCTGAGCTTACTCAAAGTACGCTCTATGGTTCTCTTTGCGATGCCTAACTTTTCACTCATCTGTGCTGCTGTTAATGTGCCATCTTGACTAATCTGTAGGTAAATAATTCGTTCTGTCTCATTGAGGTCAGATGGAACATCGCCGCTATTATTACCGCCATTATTACCGCCATCACCGCCATTATTACCGCCAAATTGTCCGTTTGGAATGACGGCACTTGCTAAAGCAGTAAACTTGACCGTCAGATCATCGCCCAGAACCGTGTATTCCGGTGCTGGAGAACCCAGCTCCTTGCAGGATTCCAGTACTTTCTGAATACCGCGTCCCCATGCCTCAATATAACCTGCACGATAAAACGCATTGGCAATCGAGGGATTGAATGGAATGGACTTATGCGTTCCCGTCAAGGTCTCTACGGTCCATCCGTGCGGCAAAATGCAGTTATTACTGATATACATAACGTCATCCTCAATCCGTATTTGAATCGGGACACTTGCCGCATAGTTGTTATGCCCAAGGGCATTGTATATAGCCTCACGAACACCTTCACGCGGGAATGGATAGGTTTCCACGCGCACGTCGTGTTCATAGGTGATGGCAGCCTTGAGGTATTTCGTATAAATCAGGTCGATGACTCGGTCTGCTATACGAAATAGTGAGCCTTCCACGGTATCCTGGTACTGCAAATCGGAACCTTTTCCAAACTTTCCGATTTTTACATAGCATCCGGTAATGATACGTCCGGGTTTTTTGTAAAAGAGCATAACCGCAGCACGCTTAAGTTTGCCATCAACCAAGAGATCCAGATGATCAAGTAGCTCTTCATTGGAGATGTTCAAGTCCTCCTTTGACATACGCCCTGTTCTAACAGCCTCACGGCGAAAAATCTCAAAACTTTCACTGTCAAGATCATTCACACCAATATTGTCTACCGGGACTGCATCCCAACGATAGCCGGTCTTTTCAACGAGAAATTCCGTCAGCGAAGCACCTCGAAGCTGCTGTTTAGTGCTGCCGCTTCGGTAATGATACTCGCCTTTGTAGCTGACCGGATAAGAGCTGGAGTTGACTTTGATTTCAATATAGTCCTTATCGTCCTTGGAGAGCAGATTGACATCTGCGATGATGCCCATGGTATCCTTGATTTTGTTCGGAATATCCTCAAGGAGCTTCTTGCTGTCAGAGACTCCAACAACTTCTCCATCGTCACGGACACCGATATAGATTTTGCCTCCGCGGGCATTGGCAAAGCCACATACCCATTTCAGGTACTCGTCTCGCCATGATTCCTTATATTCTATATTTTGGCTCTCTGCCATGGTAAAAGCCTCCTTGCTTACTTATTGCATTGCGGTTACGGTGTCAGAACCTTAATCGTGTCAGTTGATGACCACTCGGCGGTGGTTATGCTCTGCCAGCGGGTGATGGTGTAATTATCAGGCTCATCGAGGGATTCAAGATCCACTGATACCGAGAGAGCCTGAGTGTCCGAAAATGGGATTTCCCAGGAAAACGCGGTATGACCCGATTCTGTTTTGGCAATCTCCACCAAAATATCCCCCGCCGATGTAGTTATATTTTCGGAAGAAGATTCCCCAGCGTGCTCACATAATGAAGGCAAAGATGCAAGAATCTCTTCCGATGCGTTGTCGGCAGATGTTTTCGCCGTTACCCGTTCCGCCTCTCTCTCACTGATCAGATAATTGCTCCTGGCCGTTGCCACGGACAGGGTGGCGAACATAACGAGGCTCAGGATCAGAAAGATCACAAGGAGCAGGGAAGACCCGATGCTGGAAAATGCCTTATGTGATTTTTTTTCAGGCATCCGAATCACCTCCCAGATATTTCTCCACAGTCAGAGTGTAGACCGGCTCATCAGCAGAATCGATGCTGTAAGAGAGAAAAACACTCATCATACCGTCTTCAAAAGAGCACGTCGCACTCAGCTGATCCGTCAGCTGAAGAGTCACTTCGTCGCTATCAGCATCCGATAAAAGCGTCGTCAGATCCGAGTCGAGGCTTGGATAAACGGCGGCAAGGCGCGATGAAATATCCTCAAGAGAATCTCCGGAGGAGATGGTCTCCGACGCCGTGGTGCAGGCCTCTACTGCCTCCGTAAGCTGTGTAGATTCCTTACTCATCAGTCTGGCCTTCACAAAGAACTGGACGCAGACACTGCCGGCCACGGCAAAAAACAATATGGATAAGATCAGCTCAATGAGAAAGAGGCTGGATCTTCTTGCGGTGGTTCTGCGGTTCATGAAGCCTCCTTTCCCGTTAAACTCCTGCTGTGCACGGCGATGACCGTGTGAGCAGTCTCGTTATCTTCGGATGTACAGCTGACGGCATATAAATTATCGGCGATTTCTTCTATATTAAAGGATGCCACTTTAAGGATAGCCCGTCCGGCCGATGCGGAAGGAGTGTCACCCTCGGCGCTTACAAAAAGCTCCCGAAGCTCGCCGTCCATTGCATAGATATACGTATAATATGTATGCCCATTCTCTATAGCAGACAGAAGAAGAGCCTCCTGGCCGTCCAGCGTTGTTAAGCAAACACCGCCGTCTTCGTCCGCCTGGCTCACCTTTTCACGGATATAGGAAAGGGAGGTCTGGGCTGTGTAGTTTAATGCCGATTCCGATGTTGTCTTCCGGTAAACATTTGTAGCCAGAATGATTACCATCAGCGCCGACAGGGCAAATACGAAAAACAGCGCTATGGGAAATAACATATCGATCACATGCTTTTGTTGACGGGAAAACCGCATAGCCATATACCTCACTTCATTTCCAGGATCGTAACATCCGGATAAATATTGGCGCCGCTGACCTGATAATCCACGTAAAACAAGGATTCGTCCCAGGTCAGACCGTAATGGTCTTTAAGATAATCAAGATCCTCCGGATACATCCCCTCCGAAGCGTAGCAGTAAGTAATGGTACGCTGCAGGGCATTTTCCAGATTCTCCTTCTGCCGGCGCATAGAATCGGCAGAAAAACGGTCGACGCCGATCAGGAAGATGATCAGCACCGCTACGGAAATAAGGATCGCCCAAAGAAGGCGCCTTTGCCGGTGTGAAGTTTTCTCATGAGAAAAACGTATCATAACTCAAACTCCCGAAGTTTAAATGCTGGAAAGAATGCCCATAAGAGGCAGGATCACGGAAAGAAGGATCACGCCTACTATGAGGGAAAGGACGATAACAAGTGTCGGTTCGATGACAGAGAGCCTGTTGGACAGCTGCACATCAATCTCGTCCTGATACATATCGGAGATCTTCCGCATAACCTGCTCCAGATTACCGGTGCGGGAACCAAGTGTGATCATGCGGGCGTATGTGCCGGTGAAGATGCCGGATTCATGCAGGGCAGCGGAAAGACTTTTGCCCTGTTCCGTAAGCGTTCGGCAGGCCTCCAGCTTTTTCGCGAAATAAGGATCGTCGTTCAGCTCATCAGCCAGCTCAAGGCTTCGCTCCTGCATAAGACCGCTGGCCAGAGTCAGCGATAATGCATCAGCGAACCGGCAGGCTGCGATCTTTTCGTAAAGCTTTCTGGTAAATGGCAGAGCGTGGGCGATTTTCGTCAGAAATGCGCCGCCGGCCCGGGTTCGCAGGCAAAAGAATAAGAGAGCGGCGATGACGATAAGAACCACGGCAAATACAATGGCATTTGTGCTGAGGAGATTTCCGAGATTCATAAGCGCTCTGGAAAATCCTGTCATTTCCGTACCGAGCTGAACAAATACCTGATTGAAGATGGGCATAACCTTGATCAGCAGCACCAGGATGATAACGATTATCATGCAGGCCATAAAGAGCGGGTACGTCACCGAGCTCTTGATATTCTGCCGGATGGCAGCCTCTCTTTCGTAATGAGCCGAAAGCTCCGCCATAACCGTATCCAGGTTTCCGCTCTCCTCGCCGATCTGCACCATGTGAATGAGATAAGACGGGAACATTCCCGAGGCTTTAAAAGACTCCGTAAGGCTTCCGGTTTCGTCAAGCTTCTCCTGCATTTTTGTAAGGATCAGCTTCTCTTCCTCGGTCTGGGCGTCCTCCAGCATCACCGATATGCCTTCGGTGGATGAAATGCCTGACTGAAGCACCAGGGACAGCTGTCCGCAGAAAGCCGAAATCTCCTGATTGCTAAAAGGTTTTGTGGCTTGTGTTGTTTTCATAAATCCACTCCGTAGTTTTAATGTATGGGATCCAAAAGCAAATTTTGTCACCCAGTGCTGTATCAAAATTAGTAATTAAACTTCACCGTGTAATTGGATCCGTCACCCACATAGTCTTTAACCGAGGATGCGGAATTGCTGGCGGCCAGCGTCGGATCCATAAGAGACCAGCTCGCGCCGTCAAAAGAAATAATATTGTCTACCCAGCCCGTTTCCGTAAGATATACGCTG
>CAYMAY010000117.1:0-4388 GCA_964388555.1 uncultured Lachnospiraceae bacterium
AGACAAGGATACCGGGCGATAAATACGCATTCGGACTAAATTCGAGGCTTCCGGAGGATATTTGCATACAGCAGTCGTACGAAGTACCATTGGAATTCCACCCGAGATTTACAGAAACCATAAAAACATACGAATATAAAATATTAAACAGAAAATTCCCTGATCCGACAAAGAGACGTGACAGCCTGTTTTATTATGGTAAATTAGATGTGGGCGCAATGAACGAGGCGGCTTCTTATCTTGTGGGGCCTCATGATTTTAAAAGCTTTTGCGCTTCGGGACACGAAGGAACAAATACCGTAAGGACAATATATTCCGCAAGTGTCTTAAGAGACGGAGAGATGATATATTTCCGAATAACGGGAAACGGTTTTCTCTATAACATGGTCCGCATCATCGTCGGTACACTTATGGAGGTCGGCAAAGGCGCGATAAAGCCGAAAAAGATGTCGGAAATACTAAAGGCGAAAAATCGCGAAGCTGCAGGCCCCACGGCTCCCGCCCACGGGCTTACCCTTGTGGAAATAGAATATCCTGAGTGGGAGGAGTGATGATTTCGGAACCTGTATTTTCTGCGAATTTTCGCAAAATTTCAGAAAATCAAAAAAAATTTAATTTTTAGTTGACAAACACCCCTATGTTATTGTATATTTGTCAAGCACGGTCGATTGGTCAAGCGGTTAAGACGTCGCCCTCTCACGGCGAAAACAGGGGTTCGATTCCCCTATCGACTGCTTAGAAGTCTCGGGTTTTGCAGGAAGCAAAGCTTGGGGCTTTTTATTATGTCTTCGGACGATTTTAAACAGACAAAAAATCCGGGAACCTTGTTTGGTATAACAAAATTCCCGGTATACATCGTATTATAAAATTTAAATCTCACCGCGTCCTTTACGGAGGAGCGTTTCGAACTTGCTGTCCTTTTTCTTTTGAGCTTTTTTCTGCTTTTCGGTAAGCTCAAGGTTTCCTCTTATTCCTCTTACATCCGTTATGTAAAGACCTGCTACTGTGGCTTTGACCTCTTTCTTAACGGGAACAACTTCAAAAACATGGGGATCTGCGATAAATGTCATTATTCTCGGTCCGACCTTCGCCTTTACTATAGGGAACTTACGTCCTCTCATAAGCTTTGGCATCTGATCATATACCATCTGAGGAAGACCGGATTCTTTTATCTTCATCTTCCGCTTATCTATGATAAGCATTGTAACCTGCTGCTTTGCCTGGTCGATCTGCTCCTGCTGACCTTCAAGCTTTTTCTGTCTTCTTTTACCGATAAAGTATAAGATAAGTAAAACTGCGGCAATCGCCGCTACAACTATAAGTAAGATTCCCCACCAGGGCATAGCGTCACCTCCAAACGTAATTCGAAAAATATTTTAGCATTTGCTATAAAAAAAGGCAAGAAAAGAATGGCGGCTTGAAAAATCCGCCGGGTGATAGTAAAGTATGATACTAAGGTCGAAAGGTCAAAATCCGATACAAGGGTATATTAAATGGACGAAAAAAACAAAACCGATGAAAATAATAAAAATCCTGCCGGACGCGATAATAAGAAACGTATATCTAAAAGCAGAAAGCGGCGGATGGAGATCATAAGAAAAAGGATCATCTTTGCAGCTGCCGTCGTTTTACTTGCATTACTGATAGTTTTTGTTGTGCCGCGTATTGCGGGTTCATTGCGCTCAGCAGCAGGCGGAGGCAGCGGCGAAACACAGGAGGTTGATGTCTCGCAGGTTCGAACTCTTTCTTTTGATACGCTATCCGTAAACGGCAGCGAGTCAAGGCTTTCCGTGGATGAGTTCAACGGAATCCTCCTTCAGCTTTACAACGATGGCTATGTGCTGGTAGATGTATATGATCTGACACATGATGATGAAACCGGCGCAGTAGTGGAAAGTGATGCCATAAGCATCCCGCAGGGAAAGAAACCCCTTATCATAATGCAGCAGGACGCTTCGTATGCTGTGAATTCGGCAGAGGAGGGCACGGCGAATAAGCTTGTTCTGGAAAACGGCGAAATAAAGGCTGAATACAATAACGGAACCACAACGGAAGTCGGCGATTATGATATTGTTCCCATATTGGAAACATTCATAGAAGAGCATCCTGATTTCTCTAATAACGGAGCGCGTGCCGTGATCGGTGCAAGCGGAAGCTGTGGCGTTTTGGGATATCGTTCCACGAGCTATTTCAGTGAAGAGGATAATCCGTACTCTTCATACGGTACATTTGATACGCAAAGTGAGGCTCAATCGGCGAAAGCCGTGGCAGACGAAATGATAAGCAGAGGATACAGGTTCGCGAACTGCGGATTCGATGCGGATATAAGTTACGGTGCGGAGTATTCCATAGTGGAGGAAGATTTGAAATCATGGATCGACGAAGTTGAACCCATCGTGAATGGAACAAATATCATGATCCTTCCGAAGCAGACAGACATAGCAAGCTGGAAAGGGTATTCCGAGGATAACAAAAAATATAAGCTGTTTTCGGATAAGGGTTATATGTTTTATTTTGTCGGGAACAACTCGACGCCGTTTATGTTCCAGGCGCAGGATGGTTATGTAAGACAGACTGTTTATGAGATATCAAATTACACTGATTTTGAAAACGCTCTTGCGGCGATTCAATAAATGCTGTACATGAAAACGAAAAGGAGAAAATTATTGTGAAAAATTCAACCGTAAAAAAGATCACCGCTGTTATGCTTTCCGGGATACTCGGAATGACGATGCTCGCAGGGTGCGGAGATTCCGGCAGTTCGACATCGAGCACATCATCTGCATCATCAACATCATCGACATCGGAAACATCTGCAGCGGATGCGTCGAGCACATCTTCAACTTCTCAGGAAGGCGATACGGATTATGAGATAAAAGACGGCAATTTCAGCCTTGAAGAATGCGTTAAAATCCCGGAATACAAGGGGTTGGAGCTTACGAAAACGGTGTATACATATGATGATTATGTAAAATACTATATAATATCACTTGCGGAGACATCGGAGGCAACTGATGAAAATACTACGGTAGAGAAAGGCTACACCGTAAATATTGCATATGAAGGCAAAATAGACGGGGAAACATTTGATGGCGGCAGCAGCGACAGCTACGATCTTATGATAGGTTCACATTCCTTTATCGACGGCTTTGAGGACGGTCTTGTAGGAATGAAAAAGGGTGAGGAAACGGATCTTAATCTTAAGTTTCCCGATGACTACAGCTCAACAGATGTTGCCGGAAAAGACGTTGTATTCCATGTTACGATAAATTCCATAAGTGTTCCTGAAACACAGGATGATGCATGGGTTGAGTCTTATACCGACGGCGAATACACGACAATGGATGATTATCGCGAGTATCTCAGCAATACAGTAAAGGAAAGCCTCGAATCAAGTTCGGAATCCGCACTTAAAAACGAGGCGTGGTCGGCTGTTTATAATGAGACCGACTTTATAATACTTCCCCAGAGCTATATCGATCAGGGAGGAGAACTTTTTGTTTCCAATGTGGAATCACAGGCTGAGACATACGGTTATTCAAGTGTTGATGAGTATTATGAGGCTGCCGGAGTTTCCGAGGATGATGTTGAGGAGTATAAACAGGAGTACGCAGAGAGCTACGCAAAGAGCAGACTTATGGCAGAGGCAGTTCTTGATGCAGAGGGCATTGCAACGGATGGTGATGAGATCAATGCCATGTATGATCAGCTTGCGCAGGATAACAACATGACATTAGATGAGCTTAAGGAACAATATACAGAAGCATACGTATATCTTTATGCTGTATGCACAACTGTAAACGATAAGCTTATAGAGTATGCCAATGTTACGGAGAAAACCGAGGAATACAATGGTTAATGAAGTCTTGAATAAGAACGGCGTGGATGCGATCATTGTGACCGACCCGGTAAATATGAGATACATCTCCGGATTTTCGGGAGAGGGAATACTCTATATATCGGATTCGCGAAGCATCATAATAACGGATTCGCGTTATACCGAGGCTGCCGGAGTACAAAGCGGATTTGATGTGATCGAAGAAAATGCCGGTCACAGACGTCTCGCGATACTCTCGGAGCTTGTAAAAAGCGATAATGCGCAGTCCATCGGTTTCGAAGACACGGCAATAATATATTCGGAATACGAAAAATACAGGTCGGGTCTTACGCAGATAAAGAAATGGATTCCTCTCGGGAGTGCGCTTAACGATTTAAGGCTTGTAAAAACAGATGAAGAAGTGCGCTTCATGATGAAAGCGTCTGAAATAGCCGATAAGGCATTTAAAGGACTTCTCAGCGTGATAAAGCCCGGAATGACGGAACTGGAAGGCGTAGCCGAGCTGGAATACCGGATGAAGCGTTTGGGAGCCACCGATGTAAGCTTCGCG
>CAYMAY010000118.1:0-4313 GCA_964388555.1 uncultured Lachnospiraceae bacterium
CGCCATATTCTCTCAAGATCATAGAAAAGACGGTTTTCTTCGTCAAAAATATGCACCACGATATCACCGTAGTCAAGCAGTATCCAGTTAGCACTGTTGTACCCTTCGGTATGCTTTATCTCATATCCCGCACGACCGAGTTTTTCGATAACCTCGTCAGTCATGGCCTGAATCTGGTTTTTATTGCTTCCGCCGGCTATTATAAAATAATCGGCTATAGTCGAAATAGTCTCGATATCTATTATGCTTATATCGTTTCCTTTTTTCTCTTCAAGCGCTTCTACCGCTATTGCGGCCATTTTTTTCGCTTCCCGCATTAATCTTCTCTCTCCTAAAATATTATCTTTATATCTTCACTCTGCCAAAGATCTGTAATATTCATATGCCCGTGTTGTCTCGTCATCGATAGCCTTACCAACGTCCTTAAGATGCTCAAGAGTATCTGACATTATCATCGCCGTGCACTTATCCATGTCCTTAAAAGCCATCTGTCTTATCTCCGAAAGCCGCGGCATCTCGTCCCTGTCCGGCTCTATATAATCGGCAATAAATACTATCTGCTCCAGAACAGTCATGTCCGGCTTACCGGTGGTGTGATATCTGACGGCACTGCATATTTCATCGTCTTCCACACCGTATTTATGTTTCGCGTAGTATGCGCCCAGCTTTCCGTGAAGGATTGCGGGATTTTTTCTTTCAAAATCCGATACACTTAAACCGCAGCTAACACATATGTCCGCTTTTTCGTTATTCGGAACACACTTCGCGCAATCGTGAAGCAATCCGGCAAGGCGTGCCCTGTCTATATCCTCGCCATACGCCATGGCAAGGGCGGCCGCCGTATGCATGACTCCTATCGTATGATGAAAACGCTCGTCATCCTGCACGCTTCTGATCTTTTCTTCGATATCAACCCAATAAGTATATGCCAAAATTTCACTCCTTATCGACTGAATCATGTCCTTACGCAGCTTAAAATCAAACGCCCGGCTGCGTATGAACATTCACCTGTAAATATCTTTTGTTTCTATATATTCCGCGATTCCGGCCGGAACATAATATCTTATCGACTCGCCTTCGCGCACCTTACGCCTGATATCGCAGGACGAAATTCCTATGGGCGGGCTTTCTATGGTTATATAATCGCCGCCTGTTACGGAACGTTTTTCTTCGATTATAGCATCCATATCCTCGTCCGTAAGACCGGGACGTACGCCGCAGACGATATGACAGTACTTTACTATTTCCTCAGGCTTTGCCCATGTGAGAAAATTTATAAGCGAATCCTCGCCCAAAATAAAGTAATACTCTGTATCAGGATTTTCCTCGCAAAGCTTTTTAAGAGTTAAATACGTATATGTCGGCGTTTTTGAGTCCATTTCCATAAGATCAAGTTCAAATGCAGGATTATCCGCGATGGCCATCCTAGTCATTTCGACACGATCACTATCCGAAGCTCCGGATCTGTTTGGCTTATGAGGCGGTCTTCCCGACGGTATAAACAACACCTTATCGAGATGGAGCTGCTCATATGCCAACTGGGCCAGTATAAGATGACCCATATGTATAGGATCAAATGTTCCGCCCATAATACCGACTCTTGATTTCTTTTCAGCCATTGTTTGCTCCGCTCGCAGCTTTTGGAAGTATGATCTTCTTTTTATTGCCCTTGCCTTCTTTATAAAGAACGATCTTTCTGCCTATCGTCTGAACAACGACAGAGCCCGTTCTCTCGGCAAGCACTTCGGCAACCTCCTGAATGCTTTCCGCGCAATTTTGCTGAAGTGAGATTTTGATGAGCTCTTTTGTGTTAAAGCCTTCCTCTACGGATCTTGTAACATCCGGCGTAAGACCTGATTTACCCACCTGTACCGTCGGCGCGATATTCATTGCAAGGCTCTTTAAAAATGCCCTCTGCTTACTTGTCATATCTGATCCTTTCGCTAAAAAGTCTGTTTCCTTAATCCCGATAACAAGACTTACTTGTGATAATCAAAAAGGAAACCGTATATCCTTACGGTATCTCCCTCTTTTATTCCCGCATCCTCCAGCGACTGCAAAATACCGCTGTCCTTAAGGAATTTCTGGAAAAACGCAAAGCCTTTTTCGGACTCGAGATTCGTGTAGCCCAGCATTTTATCGACCTTCGGTCCTTCGATGACGTATTCCTTCTCGTCCTTGTCATAAGACACTGTATACGGAAGATCATCCTCGGGGATCATCTCCTCCGGGAAGAATTCCTGTTCGAATACAGTCTTCTCTTTAGGCAGCTTATCCAGTTCATTTTTAACGTGATATATAAGCTCTTTTAAGCCCTTACCCGTTGCTGCCGAGATGGGATACACCGGGATTTCCGGCTCAAATTCCTTTTTAAGTCTTTCTATAGGACTATCATCCTCATCAAAGATCAGATCAGCCTTATTTGCGGCGATGATCTGAGGTCTTTCGCTGAGCTCGCTCAAGTATTTCTTAAGCTCGTTATTTATCTTATATACATCATCAACCGCATCGCGACCCTCTGTCTGCGCAGCGTCGACAACGTGAATAAACAATCTCGTTCTTTCAATATGACGCAGAAAATCGTGACCAAGGCCCGCACCATCTGCCGCGCCTTCGATAAGCCCCGGAATATCTGCGATAACAAAACCACCGCAGTCATCTACATCAACGACGCCAAGGTTCGGCTGAAGTGTGGTGAAATGATAATCTGCAATTTTCGGTCTGGCATTGCTCACCCGGGATAAAAGCGTTGATTTTCCCACATTCGGGAATCCGATAAGACCTACATCGGCTATGACTTTCAATTCAAGCTGCACTTCAAGCTCGATTCCCGGCTTGCCCGGTTTTGCATATTTTGGCGCCTGCATTGTGGATGTGGCAAAATTCATGTTTCCGAGACCGCCGCGACCGCCTTTTAAAACGATCTGACGCTTATTTTCGCCGGACATATCCGCAATAACCTTGCCGCTTGCGGCGTCTTTTATAACAGTTCCCTCCGGCACTTTAAGCACGATGTCCTCGCCGTCCGCGCCGTGGCATCTGCGTTTTTTTCCTTCTTCGCCGTTCTGGGCGAAGAATTTTCTTTTATGTCTGAAATCGTACAGCGTATTAAGGCCGTCATCTACCTGAAAAATGACATCTCCGCCTCTGCCGCCGTCGCCGCCATCCGGTCCGCCGTTGGGAACATACTTTTCACGGCGAAAGCTTACATGTCCGTCGCCGCCGTTTCCTGATTTTATTATAATTTTAGCTCTGTCAGCAAACATATTTTCCTTTTCCGTAATAAAAACAAAGGGCTATCATAACAAATGACAGCCCTGCTTTTCTTAATTCTCTGCCGGAAGAACAGAAACCTGCTTCTTGTCTCTTCCTTTTCTCTCAAAATGAACTATGCCGTCTGCTGTTGCAAACAACGTGTCATCTCTTCCGCGTCCTACATTAACACCCGGATGGATGCGTGTTCCACGCTGTCTGTAAAGAATGTTTCCGGCTTTAACGAACTGTCCGTCCGCTCTCTTTGCTCCAAGTCTCTTTGATTCGGAATCACGTCCGTTCTTTGTAGAACCGACTCCCTTTTTATGAGCGAAGAACTGAAGGTTCATCTTTAACATGTCCCTACCTCCTCAAAAATCACATCAATATAATCTGTTGCAGCTTCGTCGTCTTCAATATTTGTAAGGCCCAAAGCCAAAGCTCGAAGAAGCAACTGTGCTTCTTTACCGGGAGTTTCGAAAAATGAGGCATCTATATAGCCTTCTTCTTCGTCTATATCGACATCTATCGTGTCGTCGGTTAATTCATCTACGGAGTTTATAGTGTTTATTATGAGCGCCGATATCGCCGCACAAACTATATCCTCTCCGGAATCCGCGTAATCCGCGTGACCTTCCGATCTGAAACCGATTATCTCTCCCGTTTCATTCTGATAAAAAGTTATCTCAGTCATATTAAGCCTGAATGGAATCTATCTTGACTTCCGTATACTGCTGTCTATGACCATTTTTCTTATGATAGCCTGACTTCGGTTTGTACTTGTAAACAATGACCTTTTTAGACTTGCCATTCTCTACTACTGTACCGGAAACCTTAGCTGAAGCTGCTTTCTCACCGAAGCTAAGAGCATCGTCATTTCTTACAGCAAGAACATTATCGAATACGACTGTCTCGCCTGCTTCTTTTCCAAGCTTCTCAACTCTTATAACGTCTCCTTCGGAAACCTTATACTGTTTTCCACCTGTTGCAATAATAGCGTACATAGGGCACCTCCCTTTTCATTACTCGCCGGATTCGGCGGTGCGATAAGCGCACACTTA
>CAYMAY010000119.1:0-4252 GCA_964388555.1 uncultured Lachnospiraceae bacterium
TCGTTTCGTTAATTTTATCTCTAATATCTGAAATTGAATCTGGAAAAACCCAGAGATATATTATATAATTATCGAAAATTCATTGATTTGGAGGCAGAAATGGCCGGAATAAAGGAACTGCTCCGTGCTGAAGCCGACGGAGGCTTAAGCTTCGGAGATTACACACTTGACAAGAAGACAAAGTTAGAGGGTTTTAAGCATCAGGGAGATATATATAAGGTTAAAACTTTTAAAGAGATCACACGTCTCGAGAAGAACGATACATTTTTATATGAATCAACTCCCGGAACGGCTGTATATGATCTTAAATACACCGACAACGGTGCGGAGTTTTCTCTGGAGAGCTTTGAGGATGCGCAGCTTACACTTGATCTGAAAGAAGACGCCGAGTACGAAATCGAGGCGGACAAGGAAGTAATCGGCATGATGAAGACGAACATGTCGGGAAAGCTTTCTTTCGGACTTGAGATCGAGGACGGAAAACCGGTACATGTTGTTGTCAGGCAGGTTTGATAAACAGTAATATTATAAAGATTCGGGGATCGTGAGGTTTCACTGTCCCCTTTTTTGTGAATTTGAAAGGTTTGTAAAATGGCGAAGGAAAAGAGCGTATTTTTTTGTCAGAACTGCGGTTATGAATCGGCAAGATGGCTGGGTCAGTGTCCACATTGCAAGAGCTGGAACAGCATGGCGGAGGAAAAGATACCGGCAAAAAGCACTGCGAAAGCCGTGATATCGAAAAGCGCGGTTGCACCGCAGCCGCTTTCAAAGGTTGAGGCTAAAGATGAAGATCGTATTCTGACGGGAATCGGCGAGCTGGACAGAGTCCTGGGAGGCGGAATCGTCCGCGGAGGCCTTATGCTGGTGGGCGGCGATCCCGGAATAGGCAAATCCACCCTTCTTTTGCAGCTTTGCCGCGAGATAAGCAGCCGCGGAATGAGCGTTTTATACGCATCCGGCGAGGAATCTTTAAGACAGATAAAAATGCGCGCCGAACGTATCGGAAAATTTACGGATGATCTGAAGCTGATGTGCGAAACTGATATAGACCACATAATATCCTGCGCGCAAAAGGATAAGCCCCAGCTTCTTATAATAGATTCGATCCAGACCATGTACAGCCAGGAGGTATCGTCGTCGCCGGGAAGCGTTTCCCAGGTGCGTGAGACGACGGGAAAACTCTTAAAGCTTGCCAAAACGGAGCAGATACCCACGTTTATAATCGGCCATGTTACGAAAGAGGGAACCGTTGCGGGACCGAGAGTGCTGGAGCACATGGTGGATACCGTTCTGTATTTTGAGGGTGATACCCACGCATCTTACAGAATACTTCGTGCGACGAAGAACCGTTTCGGTCCGGCAAATGAGATAGGCGTCTTCGAGATGCGCTCCGACGGGCTTGCGGAGGTTCTTAATCCTTCCGAATATATGCTGGAGGGCAGACCGCTGGAGGCCTCCGGATCGGTTGTTGCGTGCTCCATGGAAGGCTCGCGTCCCGTTATGATAGAAATCCAGGCACTGGTAAGCAGAACGAACTTCGGATATCCCCGCCGAACGGCAAACGGTACTGATTATAATAAGGTAAATCTTCTGATGGCTGTCCTTGAAAAACGCGGCAGAATGAATCTTTCGCAGTACGACGCCTATGTAAATATAACGGGCGGCATACGGATGACGGAACCGGCGGTGGATCTTGGAATACTTACTGCCATAATTTCAAGCTTCAGGGATATTCCCATCGACTCGAAAACCGTTGTTTTCGGTGAAGTAGGCTTAAGCGGCGAGATACGTTCCGTAAGCATGGCGCCCCAGAGAATAAAGGAGGCGGCGAAACTGGGATTCGAAACAGTCATCCTGCCGGCAAGCTGTATGAGAGCCGTCGGCAAGGACAATACAGACGGAGTTAAGCTCATTCCCGTAAGGGATATAAAGGATCTTATGCGGGTTATAGGTTGAAAAACGATTGAAGTGTGTTATACTTTTCCGCGGAATTCGCGATAATAATAATATGGAGAGAGCAAGAAGTTAATGAGAACGAAGAGAGAAAATGTAAGAAACGTGGCAATTATAGCTCATGTAGACCACGGCAAAACGACACTTGTAGACGAACTTTTAAAGCAGAGCGGTGTCTTCCGTGAAAATCAGGAAGTTCAGGAAAGGGTAATGGATTCCAACGACATAGAAAGAGAGCGCGGAATCACCATCCTTTCAAAAAATACCGCCGTTTTTTACAAAGATACGAAGATAAATATAGTAGATACGCCCGGACATGCGGACTTCGGCGGCGAGGTAGAGCGTGTACTTAAGATGGTAGACGGCGTTATCCTGCTGGTTGACGCCTTTGAGGGCGCAATGCCGCAGACGAAGTTTGTTTTAAGAAAGGCTCTCGAGCTTGATCTTAAGGTCATCGTCTGCATAAATAAAATGGACAGACCTGAGGCACGTCCTGATGAGGTTGTAGACGAAGTGCTGGAGCTCCTTATGGATATGGATGCATCCGATGAGCAGCTTGACTGCCCGTTCCTCTATGCATCCGCGAAGAACGGATATGCGCTCCTTGATCTGAACGGCACTCCGAAGGACATGACACCTCTTTTCGAGGCGATACTTAAATACATCCCTGCTCCGGAGGGCGACCCCGACGCGGGAACACAGCTTCTCATAAGCACGATAGATTATAACGAATACGTCGGTCGTATCGGCGTGGGCAAGGTTGAAAACGGTAAGATAGCCGTCAACCAGGAAGTCATGCTCATGAACCATCACGATCCGTCTAAGAAGAAAAAGGTTAAGGTCAGCAAGCTCTATGAGTTTGACGGACTTAATAAGGTTGAGGTAAAAGAGGCGGAGATCGGATCTATCGTTGCCGTTTCGGGAATACCTGAGATTCATATCGGAGATACTCTCTGCGACGTGGATCATCCGGTGCCGATACCGTTCCAGAAGATATCCGAGCCCACCATATCAATGAACTTCTGCGTAAACGATTCGCCCTTTGCGGGACGCGAGGGAAAATACGTCACATCCCGTCATTTAAGAGACAGATTGTTCAGGGAGCTTAACACGGACGTAAGTCTGCGTGTTGAGGAGACGGATACACCTGATACATTTAAGGTGTCCGGACGTGGAGAGCTGCATTTGTCGGTTCTTATAGAGAATATGCGCCGTGAGGGCTACGAGTTCGCAGTCAGCAAGGCAGAGGTTATATACAAGAGCGACGCCCGCGGAAACAGGACGGAGCCCATGGAGATTGCATACATAGATGTTCCGGAGGAGTTTTCCGGTGCTATCATACAGCGCCTCAGCGAGCGCAGAGGCGAGCTGAACGGCATGAGCCTCGGAAGCGACGGCAGCACAAAGCTTGAATTTACGATTCCGGCAAGAGGTCTTATAGGATTCCGCGGAAGCTTTATGACCCTTACAAAGGGAACCGGCGTAATGAATACCGAATTCGACGGATACGCACCGTATAAGGGCGATATCGCTTTCAGAAAGCAGGGATCTCTTATAGCATTCGAGACGGGAGAGGCTGTAACATACGGTCTGTTCCAGGCGCAGGCGAGAGGAACCCTCTTTATAGGTCCCGGCGAAAAGGTTTACGGCGGAATGATCATAGGTCAGAACGGCAAGGCAGAGGATATAGAACTGAACGTATGTAAGACAAAGCACCTGACGAACACAAGAACGTCGTCCGCCGATGAGGCACTTACGCTTACACCGCCTAAGATTCTCAGCCTCGAGCAGGCTCTTGAATTTATAGACAGCGACGAGCTTCTTGAGGTAACGCCGGAGAATCTGCGTATCAGAAAGAAACAGCTGGATTCAAGACTCAGAAAGCGTGAGGCGATAGCTAAAAAGTCATGACGAAGGTGGATTTTGCGAAGATCATAAAGGAGAGCAACGAGGAAAACCGGTTTGCCGCTCAGAACGGAATCTACATTACCCATTTGAGCAAAGGTCATGCGATAGTGGAAATGGACGTTGATGAGGACAAGCTCAATCCCATCGGAACAGTGCATGGCGGCTGCCTTTTTACACTGGCGGACACATGCGCAGGTGTGACAGTGAAAACATATGGTCATCCTGTAACGACGGTAAATGCCGACATGAACTTTCTAAGACCCGGCAAGAATGCAAATCATCTCATCGCCGAGAGCAGGGAGATAAAGGTCGGAAAGACCATCGCTGTGATCGAGGTCATGATAAAAAACGAAAAAGGCTCCGAGCTGGCAAGAGGAACGTTTACGATCTT
>CAYMAY010000120.1:0-4180 GCA_964388555.1 uncultured Lachnospiraceae bacterium
CATTCTCTCGATGTCTTTAAGACGTTTGATACGGCTCTGGATTGTCTTGAAGTTTGTAAGCATTCCGCCGAGCCATCTCTCATTTACATAGAACATTCCGCAGCGTGCTGCCTCAACAGCGATAGCATCCTGAGCCTGCTTCTTTGTTCCTACAAAAAGAACAGTTCCTCCGTTTGCTGCAACATCTCCCATAGCGTTGTATGCGTCGTCGATCATTCCTACTGTCTTCTGAAGATCGATGATGTATATTCCATTTCTCTCTGTGTAGATGTACGGAGCCATCTTAGGATTCCATTTTCTTGTCTGATGTCCGAAGTGAACTCCTGCCTCGAGTAACTGTTTCATTGAAATTACGCCCATTTTTAATTCTCCTTTTGGTTAAATTCTTCCGCAGACTTCGTTTCGCACGGGAAACCCTTTGGGCACCGCCCCGACGATCCGCCTGCGTGTTTTTTACAAGCTGAAATATCATACCATGACAGAGCATGGTTTTACAAGCAGATTTTTACAAATTTTACGATCCAAATTTCGTGATTTTTACTCTTCGACCATGGAAAGATCGCCGCTTATCTTCTCAACGTCCGCATTCAAATATTCTGACAACGATTCAACGATGAAATTGTGGTCATCAACGTGGGGAAGCTGTGAAACGGTAAGTACCATCTTAATCTCATCATCCCCCTTTAATCTTATGGGGAATCCGCCGCCGCAGCCTGCGTATTCCTCGCCCGGAAGCTTTTCGCCGTTGATCTGCCACTGCACATCCGCTCTTAAGGAACTTGTTTTCATAAGCATTACGGTATTAAATTTCTTGTTCATCCAGAACTGATTCGAGAAATCCGTTCCCTCGGAAGCATACTGAAATACGATATTTCCGTCCGTCTTACGAATGCATATTGCCAGATCGATTCCCGTTTTCTTTACTCTGTCAACCATAAAGCAACCAAGCTTCCACGCTTCTTCGTTATCGAAAGAATCAAACTTAAGAGCGTTTTCCTCTTTGATCAGAATATCAAGTGCATCGTTTAAATAATTTTCCATGATAGCTTCCTTTCTTCTATTTTATAATGTTAATGTCAAAAGAAGTTTTGACTTCCCTGATCATCACTCTTCCGTAAACATGGCCTCGACGAAGCTTTCGGGGTCAAACTTCTGCAGATCGTCTATTCCTTCGCCAACGCCTATGAATTTAACAGGTATGCCTAATTCCGACTGGATGGCTACGGCGATACCGCCCTTTGCCGTCCCGTCAAGCTTTGTCAGAATGACTCCCGTTACAGGCGCCACCTGTGAAAACTCTCTTGCCTGAATAAGACCGTTCTGACCCGTGGTACCGTCTACGACTATGAAGGTCTCCGTCCTGGCATCGGGATATTCTCTCTCTATTATGCGATACAGCTTTTTAAGCTCCTCCATAAGGTTCTTCTTATTATGAAGCCTTCCCGCCGTATCACACAGAAGGATGTCTGCGCCTCTGGACTTCGACGCGGCAACAGCGTCAAACACGACAGATCCGGGGTCCGCTCCCTCCTGTCCGCCTATCATATCAACACCGGAACGTTCTGCCCATTTTTCAAGCTGTTCTCCCGCTGCGGCACGGAATGTATCCGCGGCGGCGATAACGACTTTTTTGCCCATCTCCTTATAAAGATGCGCCAGCTTTCCGATGGATGTGGTCTTGCCTACACCGTTAACTCCCACGATCAGCACGACAGACGGCGCATTCTCGTAATCATACGCATCCTGAGGCACACTCATCTGGGCTTTTAATTCGTCCATAAGGAGTTTTCTGCACTCCTCCGGCTCGCGGATGCCGTTTTCCTTTACCTGTGCTCTTAAATTATCAAGGATCTCCTCGGTGACGGAAACCCCGATGTCGCTCATGATAAGTATCTCTTCGAGCTCCTCATAGAAATCCTCATCTATCTTTGAAAATCCTTTAAATACGGAATTCAACCCGTTAGAAAAACTCTTTCTCGTCTTTGATAATCCGCTTACAAGTTTCTTAAAAAATCCTTCTGCCATTTTCCCTCCGTCAGCTTAAGCTGCTTTCGATAAGATCCACGGAAACCATGGTTGAAATGCCTTTTTCCTGCATTGTTATGCCGTACAGCCTGTCGGCGGAATTCATGGTTCCGCGTCTGTGGGTGATAACAATAAACTGCGTGCTCTTTGAAAGTTTGTGAAGATACGACGAAAATCTGTCTACGTTGGCATCGTCAAGCGCCGCCTCTATCTCGTCAAGTATGCAGAACGGCGACGGCTTAAGGTTCTGTATCGAAAACAGGAGCGCGATGGCCGTCAGCGTCTTTTCGCCACCAGAAAGCTGCATCATATTCTGAAGCTTCTTGCCCGGCGGCTGTGCTATTATCCTGACGCCTGCCTCCAGGATGTCGTCGTCCTCAACAAGCTCCAGCGTACCCATTCCGCCTCCGAAAAGCCTCTTGAATACGTTATTAAACTCGTCTCTTATCTGCGCGAATCCTTCGGCGAACTGCTTTCGCATGCCCTTATCCAGCTCTTCGATCACACCCTTTAAGTTCTCTGCCGCCTTTGTCAGATCGGCGTGCTGTGCGCTCAAAAATTCGTATCGCTCGCCAACCTCTTTGTATTCTTCTATGGCGTTCACATTTACCGTTCCCAGCTCTTTTATCTCGCCGCGTATCTGCGAAATTTCCTTTATAAGCTGTGTACGGCTTCTGTCGTCGTTTTCGTCCCGCTTTGCCTGATCCGGCGTGAGGGAATATTCGTCCCAGAGATAGCTTACGTTCTTTTCTCTTTCCGCCTCGTTCTTCTCGATGGAATTTTCCAGCCTTATGCACTCTTTTTCCAGAAGGTTTTTAGTTTCGGAAAGCTCTTCCCTCTTTTCAAAAAGAGATTTGTACTGTGTGTTCAGTCTTTCTTTTTCCGCTTTTTTCTCGCCCAGCTTTTGGCTGCACTCTCCGGATTCTTTTGCGAATCTTTCCGATTCCTCACCGAGTTTTTCCACGGCTGCAGCTCTTGCGGACGCATCGGCGGCCTCGCCCTCTATGCGCTCGCCGGCCCGTTTTATATCTTCATCCGTCTTTGAAGCTTCGGCTTTTAAATTCTCTATACTCTTCCTTAAATATTCTCTTTTCTGAACGATTCCGGAAAGTTCAAGCCTTGCCTTTTCCGCCTCTGAGGATGCTTCGCTTTCTCTTTTTGTCAGCTCCTCCAGCTCCTGGGAATCTGCCTTTATTTTTTCATTTACGGCATTTTCGTTCTCCACTGACTCGTCCATGCGGGCGTTAACGTCTTTCATAAACGATTCGATCTCCCGCTTCTGCTTCGCAAGCTCGTTTTTCTCCTTATCAAGGGAGCTTCCGTCGGAAACCAGGGCATCGGACTGCTCCATCGCCGCATTGAGGTTTACCTCAGCCGTATTCTTATCAAGATAAAGCTGCTGGATCTTATCGTTAAGCTCGCTCTGCTTTGCTCTTAAGATATTTCTGTCCTGTTTTATCTCTACTATAAGCGATTCGCGGCTTTCGACCTCTTTTTTGCTCTTACGAACAGCGTTTTTAAGCTCGTCTATCTGACGGCTTCTTCCCATAAGATTAGCATTATTTTTATAACTTCCTCCCGTCATGGCTCCGCCGGGACTGATAAGCTCTCCCTCCAGCGTGACCATACGGTGACGATGATTATATTTTCTGCCGACTGCTATGGCATGATCGATGGTATCTACGACTATCGTTCGCCCCAGAAGCATATCCGCAAGGGCTCGATAACGATCCTCACACTTCACAAGATCGCTTGCCACGCCGATGATGCCATCCGCCTGGGGTGCTTCCTTCTTTTCGGAATTTCTCGTTGATGTAAGAGGTAAAAATGTAGCCCTGCCGAACCTTCCCCGTTTAAGATATTCTATCAGGTATTTAGCGGTGCTCTCGTTGTCAGTTACGATGTTTTGGAGGCTTCCGCCCAGGGCGGTTTCTATCGCTGTTTCGTATTTTTTATCCGTTGATATGAGCTCCGCCACAACACCCATTATTCCGGGATTATTGTCTTTAAGCTCCATGATCTTCTTAACGCTGCCGCCGTAGCCCTCATATCTTTCCGCAAGATTTTCCAGCGACTCTAAAAGCGACTGCTGACGGTGATATTCCGTAATGCATTTATCAAGAGAAGCGTCTGTTTCCGTAAGCTTTTTCTTGAA
>CAYMAY010000121.1:0-4136 GCA_964388555.1 uncultured Lachnospiraceae bacterium
TTTGTTTCGGGTTCATTTTCTTTTATAAAAATCTTTGATAATAATGTAATCATAATCGGATGATACACCATTTTGGGCCTATCGTTCAAGAAAAAAATGGCTGCTTTCGCAGCCATCGGTAATCAATCTAATGCAACTGTCAGATCGGCAGAGTCGCCAACCGTTATCAAATCTGAAACAATCCCGCTTTCGAGCTGGGTCTCGTTTTGAACTCCGCTTTTGGGTTGAATCAACGGAGCTCCGCAGCTTTTGCAGAATTTTGCTCCGATGTCGTTTTTTGTGCCGCATTTAGTACAAAACAGGGTGAAATCCTCTCGGCTCTTCTTGGTACCTTCGGAATAAGTCATGAAGGCTTATTTGCTCGAATCTGTGTTTAGTTATGATACCACATTCTGCGGTGTTCCGTGAAGATAGCAGCGCACGTTTTCTGCCGCTATTTTAAGAAGCTTTTTGCGTGCCTCAATGGTAGCCCACGCATTGTGAGGAGTTATAAAGCAATTGTCGCACGTAAGCAGCGGATTTTCCGGCTTTATGGGTTCGACGGAAGCTACTTCACATCCCGCCGCGTAAACCTTTCCGCTCTTTAGAGCCTGTGCAAGGTCTTCTTCGTTTATTAAAGGACCGCGCGCCGTATTTATGATTATTACGCCATCCTTCATCTGTGAAATGGCATTTTTGTTTATCATACCCTTATTGACATCGGTAAGAGGGCAGTGAAGCGAGATCACATCGGACTTCTCATAAAGCGTTTCAAGGGAAGCAACGGACACATCCGCGTCCTTTACCTTGGACGGAGTTCTTGTGTTTACAAGCACGTTCATTCCGAAGGCCTTGGCTATTTTGGCAACGGTAGCTCCTATGAGACCGTATCCGATTATTCCGAGTGTTTTGCCATAGAGTGAAATAAGAGGCGTTTTCCAGAACGTAAAATCAACGCAGCTTGCCCATTCGCCGTCTTTGACGGCATCGTTATGGAGAGCAACGTGGTTTGTTATGTTGAGCAAATGTGAGAATACCATCTGAGCCACGTCTTCCGTGCTGTAGGCAGGAACATTAGTTACGGTTATTCCAAAATCCGCCGCCGCGTTCATATCAACAACATTATAACCTGTTGCCGTTATTCCTATGTATTTAATGCTTGGACAGTTTTCCATAACCTCCCGCGAGATGATGGATTTGTTTGTGATTACGATATCCGCGCCCTTACAGCGGCTGATAATCTCATCGACCTTTTGACTTCTGTCGTAGAGGGTAACGTTTCCGAGCTCCTCAAATTCGCTCCAGGAAAGATCTCCGGGGTTTGCCGCGAATCCGTCTAAAATTACAATGTTTGCTTTTGCGTTCATTTTAAAACCTCTCTCCATATCTTTAATAATAATAACCGGCCATACGTTAGCATGACCGGTGATTTGAACTTTATAAGTGTAATTATCTACCCTTCTATGGTTCCGTTCTTCTTTCTGACAACGACTACGAACAGGAACAGTATTACGATTCCTATCGGAAGCGTTATGATCGCGCTCTTCGTAAATCCTGCGATGAGGTAGCATACGAAGGAGAGCAGAGCCGCAACGACCGCGTACGGGATCTGGGTTGATACGTGGTTCAGGTGGTTACACTGTGCACCTGCGGAGGACATGATCGTCGTATCCGAAATCGGTGAGCAGTGGTCTCCGCAAACAGCGCCTGCCATACATGCAGAGATAGCGATTATCATCATTGTGTGGTCGCCGCCCTTGAAGACTTCTACGACTATCGGAATAAGTATTCCGAATGTTCCCCATGAAGTTCCTGTTGCAAAGGAAAGAAGGCATCCGATGATAAAGATTATTGCCGGAAGGAAGTTCATTAAACCTTCTGCGGAGTTCGCAACGATTCCTGCAACGTATGTTCCGGCTGAAAGGTTATCTGTCATAGACTTAAGAGTCCATGCAAACGTAAGGATAAGTATTGCCGGAACCATGGCCTTGAATCCTTCCGGAAGGCATGCCATGCATTTTTCAAAGCTAAGTACTTTTCGTGCGATGTAAAGAATTATTGTAATTATCAATGCAAAGAATGAACCCAGCATCAGTCCTACGGATGCGCTGCTGTTTGCAAATGCTTCCACAAAGCTTGCTCCCGAGAAGAATCCGCCGGTGTAGATCATACCGCATATGCAGCAGCCTATGAGACATACGATCGGGATTACCAGATCGATGACCTTGCCATTTGGATTTGCTTCTGCTTCGTCAGTAGCGTACGGACGATCCGGCGTGGTAAAGAGATCACCCTTTACAGCGTTGCGCTCATGAATCGCCATTGAACCGAATTCTGTCCTCATAAGTGCCATTATTATCATCATTGCGATGGTAAGCAATGCGTAGTAGTTAAACGGAATTGCTTCGATAAAAAGAGTAAGTCCGTCCTCGCCCTCAACAAATCCGGAAACGGCTGCCGCCCAGGATGATATAGGTGCGATGATGCAGACGGGAGCTGCGGTGGCATCTATAAGGTATGCCAGCTTCGCGCGGGATACATTGAACTTATCTGTTACGGGACGCATTACGCTGCCGACCGTAAGACAGTTGAAATAGTCGTCTATAAATATAAGAATACCCAGAACAATAGTTGCAAGCTGTGCTCCGACACGGGTCTTGATCTTTTGGGAAGCCCAACGTCCGAATGCAGCCGATCCGCCTGCGTTATTCATAAGGCAGACCATCATGCCGAGTATTATAAGGAATACGATGATACCAAGGTTTCCTGTGTCCGAAAGAACGGTAACGATACCGCCGGAAAATACGTGATTGACGGTATCTTCGAAATTAAAGCCGGTGTAAAGCAGTGCACCTGCTAAGATTCCGATGAAAAGTGAACTGTAAACTTCTTTTGTTATGAGCGCCAGTCCGATGGCGATTATCGGAGGAACGAGTCCCCAGAAGCTTGCCTGAACGCTGTCTACCGTTGTCGTGCATGCGGCGATTATCATAACGATAATTACGATAGCAACGGCAATGGCGATTGTTATTGCTTTCTTCTTGCTGTTTTGCATAAATCCTCCCCATTAAATGCATTTGTTAAGCGCAAAATACTTTCCCTATGCTATATCATTCAAACGGGGTTGTCAATGTACAATAAGACAAGATGGCCGTTTTGCAGGCAATAAAAAAGAAAGACGGGGCTGCCGTAACAGTCCCGTCGAATATTTGTATGTATGATTATTCTGCGGATATTTCCGCTGTCTTGTAGATATATTTCGTTGTGCATTCTACGCCGTCCGGGCATCCGGAGAAGCTTTCGGCTTCTTCAGCGTAGTCGTTTACGGCTTTGAGCCTGTTGAGGAATGATGTAAGGTCATTCTTCACGAGATCGGCAATCTTCTGGATGCCGTCGCTGTCGAGCTGTGCCATACCATCCTTGATCTCTTCTGATGCGGTGTAAAGCTCGCTTATGGCTTCGCTTGCCGTATTGATTCCGCTTTCAAGCTGTTCGGATCCGGATGTAAGCTGGCTGGAACCGGATGAGAGCTGCGAAACGGCGTTTACAAGCGTTCCGCTGGAGCTGCTCATGGTTTCAAGACCGGAGATGAGTGCGCCGATGTTATCGTCGTTTGTCATGGTGTCTATGGAACTCATGATCTGGTTTGCAGCCGCATTAAGTGAATCTGCACCTGATTTTATAGCGGCAGCCGCTTCGTAGATTCCGTATTTATCAGAACTCGACGTATCATTGCTCTTTAATCCTGCAGATATCTGCTTTGCGTAGTTGCTTATGCTCGTTGCACCGGTCTTTATGCCTTCAAGAGCCGTAGTTGCGCTGGAAATATCTATAGAAGTTTTTTCGAGAGCACTCTGTACTCCGCTTGTGTATTGCTGCGCACCGGAAACGGCTTTGTATGCATTCGTAAGCGCTGCTATCTGTTCCGCGGTAAGGTTGGCGGCTGATTCCGGATCTTCCGGATTGAGAACGCCGTTTATAAGACCGGCTGCTGTCTCGTCGTATCCGGCTGCTGTCTTAAGGTTCGTGGAAGCCTCGCCGAGTTTTGCCGTAAGACCTTCGATAGTTGTCTTAAGCCCTGACTCTACAGCATCGGCTGCTTCATAAATACCGTACTTTTCAGCATCGCTGGTATCTCCTGATACAGCACCGGCTGC
>CAYMAY010000122.1:0-3939 GCA_964388555.1 uncultured Lachnospiraceae bacterium
TATCATTTATCTTGTCATTTGTAAATAAAAGGGACTCCCTTTAACAAAGGAATCCCTTGATCAAACAGACAATAAGGTCTTGGCAACTCAGGAATGGCTTAAATAAAGGCTTTCAGAGAGAATGTAAGTACTATGCCGTGGCAGACAAATAGTACTTTTATCATCTTACTTTTATTCCTTTAGAAGCCGCCATCCTGATACGCTCTGGCTACCACATAAGATGGTTCATAAAAGGCGCTGCAATTGTAATTATCTATGGTCTCACAGATCGGATTGTTATATACTCGCAGGATTCCATCTACATAGTCTTCATTAGAAGATAAAGTATCTGTGATCAAACGCTGATATACAGCGCCCATATCCAGTTCTGTAGGGATAATTTCCGCAAGTTCTGGATCCACATCTGTAATATCAAAATCACCTTTTTCCAGAGAATAATCCGAGATCCAGTCACTGGCTACCTTTAGGGGATTTTCACAATGCAAAGCCTGAGCACAGCTTAACAAATGGCGAAAGCCTTCTGCTCCAATAGCATTGACTACATATTTATTACGCTGTTTTAATTGTCTTGCCACCTTCTCAATCATGTAACAGATAAAATAGAGATCGTCACTGGTAATCTCTTCTTCTGGAAAGTAGATATTTTTCACAGAGTCTCACTCCCTTCAAAAGTCAATGTTTTAAGAGCTTCCTGACTACAGAAAACAATCTGATGTGTCGGATAATTAAACTTTACCAGCTCCCAAAAAGCCGCTCTGGAAATTCTGCCAGACATAAATCCTTCCACAAAATTCCAAATCTGATCATCCGCCATAGGTCCGTCCACGATATCGTAGCTGTGCTCGATACCTCTTCTGCAGGATACAACAAAATCCAGCCATTCCTCCGTCATCTTCAAAAAAGAAAGAATCTTCAGGCTCTCATTTGCTCTATATTGATATCGATTAATCACCGTTGCTCCACGTCTGGTCATAGCCCATCGCTTAGCCTGTCTTTCGCTTTCTATTCTCATTATAGTTACCCCTTTTTAAGCCTTTTTCCGGTCATGAATTATAGACCGTACCATATGGCAGTTATCTTTATTGTATTTATCATAACCGTTATACCTTTAAAATAAAATGGCTTTTGTGAAAATCCAGAAGACCTTCGGTACGCATTTTACCCAGCTCCAGTGATAGTCCGCTGCGTTCCACGGCGAGATAATCCGCAAGCTGCTGTCTCGAAAACGGAATGTCAAATTCGTATTTTCCCAGGCGCTGCGACTCCGCCGAAAGATAAGACATCAGCTTTGAGCGCGTGGTGCGCTGCCCCATATGCGTAAGTTTTTCGCTGAAGCGCAGGTTTTTTTCGGCAAGTTCGCTGAGCAGATTCCGGATGATCCGGCTGTGGTGGTCACAGGCGGATGGGCATACGCTCAGGATGCGTTTTACATTCAGAAACATGATAGTGACGTTTGTCTCGGCAACCGCACTTGCATTTAATACGGAGCCGGGCGCGCAGGCGAATGCCACGGCAAAGGTCTGTCCCGGCCCTGCCTTGGAGAGAATATTGCGGTTTCCCCAGATATCCTCCTGTATGATCAAAACGCTTCCCGACAGCACAAGACCGATGGATTCTATTGCGTCTCCGGAGCGCAGTACAAAATCATCTTTTGAAAAATTCTCTGTTCTTGTATCAAGGCAGGACAGCATAGCCGTAAGCTCTTCTTCGGAAATACCCGAAAAAAGCTGTGATGATCGAATTACTGATAAAAATTCTTTCATAAAATTCTTCTTTCGTTGAAAATACAACCGACATGTTGAATTTATTATACTATGATACGTGCAGAACACAAGTTGTTTGGAGCAAGTCTCGAATAAACGATTGTTATAAAAAATATTGAGATCGACATACGATTTACATGAAACGAGAGAAAGAGAGGATTTCAAATGGATCAGAAAATGTTTTGTTTTCAGTGTGAGCAGACGGCGGGATGCACAGGCTGCACCGGAAAGGCTGGCGTCTGCGGCAAGACAGCGGATGTGGCAAAGCTTCAGGACGAGCTGACAGGTGCGCTGATTGGATTGTCCCGCGCGGCAGATACTGCACCGGATGTAAACGATGGCACATGGAGTCTGGTCATCGAGGGACTGTTTACAACCATCACAAATGTTAATTTCAACGAAAAGACCATTCGTGAGCTGATCGATCGTGTACATGCGGAAAAGGCTCGCCTCGTTCCGAATTGCTCCGGCTGTGCATCGGCGTGCGGACGAACAAACGACTACGATATGGAGAATCTTTGGAATGCCCAGGAGGATATCCGCAGTCTCAAATCGCTCATTCTTTTTGGCGTGCGCGGCATGGCAGCCTATGCGCATCATGCGATGATATTGGGATATGCAGATGATGAGGTAAATCGCTTCTTCGCCAAAGCGCTTTTCGCCATCGGTGAGGACTGGGGCATGGGTGAATTGCTTCCCATCGTTATGGAAGTCGGCGAGAAGAACCTCAAGTGCATGGAAATACTTGACAAGGCAAATACAGAAACCTACGGTACGCCCGCGCCTGTTACCGTTCCTCTGACAGTAGAGAAGGGGCCTTTTATCGTTATTTCCGGTCACGACCTTCACGACCTGAAATTACTTCTTGAGCAGACCGAAGGCAAAGGCATCAATATTTATACACATGGTGAAATGCTGCCGGCTCACGGCTATCCCGAGCTGAAAAAATATGCTCATCTCAAGGGAAACTTCGGCACGGCTTGGCAAAATCAGCAGAAGGAATTTGCTGATATCCCTGCACCGGTGCTGTTTACCACTAACTGCCTGATGCCGCCGAAGGCAGGCTATGCAGACCGCGTATTCACAACGGCAGTGGTATCATATCCCGAAATGACGCACATCGGAGACGACAAGGATTTCACTCCGGTTATTGAAAAGGCACTGGAGCTGGGCGGTTATACGGAAGACCAGCATTTTACAGGCATTAACGGCGGCAGTACTGTTATGACGGGATTCGCCCGCGGTACTGTGCTGGGTGTGGCAGATAAGGTTATCGAGGCTGTTAAAGCCGGCGCCATCAAGCATTTCTTCCTTGTTGCCGGCTGCGACGGAGCACGTCCCGGACGAAATTACTACACAGAGTTTGTAAAGCAGACGCCTGCCGACACAGTAGTCCTGACACTTGCCTGCGGAAAATATCGATTCAACGATCTCAATCTTGGCACCATCGGCGGTCTGCCGCGTCTGATGGATGTGGGACAGTGCAACGATGCCTACAGTGCTATTCAGATCGCCGTCGCACTTGCAAACGCGTTTGACTGCGGCGTGAACGATCTGCCGTTGTCCATGGTTCTGTCCTGGTATGAGCAGAAGGCAGTATGCATTCTTCTGACGCTGCTGCATCTGGGCATTAAGAACATCCGCCTCGGCCCGACACTGCCGGCGTTCATCTCCCCTAACGTGCTGAATTATCTCGTTGAGAATTTCGGCATTGCACCTATTACAACACCGGAGAACGACCTGGCTCAGCTTATGAAATAAGACGCAAAAAAAAATCGTACCCGAAATGGGATACGAGAGAATATACCGAAAACTCCCCATTGCCATCGTGGTAGTGGGGAGCTTTTCTATCCGTCATAATTTTCTTTTCTGATGAACAGAAATTATATCATGCTATTTTCATCACGATTATTGTATAATTTGTGCAGCGGTAACACAATTGAATTTTAGAAAATCATATTACTTTATGAATTATGGTTAGACAGGAAAAACTGATGACAGAAGCAAAAAACAAAGCACATTTTCATTTGCCGGGGCTTTTTGAGTTTTATGATTTTTACAGGGAGTTTCTGGCGCTGTACCATGAGCATCGGGAATATTTTTACGATTGGTGCGAGATCGCATCGATCTACGGCGCACCGGCGGATTGTATATGGGGCGGCGGCCGCGCAGGCTT
>CAYMAY010000123.1:0-3865 GCA_964388555.1 uncultured Lachnospiraceae bacterium
CTGTATGAACATGGCATATAATAGTTTAAGCCATATTCACCTTGTGAAGGACGAAATATTAACACCGTATAACTGGAAGGGCAATCTGGATCTGATAAATATCGTGATGGTCGGAATTACAAGTGATGTTCCGGCATATGACGAAAATCATGAAATGCACCGCCTGATAAGCTCTTTGCTATCAGAGGAATTAAAAGAACACGAGAAACTGAATATTTTAAAATACGAATATAACATTCCGATTACAAATGAGTTCGGTGAGGAGGTAAAAGTTATGTGTAACCTGAGTGAAGGCATTGAAGAAAGAGCTATAGAAAAGGTCATTATAAATATGTATGAGAGCAATTTTTCTTTAGAGCAGATTGCTATGGCAACAAAAAAAAGCATCGACGAAATCGATAAGATAATTAAAGAAAACGAGCTTGTGTTTGCATAATAAGCAATCAAGCATCAAAAAACCAGAGCATTTTTTAAAATGTGTATTTTCAAGTTTTTGATATTAATATTTAACACCGCCTTGACCATAGATTAAAGCGGTGTTTTTTTAATCCAAAAATTCAGATCAGCTTCAATACATCATTAAACGCTATCACAGCGGCAAGGCCTAAGAGTACGACTATGCCGATAAAATGAACAATTCCTTCTATTTTCTGGTTGCACCTTTTTCTGCGTATGCATTCTATAAATAGGAATATAAGACGTCCTCCATCGAGTGCCGGCAACGGAATAAGGTTCATTATGCCTAAATTTACGGAAATTAGTATGAGCATGTTCAGCATTGACATCAGTGCAGAAAATGCGCCGTATGTCGAGGCATTATTGTATACGGTGCTGACCGACGAAACAATTCCCACAGGTCCCGACACATCATTCAATCCGAAGCGTCCGCTGAAAAGCCCCGCCAGTGATTTGAAGGTGGCCTTTATCCAGAACTTAATTTCTCCGAAAGAATATCCTATAGACGTCGGAAAATCCTGCTTTTCACGTGCGGCATTATACGAAAATCCGCCGCCGGTATCATCCGTTGCAAATGACAGCGCTACTCTCTCACCGTCTCTTTCCACTACAAGATTTATCTCGTCCGGAATTCCGTCTAAGGTTATATCAAGCTGAAGATCCCTTGCATTTATTATCTCGCTGCCTTCGTACTCAACTATAAGATCGCCGGCCATGAGTCCGGCCTGTGCCGCAGGCGAATCATCATGAACCTCGTACACGGTACACACGTCGGCGCCCGCGCCAAAGATCACTACAAGTGCACAAACAAAAGCAAGGATAAAATTAAATACCGGTCCGGCCGCAACGACAAGGATCCTCTGCCACACCTTAGCAGACTGAAAGCTTCCCGTGGTAGTGTCATCCTCGTCCTCGCCCTGCATTATACACATACCGCCTATGGGTATGAGCCTCCACGCATAAACGGTTCCGCCTCTTTCGAAGGACAAAATCCTCGGACCCATTCCGAAGGCAAATTCTTCTACATTTATATGGCAAGCCTTGGCTAAGAGAAAGTGACCAAGCTCGTGAAACATTATTACAACGCAAAGTATCACTATCGCGATAACAATGCCCATGTGCTACCACCTGCTTTCGATGTATTCGTACGTCTTCTTTTCTGTCTCAAGTATTTCTTCAAGGGACGGCTCCGATATAACGCTGTGCGCCGCCATGGCCTCCTCGATAAGCTTAAAGATATCAGTAAAGCCTATCCTCCCGTCAAGGAACATCTTAACGGCTTTCTCGTTGGCCGCATTAAATACGGTTGGCATGGATCCGCCGACTCCTGCAGCACTTATGGCAAGAGGAAGGCCTCTAAAATTCTGCGTATCCGGTTCTTCAAACGCTATGCTTCCGAGCTTCTTGAAATCGAGCCTGTCTCCGCCAAGAGGAAGCCTTTCGGGATACGTAAGCGCATATTGTATCGGCAGATGCATATCCGGCACGCCGAGCTGTGCGATAACTGCACCGTCTTTAAATTCCACCATGGAATGTATTATGCTGGCAGGCTGAACCACAACCTCGATATTATCCAGCGGCATTTCAAATAGCCATCTTGCCTCCATTACTTCAAGGCCTTTGTTGACAAGTGTGGCCGAATCAATAGTGACCTTTTTGCCCATGCTCCAGTTTGGATGCTTAAGTGCCTCCTTAGCCGTAACATTTTTAAGCTGCGCGGCATTCATTCCCCTAAACGCACCGCCGGAGGCTGTTATCCAGAGCTTTTCCACCGGATTAACGCCGTTCTCTCCCTTACTGCCCTGAATGCACTGGAATATGGCACTGTGTTCGCTATCCACGGGGAGTATCTTTACGCCCTTTTCCTTTGCGGCCTTCATTATAAGATGACCTGCCGTAACAAGGGTTTCCTTATTTGCAAGAGCGATGTCTTTGCCGGCTTCTATTGCGGCCAGCGTTGGTCTTATTCCTATCATTCCGACTATCGCCGTAACGAAAACATCACTGCTTTGCATCTTCGCTATTTCGATAAGACCGTCCATTCCGCAGAGTACTTTTATACCCTTTATATCCGATAAATGTGTTTTTAATATGTCGGCGTGCTCTTTTTTTTCTATAACAACAATTTCAGGCAAGAATTCTCTTGCCTGTTTTTCCAGAAGTTCATAATTTTTTCCCGCACTGAGAGCAACCACATTAAAGCGTTCTTTATTTTGACGCACTATGTCGAGAGTCTGGGTGCCGATGGAACCTGTAGAGCCCATAATGGATATGTTTTTCATAATCCCTCACTTGATAAACAAATACGAAAGATAATAGATTATAGGTGCCGTGAATATTATGCTGTCAAAGCGATCCAGTATTCCGCCGTGACCCGGTATAAGCTTTCCGTAATCCTTTATTTCCATGTTTCGTTTTATGGCTGATGCCGTAAGATCTCCCACCATGGAGATAAGTGCTCCGACGGCACAGATAATGGCATACATCAGCATCGGTCCGCCGGTAAAGGCAGCATAGATCACTCCGAGAACAGCCGCGCCCACAACACCGCCGACAGCTCCTTCGATGGATTTTTTCGGGCTTAATATGGGTGCCATCTTGTGTTTTCCGAAGAGCATTCCGGCACAGTACGCACAGGTATCACATCCCCATGCGCTTAAGAATATAAGCCATACATGATAGTGACCGCCTTCAAGCAATCGTGTCTGGTATATATACGACAGCATTACGCCGCAATATATTATTCCGAAGAAAGTCGACATGGTGTGAAACGCATTATATTTGGGATAACTGAAAACATAAACGAATACTATTATAAAAAATCCGACCACGACAGCCATTAGATATAGCGACTGCGGCAAAAACAGCAGTGCGATGTAATATAACGCTATTCCAACATATCCCGCCACATCCAAAACGCCGAATGTGTTTTTTCTTACTCCCGTCGCCTTATACAGCTCTCCCGCCGCTATAAGTGACAGCGCAAGCATTGTAAAGAAAAGCACATAGCCGCCGCTCATTATCAAAAGCAGTGCCGCCGCAACCAGTACAATGCCGCTTAAAAGTCTTGTCTTAAACATATTTCATCACCTGATAAAATTTATTTCTTTACGTTTCCGAATCTTCTGTCTCTATTGTTGAATGTTTCAATTGCTTTCCACAACTGCGGCTCTTTAAAATCTGGCCATGCGTCATTCGTGAAATACATTTCGGTATACGCCAGCTGCCAGAGCATGAAATTAGAAATTCTCTGCTCTCCGCTGGTTCTGATAAGAAGATCGGGATCGGGGATATCGGCGGTATCAAGATAACTTCCGAACAGTTTTTCGTCTATATCCTCCGGCTTTATTATGCCTGAAACAGCATCCTGCGTCATTTTTCTCGCACTTCTTATAAGCTCATCACGTCC
>CAYMAY010000124.1:0-3624 GCA_964388555.1 uncultured Lachnospiraceae bacterium
GAATTTTTTATTAAGTTTTAGATGAGCTTATTGTACAATCAAAGCGAAATTATGTCAACCGACCTTTAAAAAAAGAGCTTTTTTGAAGTCAACGGGACTTCAAATCTTTCCTTTTCCGTATTAAGATAGAATTGAAAGGAAACGATCATACATGCTTCACGACAAGGATATTCGCGAGCCGTTGTTTGATTTTTTAGAAGAATCTTACGGCAAGATAAGGATAATTGAGGAAAAAATAATAGGTGATTCCCGGGCGGATATCATTATGGTCATGCCGGATGCAATCTGCGGGATAGAGATAAAGAGCGACGCGGACACGTACACGCGTCTTGCAGGGCAGGTTAAGGATTATGATAAATTCTGCGACATGAACATCGTGGCAGTTGGGTCGCGTCACGGACTTCACATATGTGAACACGTGCCCCCGCACTGGGGAGTGATCACGGTTGAGGAGGAAAACGGCGGGGCGGATTTTTATTTTTTAAGGAAACCGGCGAAAAATCCGAATGTGAATCCGGAGAAAAAGCTTTCGTTGTTGTGGCGTAATGAGCTGGCGCAGATCCAGAGCATGAATGATATGCCAAAATATAAGGAAAAAAGCAGAGCGTTCGTCGCAAAAAAGATAGTTGCCATGACGGAGAAGATCGGAGCGGAAAACCTTGCCCGCCAGATCAGCGACATTCTTTTTGAGAGAGATTACACTTTGGTGAGTGAAACGATAGAAAAACACAGAAAAAGAAGAAAACGCCGTGTTTTTAGTTCTTTTTAACGAAAGAGAGGCATGATTTCCGTTGATTTTACAGCAATTTTGTTGACATTACAGTCTCGAAACTATATACTCAAATGAGATTGACGCATGTGCGTTCTTAAGACGATTATATGGAAGATCGTGGGATACGCTGCCCATGATCTTTTTTAGACTATAAAAACCTGTAATAAGGAACTTCGGAGGTAATGCCATGGCTTACATGCGACTCGGTGATCTCCTGATCACGGCGGGCACGATAAATCAGGATCAGCTTAGCGAGGCTTTAATGCTTCAGAAGCAGACCGGACAGCGCCTTGGCGACATTTTAATAGATAACAACATCATCTCGGAGCAGCAGCTTATCGATGCGCTGCAGCTTCAGCTGGGAGTTGATTTCATTGATCTTACGGCGGTATCTATTCCCGTGGAGCTTGCGAAATTTGTTCCGCGCGCAATAGCAAAAAAATATTGCACTGTTCCGGTTAAGCTCTATAAAGACGAACTCTATATCGCCATAAACGATCCGCTTAATTTCCCGGCGCAGGAGGAGATAAAATCTGCCAGCCATAAAAACGTAATTCCCATGATCGCGACCCGTAACGCCATCGAGGAGGCCATCGCTACTCTTTACGGAAACGAGGGAACGGCCCGGGCCATCGAAGAAATGAAGCAGGAAGCCGGTGCATCAAAGGATATCATGCCGGTTCAAAGACAGCAGGCGGATATGGAAGCTTCCGCGCCCACCATAAGATTCGTTAATTCCGTTATAGAACGCGCTGTTACGGAGCGGGCAAGTGATATACACTTAGAGCCGCAGGATGACGAGATGGTTGTCCGCATGCGTATAGATGGTGCGCTTCGCAAGATACTTACCGTACCTTCAAATCTGCAGAGCACCGTTATTTCCCGCCTTAAGGTAATGGGCGGAATGAACATATCAGAGCGACGCATCCCGCAGGACGGACGCGCCATGGTTCGTGTAAACACACACGAGATCGACCTTCGTATCTCATCAATGCCGACAGTCTACGGCGAAAAAATAGTTCTTCGTCTTCTTGATAAAACAGAACAGCACATCACGAGTCGGAGTATAGGACTTATGGGAGAAGATCTGGAAAAATACCAGAATCTTCTTAAGAACAGCAGCGGAGTTATCCTTATAGTAGGACCGACGGGTTCCGGTAAATCCACCACGATGTGCGCGATGCTCCAGGAGCTCAGCAGCGAGGAGACAAACATCATGACTCTGGAGGATCCCGTAGAGTACAATATTCCGGGCGTAAACCAGTGCCAGATAAATGAGAAAACGGGTATGACCTTCGCAAGCGGTCTTCGCGCCATACTCCGTCAGGATCCGGATATCATCTCCGTAGGAGAGATTCGCGACGGCGAAACGGGAACCATTGCCATAAGATCCGCTATAACGGGTCACCTTGTGCTTTCAACATTGCATACAAACGACTCTATTTCCGCCATCGACCGTCTTTCGGATATCGGAATCGAGCCCTATATGATATCAAGTGCGCTTCGCGGTGTTATATCACAGCGTCTCGTGCGCAAGATCTGTCCGTATTGCCGCAAGGCTTATACACCGACGGAGGACGAAAGGGAGATTCTGGGAATCGCGCCGGATAAAGAGGTTTCGTTTTACAAGGGCGAGGGCTGTCCGGAGTGCCATCATACCGGTTATAAGGGCAGACGGGGCGTATTTGAGATACTTACGATAAATAAAAAGCTTCGAAAGCTTATAAGTGACGGCGCATCGTACGACGAGCTTTATACGGCAGCCAGAGAATCGGGTTTCGTCACTATGCAGGAAAACTGCCGGGATCTTGTGTTAAACGGCGATACAACGGCAGAAGAGGCTGCAAGAACCATAAACTCGACTGTAGATTAACTGATAAGGGGAACAACCTGGTTTATGATAGATATAGAAGAACTGATAGCCAACGCGCAGCAGGCAAGGGCGTCGGATATACATCTTGTATGCGGGCTTCCGCCCAAGTGCCGCATAGACGGAACTATCCAGTCGCTTGAGGGCGAGCCGCTGTCCCACGAGGAATGTGAGCTTTATGCCGAAGCGCTTGCCGGAGACAGGTACGACGAAATGAAGGAGATCGGAGAGATCGACATTGCGCGTACCTTTATGTGCGGAGCGCGTACGAGGATAAATATATTCCGCCAGAAGGGCTCCGTTTCGGCGGCGATCCGTATACTCGCGGATCATATACCGGAGGTGGAGGAGCTTAATCTTCCGCCTGTTATATCCGAGTTTTCGGAGTATCGCAGCGGAATAGTGCTCGTAACGGGAGAAACCGGTTCGGGTAAATCCACAACACTGGCCGCACTTTTAAATCGAATAAATCATACTCGCAATAGCCACATAATCACGCTTGAGGATCCTATCGAGTACGTATACACACCGGATAAATGCGTTATAAACCAGCGTGAGATAGGTGTGGACACCAGAAGCTACGCCGACGGCTTAAGATCCATCCTTCGAGAGGATCCGGACGTCATCCTTATAGGTGAGATGAGAGATCTTTCCACTATCGAGACGGCGCTTACGGCGGCAGAAACGGGTCATCTCGTATTTGCCACACTGCATACAAATTCGGCGGCGGATGCCATAGACCGTATGGTAAGCGTATTTCCGGATGGCCAGCAGCGTCAGATAAGACTTCAGGTTTCAACTGCGATTCGCGCGGTGGTATCGCAGCAGCTTCTTCCGAGAAAGGTCGGGCAGGGGCGTACGGTGGTTTGTGAGATAATGGTGGCAAACAGTGCCATAAGAAACCTCATTCGTGAGGGAAAGACACCGCAGATAGACAGTTATATTACCATGAATTCGCAGAACGGCAGCATTACAATGGATA
>CAYMAY010000125.1:0-3623 GCA_964388555.1 uncultured Lachnospiraceae bacterium
TGCACATTCGACAAAATGGAGCCGGTATTTCATAAACTTTGAGCCGCTGTTTCGCAAACTATAAGCTTGACAAGGCCCCGTCTCATGGATATAATTTGACAGTGTGCGTTTGAATGCACACTGCCTTTTGCTGTATAAAAAGCAGCATGAAAATCATACAGCCGGAGCGCGATAAGGCGCAATCAAATAAGGAGGAACAAGGAATGCCAACATTTAATCAGTTAGTACGTAAAGGCCGCGAGACTTCCGTTAAGAAATCTACGGCACCGGCTTTACAGAAAAGCTTCAACTCGCTGAAGAAAAGATCTCGTGATCTGTCTTCTCCGCAGAAGCGTGGCGTTTGCACAGCAGTTAAGACTGCTACACCGAAGAAGCCTAACTCGGCTCTTCGTAAGATCGCCAGAGTACGTCTTTCAAACGGTATAGAAGTAACAAGCTATATCCCGGGAGAGGGACACAACCTTCAGGAGCACAGCGTTGTGCTTATCAGAGGCGGAAGAGTTAAGGATCTTCCCGGTACACGTTACCACATCATCAGAGGTACGCTTGATACCGCGGGAGTGGCAAACCGTATGCAGGCTCGTTCTAAATACGGCGCTAAGAGACCCAAAAAGAAATAATAATCAAAAGTAATTAACGATCGTTTGTATCACGAAACTTATGGTTTTATCGGACATTCCGTAGACCCTGTTCCGGCTGTTTAGGGATAAATGGAAATACCGGCGCTACACATGCGAATGCCATAAAATGTGAGTACCTGAGATTTGATCGAATATGATTAAGGAGGGAAGTATCGTGCCACGTAAAGGACATACTCAAAAGAGAGATGTTTTAGCTGATCCAGTTTACAACAACAAAGTCGTTACGAAGCTTATCAACAACATAATGCTCGACGGCAAGAAGAGTGTCGCACAGAAGATCGTGTATGGCGCATTCGAAAAGATGGAAGCTAAAGCTGGAAAACCCGCTGTAGAGGTTTTCGAAGAAGCAATGAACAACATAATGCCTCTTCTTGAGGTAAAAGCAAGACGTATCGGCGGAGCAACGTATCAGGTTCCTATCGAGGTTCGCCCCGACAGACGCCAGGCACTGGCTCTTCGCTGGATAACAATGTTTTCTAGAAAGAGAAGCGAAAAGACAATGGTAGACAGACTTGCGAACGAGCTTTTGGACGCAATGAACAACACCGGCGCTTCCGTCAAGAGAAAAGAAGACATGCATAAGATGGCAGAGTCCAACAAGGCCTTTGCTCATTACAGGTTTTAAGGGGGAATACCTTTGGCTGGAAGAGAATATCCGTTGGAAAGAACGAGAAATATCGGTATCATGGCGCATATCGACGCGGGTAAGACAACTCTTACCGAGCGTATACTTTACTATACCGGCGTAAACTACAAGATCGGTGATACCCATGAAGGTACTGCTACCATGGACTGGATGGAGCAGGAGCAGGAAAGAGGTATAACGATCACTTCCGCAGCAACAACCTGTCACTGGACATTACAGGAGCAGGGAAAGACAAAGCCGGGTGCGGAAGAAAACCGTATCAACATCATTGATACACCAGGACACGTAGACTTTACCGTTGAGGTTGAGCGTTCACTTCGTGTACTTGACGGAGCCGTTGGCGTATTCTGCGCTAAGGGCGGTGTTGAGCCTCAGTCAGAGAACGTTTGGCGTCAGGCTGATACATACAACGTACCGCGTATGGCATTCATCAACAAGATGGATATCTTAGGCGCAAACTTCTACGGAGCAGTTGATCAGATCAGAACAAGACTCGGAAAGAATGCCATCGTGCTTCAGCTTCCTATCGGAAAAGAAGACGATTTCAAGGGAATCATCGATCTTTTCGAGATGAAGTCCTACATCTACAACGATGACAAGGGCGAGGATATCACAATATCCGATGACCTTGGCGACATGGCTGACGACGCTGAGCTCTACAGAACAGAGCTTATCGAGAAGGTCTGCGAGCTGGATGATGATCTCATGATGAGATACCTCGAGGATGATGTTCCGTCTGTAGACGAGATGAAGGCAGCGCTGAGAAAGGCTACCTGCGAAGGCAGAGCTATTCCGGTATGCTGCGGTTCAGCTTACAGAAACAAGGGCGTTCAGAAGCTCCTGGATGCTGTTATCGAATACATGCCTGCACCGACAGACATTCCGCCTATCGAAGGTGTGGATGCTGACGGCAATGAGGTTGTACGTCATTCATCAGACGATGAGCCGTTCTCAGCTCTCGTATTTAAGATCATGACAGACCCCTTCGTAGGAAAGCTTGCATACTTCCGTGTATATTCAGGTACGATGAACTCCGGTTCTTATGTACTCAATGCAACGAAAGAGAAGAAAGAGCGTGTAGGACGTATCCTTCAGATGCATGCCAACAAGCGTATGGAGCTGGATAAGGTTTATTCAGGTGATATCGCTGCCGCTATCGGATTCAAGATCTCTACGACAGGTGACACGATCTGCGACGAGCAGCATCCGGTTATCCTGGAGTCCATGGAGTTCCCGGAGCCCGTTATCGAGCTGGCTATCGAGCCTAAGACAAAGGCAGGTCAGGGCAAGCTTGGCGAAGCACTTGCAAAGCTTGCAGAAGAGGATCCGACATTCAGAGCTCATACAAATCAGGAGACAGGTCAGACCATCATCGCCGGAATGGGCGAGCTTCATCTGGATATCATCGTAGACAGACTTCTGCGCGAGTTCCATGTAGAGGCAAACGTAGGTGCACCGCAGGTTGCTTACAAAGAGACCATCACCAAGCCGGCAGATGTGGACAGCAAATATGCAAGACAGTCCGGTGGACGTGGACAGTATGGTCACTGTAAAGTTAAATTCGAGCCCATGGATGCAAACTCTGAGGAGACATACAAGTTTGAGTCTACCGTTGTCGGCGGTTCTATTCCGAAGGAATACATACAGCCTGTCAGCGACGGTATACAGGATGCCATGAAGGCCGGTATACTTGGCGGCTTCCCGGTTGTGGGAATTTCCGCAAACTGCTACGACGGATCCTACCACGAAGTCGATTCTTCCGAGATGGCATTCCATATCGCAGGATCAATGGCATTCAAAGAGGCTATGCAGAAGGCAGATCCGGTTCTCCTTGAGCCCATCATGAGAGTCGAAGTTACAATGCCCGAGGAGTACATGGGTGATGTTATCGGCGATATCAACTCGAGACGTGGCCGTGTAGAGGGAATGGATGATATCGGAAACGGCAAGATCGTAAGAGGACTTGTTCCCCTTGCAGAGATGTTCGGATACGCTACAGACCTTCGTTCCAGAACACAGGGACGTGGTAACTACTCTATGTTCTTTGAGCGTTACGAGCCTGTTCCGAAGAATATCCAGGAAAAAGTGCTTAAAGAGAAGTAACATTTGCTTGCATAAGAACTAAAAATACAATATAATCTTTCATAGATTTTGAAAGAAAATGATCAATTTAAAAATTAAATCTAAAGATATTTCTTAAGGGAGGATATTTAAGAAATGGCAAAAGAAAAATTCGACAGAACTAAACCGCATTGTAACATCGGAACTATCGGACACGTTGACCATGGTAAAACAACTCTTACAGCAGCTATCACAAAAGTACTTGCTGAGAGAGT
>CAYMAY010000126.1:0-3576 GCA_964388555.1 uncultured Lachnospiraceae bacterium
ACATTAAGAGGACGTGTACTTCCCATAGGCGGCTTAAAAGAGAAGCTTCTTGCCGCTAAAAAGGCAGGCATGAAAAAGGTTCTTGTGCCGGTTGAAAACCGTCCCGATGTACAGGAAATAGACGAAGAGATAACGGGCGGACTTGAGATCGTGTTCGTTGAAAAAATGGAACAGGTAATAAAAGAGGCGTTTGCAGATGATCATTAAAAAAGCATCACTTGATATAGTATGCGGCGTTACGAGTGCAATTCCGGATACAGGACAGTGTGAGATAGCATTTGCGGGGAAATCCAATGTCGGGAAATCCTCGCTTATAAATGCCCTCATGAACAGAAAAAGCCTTGCGAGGACAAGTGCCCAGCCCGGAAAGACGCAGACGCTGAATTTCTATCATATAAATGATGATTTGTATCTTGTGGATCTGCCGGGATACGGCTATGCAAACGCGAATGTCGAGACAAAAGCTAAATGGGGTAAGATGATCGAAAAATATCTTTTTACATCCAAGATGCTTAAATGTGTTTTCCTGCTTGTGGATATAAGACATGAGCCTTCCGAAAATGATAAGCTCATGTATAAATGGATATCAAAAAGCGGCTACGAGCCGGTTATCATAGCTACAAAGCTGGATAAGATAAAACGAAGTCAGGTTCAGAAACAGACGGCGCTGATCAGAAGAACTCTGGGTCTTAAGGCAGATTCGAAGCTCTTTGTTTTCTCGGCGCAGACTAAGCAGGGAAGAGACGAGATCTGGGAAGCGATAGAAGGATTGATAAATGTCGATACTGAAAACGGAAAAACTTCATTATGACTATTTGTCGTATCGCGATAATTCCGAGGAGCCGGAAGTAACCCATGCGTTAAAAGGGATAGACATGTCGGTGGAAGAGGGCATGTTCATAGCCATAGTCGGCAATAACGGCTGCGGCAAATCCACCCTTGCAAGACATATAAACGCTCTGCTTTCTCCTACGGAAGGTTCGGTGTGGATCTGCGGCATGGACACAAAAAACTCCGAAGATATATGGAAGATAAGGCAGAGTGCAGGCCTTGTTTTCCAAAATCCCGACAATCAGATAATCGCGTCGGTTGCGGAGGAGGATGTGGCCTTCGGACCGGAAAACCTCGGTCTGCCGACACAGGAGATTTGGAAGAGAGTTGATAAAGCTCTTAAAGCCACCGGAATGAGTGCATACAGAATGCAATCACCCAATAAGCTTTCCGGAGGACAGAAGCAAAGGCTGGCCATTGCCGGAGTTATGGCTATGGAGCCGCGCTGTATAGTGCTGGACGAGCCGACTGCCATGCTGGATCCGTCGGGGCGGCGCGAATGTATGGCGGCGCTAAATGAGCTGAATAAAAAGAATAATGTTACTGTTATCCTTATCACGCATTATATGGACGAGGTCCTAAATGCGGATAAGGTTTTTGTTATGGAAGACGGATGTGTTAAGCTTTCCGGAACACCAAGAGAGATTTTCTTCAGGGCGGAAGAGATAAAGAAGATCGGTCTTGAGCTGCCGCAGGTGACTCTCCTGGCACACGAGCTTGCTCTTGCAGGCGCAGACATTACGGAACCGGTATTAAGTATAGATGAGTTGGCGGAACAGTTATGTCGATAAGATTAGACTCTGTTACATATACATACAATAAAGGCACGGCTTATGAAAGCGATGCCTTAAAAAGCGTGTCTTTCGAAATAGAAAACGGCGAATTTGTTGCGCTCATAGGTCACACCGGAAGCGGTAAATCCACTCTTATCCAGCATTTTAACGGGCTTATACGTCCTACGGTTGGCCATGTACTTTATAATGATGAAGATATTTGGGGCGATCGCTACGACAGGCGCAAGCTGCGTTTTCAGGTTGGTCTTGTTTTCCAGTATCCCGAGCATCAGTTTTTCGAGGCTACCGTATTAAAGGATGTTTGCTTCGGACCGAAAAACCGCGGCTGTACCGATTCTGAAGCGGAGGAGCTTGCGAAGCGTGCACTGGCGGATGTCGGTCTTGAGGGTGATATATATGAAAGATCTCCCTTTGAGATCTCCGGCGGATTAAAAAGACGTGTTGCCATCGCCGGTGTTCTTGCCATGGAGCCGGAGACGATCATTCTTGATGAGCCGACGGCTGCCCTTGACCCTAAGGGTAAGAGGGAAATACTGGGGCTTCTTTCAAAGCTGCATAAGGAACGGAATATGACGGTAATCCTTGTTTCCCACAGCATGGAGGATGTTGCCGAATACGCCAAAAGGATCATCGTTTTAAACAAAGGAAGTATCGCGTTTGACGGGAGACCGGCTGAGGTTTTTTCTCATTATGAACAGTTAGAAAAAATGTCCCTTTCCGCTCCCCAGATAACATATGTAATGCACGCACTTAAAAACAGAGGATTGGATGTGGATACATCCGCGATAACGGTTGAGGAAGCGAAAGACTCGATAATCGAGACGCTGGGGAGGAAGAAATGCTGAAGGATATCACTCTCGGGCAGTATTATCCCGTCTCTTCTGTGTTGCATCGCCTTGATCCGAGAGTTAAGCTTGCGGGAACGCTCATCTTTATGGTATCGCTGTTCATCGTAAACAGCTTCGGATATATTTTGTGTACGGTGTTCCTTGTATCCATGATCGCTATATCGCATGTGCCTTTTTCCTATATGGCAAGAGGATTAAAGACAATCTTTTTTTTGCTTGCGTTTACGGCGGCTTTAAACCTGTTTCTAACATCAGGTGAGACGGTATGGCAGTTCGGATTCTTAAGAATAACACATGAAGGTATCAGAACGGCCGTAACCATGGCTGTAAGACTCGTATATCTTGTGTTAGGGGCATCGCTTATGACGCTTACAACTACGCCGAACAAGCTGACAGACGGCCTCGAAAAAGCCTTTGCGCCTTTAAATAAGATAAAGGTTCCCGTGCATGACATAGCGATGATGATGTCTATCGCACTCAGATTTATTCCGATACTCACGGAGGAAACGGATAAGATAATGAAGGCGCAGATGGCAAGGGGTGCGGATTTCGAGAGCGGAAAGCTGATGCAGAGGGTTAAGGCTCTTATACCGCTTCTTGTGCCTATGTTTGTGTCGGCATTCAGGCGCGCCAATGATCTTGCGGTAGCCATGGAAGCCAGGTGCTACAAGGGCGGAGAGGGGCGTACGCACATGAAACCACTTGAATATACGAGCGGTGACTATGCAGGATATATAATTCTGATCGCATATCTTTGTGCGATTATAATTTTAAGAGTTGTATTTGGGTGGTAAGATGCATTAATGCGGCATCGCCGTGGCGTAAGGATATTAGTATTGAGGAATATACATGAGAAGAATTTTCTTGGAAATTGCATATGACGGTACGAATTACAGCGGGTGGCAGGTTCAGAACAATGCGCTTTCCGTTCAGGAAGTGATAGATAAAACACTGAGTGAATGGCTTGGTGAGGATATTCATACCATAGGAGCCAGCCGTACCGATGCGGGCGTTCATGCGCTTGGAAACGTGGCTGTCTTCGATACCGAGACAAGGATACCGGGCGATAAATACGCATTCGGACTAAATTCGAGGCTTCCGGA
>CAYMAY010000127.1:0-3573 GCA_964388555.1 uncultured Lachnospiraceae bacterium
GCAGCTCCTCTGCATACTCGGGGTCTCTTACGCCGCCGGCACCGATAACGGGCACGTTTACGGCTTCTTTTATCTTCTTGGCATTCGGCATCATGAAGCCTTTAAGCCCCGGAAGGTTGTATGGCGAAATAGAGAAGAGGTATGTTCCCGTGATGCCGCCGGATATATCAAAGCAGTCTATTCCTGCTTTTTCCATTACCTTGCAGATCTCGATAGTCTCCTCAATCTCACGGCCGCCCTCTATATATTCCTCGCCTGATATCCTCATGATGAGCGGATATGCCGGGCCGACAGCCTTTCTTGTCATCTCCACGATCTCTCTGGCAAAGCGCACACGGTTCTCAAAACTTCCGCCGTACCAGTCCGTACGTTTGTTGTAAAGTGTATCGAAAAACTGGGGCATGATATTTCCGTGAGCCGCATGGAATGTAACCGCATCGAAACCTGCCTTTTTTGCGTTAACAACAGCCTGCACGTAACGTTCCTGCATGTCGTGGATCTCGGGGATCGTTAAGGAATGTATCTCGTACTGCGGTCCTCTGCAGGTAACATTCGACGAAGAGGGCTCCTGACCGCCGGAGCTTACTGTTCCGTCGGCACCGAAGTGGTTCAGCTCGATAGAAGCCTTCGCTCCGTAACGATGTATCTTATCTACAACCTTCGACCACAGCGGTATCGTTCCGCTGTCGGAAAACTGCGACTGTGCGGTGTGATTTCTCGATGTTGCGTCGAATGTTGTGGATTCTACTGTTATAAGTGATGCTCCGCCTTTTGCTCTTCTGCCGTAATAGTCCATCATGACTTCAAGAGGAGCACCGTTTTCGTTTGAGTAGTTTGTATTCATGGGCGGAAAGACCATACGGTTCTTCAGCCACATCTTGCCTATCCTTATAGGCTGAAATAATATGTCGTTCTTATTCATTGTTTTGTCCTTTTCTCTGCTGTTGGTGAAAGCAAAATTGTTATTAGTCTCTTGTTACCGCCTCATTCTTAAATTCAACAAACTTGGCAGTTCCTGCGAATCCAAAATAGATAAGTGTAAGCACAAAAGCCCAAATCTTAAACGCTTCGAGATCCATGCTTCCGAAGAAATTCATAAGTGCGATCACTACTATCAAGGCAAGTATCACATAAGATATGATAGGAAATACCTTCTCGACCATTCTTCCCTTGTGAACCTTATTTGCGTTTGCGGATTCAAATTCCTTTTCAGCTTCTTCGTCAACATATTTCTGCAAGTCTTCTTCGAACTTGAGTTCCTCCGCCTCTTCCTTACTGTAGTCTCCTTTTGCGCCCATAAGTCCCGCAAGGATAATGTAAAGAACGAAAGCGATTATATATTCCGGAATGAATATGAAATTATGATGCAATGCTCCTGTCATCTTCATGGCAACAACAAATACGATGCTTATTGCCCATGTGATGCAAGCAGCCCAGTTGATCTTAAGTCCCTTATACATAGCCCAGTGACGTGTATATCCGATCTTCGGGAAGACGAAGTGCTCCGCAAGAACAATTGCTCCGACACCTACGACTGCCCATCCAAGGATCGATACGATATCACCGATATCTGTCATCGCCGGGAAGCAAGCCAGGATCGTCATCAGAATTCCTATTATATAGGTAAGTTTTTTCTGGCTCATTTTCGGAAACATTATATTAAGTGACAGTGCCGAACGGTAAACCGTCGGGTTTGCTGTTGTAAAGCCTGCTATAACAACCGCTGCAATACCGGTAAGACCGAATACCGTGTTTGTTACAGCTCCCGGATCAAGCTCAGGAAGTGCAACCTGAAGAACTGCCGATGCAGCTGCTCCCATTACCGCAACCATTATCCATGCAAAGAAATGACCTACATACATTCCGATTGCCGTAACAAAACCATATTTTGCATTTTTTGCATATCTGAACAATCCCATATCATTAAGTCCCATATGCCATGCAAGGTTGCAAAGCCATGCGAAGCACATAACATGAACCCATGTGATAGGTGTTGCATCCGGATTTGCCGTTATACCGACATTACTGCTGAATACATTCCATATGTCTTTAAACGATCCTATGGGTGCTCCCGTAAGATTCGAAAGCACGGGAAGCGCAACCACCGCACCAATGAAAAATGCTATTATCATCCACGGTACGCAGCATGATGAAAACTTCGATACGGCATCAAATCCATTCGCCGCTATAAGGGTTATGACTATTCCCAGTACGACTACTATAGCTACAAATCCTATATGGGTCGGATACCACTCCCGTTGAATAGGAACGCCTACAACTTCTCTGATGGCAGTTGCCGATACGCAGACACCGGATGATGCCAGAACTATACTGCACACTCCCCAGACTAACGCATAAAACTTCTGCGCCCATGGTCCCAATATCTTTTTCAGATAACTGTAAAGTGTAAGTCTTGTGCTCGAACCCATTGTTGCCGTACATAATGTAAATGACAAAACAGCAAGAGCATTTCCTAAAAGCAGTCCTATGATGATCTCTTTTGCAGAGCATCCCCAGCTTACAAGCGTAGCTCCGAATACGAACTCTGTAGCCGCTATATGTTCACCGCCGTACAATCCCAGAAAGTTTCCTATGCCCGAAAGATTTTTTGTTGCAATAGGTCTGTCGACAGCATCAACACTTCTAACATCTCTTATACTCATATGAATCTCTCCTCAAAGACATCTTATTAACCCATTACTTTTCCGCCTGCTATCAGTATGTTATTTCCGTTAATATAAGACGATCTGTCATCAAAAAGGAAGCAAACAAGATCTCCTATCTCTTCCGGCTGTCCGAGTCTGTGCATAGGAATAGTGTCCTTCATTTCCTCGTAATATTCCTCGACATCCTTGCCTTCCTCCTGTCCTCTCATTACGAAAGAGCCGTGAAGAAGCTGCGTCTGAATATGTCCCGGTGCGATCGCTACCGATGTGATTCCGTCTTTGCTGAGTTCAAGAGCAAGATGGCGTGCAAGTGATGCCACGGCTGCCTTTGTCATACAATAGATACCGTTGGAATATTCTTCCTTGAAAGCCGAAATCGAAGATGTGCTTACGATTCTTCCCTTGCCCTGCTCTTTCATCTGCTTGGCAACCTCTGTAGCTACGATAAACGCTCCCTTTACATTTATGTTCATCATGAAGTCGAACATCTTATCATCGCCATGGATAAGGCAGCTGGACTTGCAAACACCGGCATTGTTAAACAGGCAGTCGATCTTTCCGTATTTTTTTACTATTATATCAACACATTCTTTTACGGACTCTCTGCTGGTTACATCAACCTTAATCGCTATTGCATCTCCGCCGTCTGCTTTTATCTCATCTGCGATTTTCTGAGCTGCTTCTAAATTAAGATCTGCTAATGCAACCTGTGCGCCGTATCCTGCTGCTTTTTTTGCTGTAGCACCGCCGATTCCGCCGCCTGCCCCGGTTACAAGAACTACTTTACCATTTAAATTCATTATATTTTACCTCATTTTTTCGTATTTATTTTTTAGTATTTAGTTTTTACTGTGATTCAGTCATCGAATGTAAGCATAACCTTGAATGCTTCTTCCGGATGGTTAAC
>CAYMAY010000128.1:0-1440 GCA_964388555.1 uncultured Lachnospiraceae bacterium
CGCCTTTTCGCGATATCGATGTCCATGCTCAATATGGTGTTTATAAGGCTTATTCCGTCGGCTCCCGCCTCTTCGCAGGCTTTAGCTATCTTAGCTATGTCTGTAACGTTTGGTGAAAGCTTTATGATGACTGGCTTCGTCGTTACAGCCTTAACGGCACGCACCACCTCGGCAGCCGCGCCCGCATCTGTACCGAATGCCATTCCGCCGCCGTGAACGTTGGGACAGCTTATATTCACCTCAAGCCAGCCAACCTGTTCCTGCGCATCTAACTTTTCGCAGGTATACGCATAATCTTCTATAGAAAAGCCGCTTACGTTTGCCATCACGGGCTTATTGAAGCATTTTTTCAGTTTCGGAAGTTCTTCGTCTATAACGCGCTCCACGCCGGGATTCTGCAGTCCTACGGAATTTATCATTCCCGACGGTGTCTCGGCTATTCTCGGTGTCGGATTACCGTAACGCTCCTGACGAGTCGTTCCCTTAAAAGAAAATGTTCCCAGGATGTTTATATCGTACAGCTCGGCAAACTCGTAACCGTATCCGAAGGTTCCGGAGGCCGGTATAACGGGATTATCAAGCTCTATCCCGCAAAGCTCTGTCTTTAAGCTTCCCATAATATCTCCTCCTTTTTCATAACGGGTCCGTCCTTGCATATTCTCTTGTATCCGGTAACGGTCTTGCAGGTGCATCCCATGCAGGCACCGAAGCCGCAGCCCATTCTCTCTTCAAAGCTGAACTGTCCCGAGGTTTTCGCATTTTTATACACTGCCTTCAGCATGGGCTCGGGACCGCACGTGTATATATATGAATAATCCTCCGGCATTGCATCCGTAACGAAGCCTCGCACTCCGACACTTCCGTCTGCCGTTGCCACCGTTACATTGCAGCCAAGCTTTTCAAATTCTTCCTTATAGAATATCTCATCCGCCGTGTTAAAGCCCAGTATCACCGAAACTTTTTTACCATCGGCGATAAGTCTTTTTGCCAGCAGATAAAGCGGCGGCACACCTACTCCGCCTCCTATGAGCAATGGCGAATCTCCCGCGCAGCCAAGATCGTATCCGTTTCCAAGCCCCGTAAGGATGTCAAGGCTCTGACCCTTTTCCATCTGCGCCATAGCAGTCGTTCCCCGGCCCACCGTTTTGTAAATTATGGTTATTTCATCGCCATTAAGATCGCAAAGGGATATCGGGCGTCTTAAGAAAAGCCCCTCCAGCTTTATATTAAGGAACTGTCCCGGTGCACTAAACGCCGACGTGTCACCCTTTAGCCTCATTTTATATACATTATTTGTAAGTTGTTTGTTTTCGATTATTTCAAATATGCCCTGTTTCATATTCTCTCCGAATCGTGCAATATCTTTAAGATTCTTCCTATACCAAATTATCTGTGTTCTCTAATATCCCATACAACTTTTCCGTCTCTCACGGTAAGAAC
>CAYMAY010000128.1:1540-3477 GCA_964388555.1 uncultured Lachnospiraceae bacterium
TCGTCCATTATAAGATAATGTGGCGCCGTCTCGCATGTGATATCAACGCCGTCAGCCTTTGCCGCTCTTATAAGCTCAACGCTCTCTTTACACGAAATATGGCAGACATGATAAGCGCATCCTGTTTCCTTTACCAGCTCTATGTCGCGTTTGATGGGTCCCCATTCGCTCTCTGAACAGATTCCCCGATGCCCGTGAAGCCTTGCGTATTCGCCATCGTGTATGTATCCGCCCTTAAGAAGCGAATTATCCTCGCAGTGAGCCGTTATTATCCTGTTGAGAGCCTTTGATCTTATCATGGCCTCCCGCATCATAGACTCGCTCTGCACACCGCGTCCGTCGTCGGAGAATGCGATCACGGACGGTGCCATGCCTTCCAGATCAGCAAGCTCTTCGCCCTTCTCACCCACAGTTATGGCTCCGTAGGGATGTACACCTATGACGGCATCTCTTCTTATTATATCCGTCTCTTCTTTAAGATGAGGAACGCTGTCCGGCACGGGACTCAGGTTCGGCATGGTGCAGACATCGGTATATCCGCCCCTTGCGGCAGCCTTTGATCCGCTGGCTATCGTCTCTTTGTATGAAAAACCCGGCTCACGGAAATGTACATGTACATCACAAAAGCCGGGAAAAATATAATAATCAGAATCGTTAAAATCGGAAACACTGATATTGGCATCCGCTAAATGGAGCTGCTGTTTTTTGAACTCCGGAAGCCTTTCACTTTCGAATATGTGCGCTTTTATTGATATTTCCGGCATCCAATCTCTCCTTTATCTCTGGTTCTTTCTTAGCTTAAACCAGTGTACACTAAATATTTTTTTGCGTCAATGAACAGCCTTTGGATGAGTGTATAAAAAAATCCGCGGCATTTAAGATTTTTTTTGTGACTTTCCACGTTGGCAATATTTAGCCTAAAATCTTGAACCAATCGCCCGCCCGTGTTACAATTTTGTAGAAGTTTTTATCTTTTCACAATTCACTTCCATAAATGAGAGGAGTTCTAATGAAACCCATAAAAGAAGGCAAAGTAAGAGAAATCTACGACAACAACGACAGTCTTATTATGGTAGCAACCGACCGCATAAGCTGTTTCGATGTAATATTACACAACATCATATCAAAAAAGGGAACAGTCCTTACCCAGATGTCTAAATTCTGGTTTGATATGACAAGCGATATAATTCCCAACCATATGATATCAGTAGACGTAAACGATATGCCGGAATATTTCCGCAAGCCGGAATTCGACGGAAACAGCATGATGTGCAAAAAGCTGGAGATGCTTCCCGTAGAGTGTATCGTGCGCGGATATATCACAGGCAGCGGCTGGGAAAGCTACAAGAAAACAGGCGAAGTATGCGGAATACGTCTTCCCAAAGGTCTTAAAGAGTCAGACAAGCTTCCGGAGCCTATCTACACACCTTCCACAAAGGCAGAGATCGGCGATCACGACGAAAACATCACATACGAGCAGAGCATAGAATATCTGGAGAAGAAGTTCCCGGGCAAGGGCGCAGAGTATGCGAAGCAGCTTAAGGACAACACCATAGCTCTTTACAAGAAGTGCGCCGATTACGCTGCAAGCCGCGGCATAATCATTGCCGATACGAAGTTTGAGTTTGGTCTTGATGAAAACGGCAACATGGTTCTGGGTGACGAAATGCTCACTCCCGACAGTTCACGTTTCTGGCCTGCTGATTCTTATGAGCCCGGCCATTCACAGCCGTCATTCGACAAGCAGTTTGCCCGCGACTGGCTCAAGGCACATCCCGGCAACGATTGGACGCTTCCGGCAGATATCGTTGATAAGACTATAGCAAAATATCTTCAGGCTTATTCATTACTTACGGGCAAAGAACTATAATGAGAATTTTAGGTGGCTGTTACATTATGCATCTGATGAATACTCTTCCAGGAACCGTTCGCACTTA
>CAYMAY010000129.1:0-3455 GCA_964388555.1 uncultured Lachnospiraceae bacterium
TCAGATTCTCTGGGGCAATGAGTTCTTAAAATCCCTTCCACGAATCCTTCTTAAATAAAAGCAGCAGCGGGAAAATCTCCAGTCGACCGGCCAGCATATCAAAGATCATCACACACTTTGAAAAGTGCGAGAACAATCCGAAGTTCTGGGTCGGTCCCACGAGTCCAAGCCCCGGTCCGATGTTGTTGAACGTCGCGGCCACGGCAGTGAAATTCGTTGTCAGGTCAAAATTATCAAGACTGATCAGCAGCACGGAAAATGCAAAGATCAGCACATACACAAACATAAATATATTTGTGGAACGGATCACCTCATGAGGGATAGCCTTCCCGTCCATTTTCACCTTCTTTACGGCGTTTGGATGCAGACAGAGCATCAATTCCTTGCGCACTGTCTTAAACATGATCAAAACACGCGACACCTTAAAGCCGCCGCCGGTACTTCCGGCGCAGGCACCGATTATCATCAAAATTACTAAAATCGTCCGCGACAGCGCCGGCCACTGATCGAAATCCGTAGTGGCGTATCCGGTGGTTGTAATGATGGAACCAACCTGAAAGGCCGCCTGCTGAAACGCCTGTCCGATATTTTCAAACATATGCAGCGTATTGAAAGCGATCACGGTTGTAGAAACTGCGATGATACCGAAATAGCAGCGAACCTCTTCTGTCTTGATGGCCTGCGAGAATTTCCGGGTTAAAAGCAGGAAATACGCATTAAAATTGACACCAAACAGGATCATAAACACCGTGGTCACAACCTGAATGTATGTACTGTAGCTGGCCATGCTGTCGTTTTTGATACCGAAACCACCGGTGCCGGCGGAGCCGAACGTTACACACAGGGTGTCGAACACGGGCATTTTACCGATGAGCAGAAGGATGATCTGTATAAGCGTCATGACGATATAGATCGCATACAGGATCTTCGCCGTTGACTGTACCTTGGGAACGAGACGGCTTACGGATGGTCCCGGGCTCTCGGCTTTCATTAGATTCATATGATAACCGCCGGTAAGCGGCAGCAGGCACAGAATAAATACAAGCACACCCATGCCGCCGATCCAGTGCATAAAACTGCGCCAGATGATAACGCAGTGAGGCATGATCTCGACATCGGCAAGGATACTTGAGCCTGTGGTCGTAAAACCGGATACGGCTTCAAAAAGCGCATCGACGAAATCCGGGATGCTTCCGCTTATAACAAAAGGCGTAGCGCCAACGATACTGAGCACGATCCAGCTCAGGGCAACGGTGACAAATCCTTCTCTGGCATGAAAAACGTGGTTTTTCGGTTTTTTGAAAGTGAGTAAAAAGCCGAGTACGAAACATACGATCATGGTGATCAGGAAAGCAAAGCCGCTTTTTTCCTGGTAGATCACTGCGGTGAGCAGCGGAAGGGACATGAACGCGGCCTCCAGCTTCAGGATCGCGCCGATGATATATAGAATAACTGAGTAATTCAAATCTCACACGCTCCTTTATTTTTCCAGAATATCACTAATGTCGTAAAGACCTTTATTTGTTGTGACGATGATAACGGTATCACCAATCTGAATCTTGTCCTGACCACGGGGGATGCTGACGACACCGTTGTGGTTCAGACAGCCGACAAGGAGATTCTTCTTGAGATTCAGCTCGGACAGTGTTTTGTCCACAACGGGGCTGTTCTCGCGAATGACAAATTCCAGAGCCTCTGCCTTGTTATCCAGAATGTGATACAGAGTTTCCACATTACTTCCTATTGAATTGCGCATCGCGCGGACATACTGGACAATGTGGTCGGCAGTTATGTATTTCGGATAGATAACACTTCCGAGATCAAGGGAATCCACCACATCATCAAAGGCGAACCGGTTTATCTTTGCCACTGTTTTTGCTTTCGACTGCATTTTTGCAAACAGGGCAAGGAAGATATTTTCTTCATCCAGATTTGTCAGGGCAACGAAAGACTCAGCGTTCGCAAGCCCTTCGGACAGCAAAAGCGGCTGGGATGTGCCGTCGCCGTTTATGATAGTCGCCTCCGGCAGCAATTCGCTTAATTCCTCGCAGCGGTCTTTGCTTTTCTCGATGATCTTAACCTGGATCTTGCTGGACAGCAGTGCCTTCGCCAGATAATAGGAGATGGTTCCGCCTCCGACGATGATGGCATTTTTAACCTGGTGGGTCTTCAGGCCGATTTTTTTAAAGAACACAGCGGCATTTTGCGGCGTTGCCAGGATCGACACGGAATCGCCGTTATGGATAACGTGAGTTCCGCTGGGGATCGCAATCCCTTCTTTATTTTCGATGGCGCATACCAGAATGTCACAGTGGAATGCATCGGACAGATTAGAAATCTGCATGTTGTCGAGCCCAAGCTCCGGCGTAACCTTAAATTTAAGAAGCTCCACACGACCGCGGGCAAATGTATCTATCTTGATGGCCATGGGGAACCGCAGCAGACGTGATATTTCCTGCGCAGCAGCCAGCTCCGGATTGATGATCATCGTAACGCCCAGACGCTGCTTGATAAATCTGATCTCATCGCTGTATATAGGATTGCGGACGCGGGCAATGGTGTGACAGTGTCCGGTTTTCTGCGCTATAAGACAGCAGAGCAGATTGAGCTCGTCGAAAGCTGTTACTGCTATCAGCATGTCGGCTGTCTCGATGCCGGCTTCCATTAATGTATTTATGCTTGCACCGTTTCCTTCGATGCAAAGTGCGTCGATATCGTCTGAAATAGACTGCAGTTTACTTGCTGAAATGTCGATCAGTGTAAGATCAGTTCCTTCCTCCTGCAGCTGCTCTGCAAGGGTACGACCGACCTTTCCGCACCCTACTATGATAATTTGCATATCTCCTCCATATATATTAGTACATAAACGAAAATTTTTAATAAGCTCTTTTACAGTACAAACATTATAGCACCGACCTTTTTCTTTTCAAGCAAAAACCGGAATCAGTACCATCTTATTTCTTGACGTTTCCTGGGGCAGCGTGTTTAATAGAATATGTATTTAAGCTTTGCATGGAAAGGAAAAACACTTATGAAGCAGATATTAAAGAAATCTCTTGCCGGTTTGTTGTGCTTTGCGTGTGCGTTTAGCCTGATAAATATAAACCGTGGACAGACGGTTGCCAGTGCGGCAGAAGTTGATGAATCTTCTGAAACCGCCGGCAGCACTGAAGAAACCAAAGAGCCTTCGGAAAGAACTGATGGTTCTTCTGAAACTGATGATTCCCAGGGAGAAATCGATAAATCGGCAGAAACCAATGAAATATCCGGTGTGTCAGACGATTCTGATGAATCACAGGAATCCACGGATGGTTTGCCGGAGGCAAATGACGCCAGGGATTATTCAGATCTGATTTCTTATGACGTATCCTACAGCGATGACAATTTGACAGCTACTGCAGTATTTACGCTGGGTACGGATGATGAAAATGTATATCTTGACCTTAAAAATGCAG
>CAYMAY010000130.1:0-3351 GCA_964388555.1 uncultured Lachnospiraceae bacterium
AATACTTCTTGGCGGTTCCACAGGACGCGACGGAATTGGCGGAGCAACGGGATCCTCCAAGGCTCACGACTCTCATTCCGTAGAAACCTGCGGTGCTGAGGTTCAGAAAGGTAACGCTCCCGAGGAGAGAAAGCTTCAGCGTCTCTTCAGAAATAAAAAAGCTACGCTTATGATAAAACGCTGCAACGATTTCGGCGCAGGCGGCGTTTCCGTTGCCATAGGCGAGCTTGCCGACGGTCTTGTTATCGACCTGGATAAAGTTCCGAAGAAATACGAAGGTCTCGACGGCACAGAGCTTGCCATATCCGAATCTCAGGAGCGTATGGCTGTAGTCGTTGAAAAAGAGAATGTCGATGCGTTCCTTGCTCTTGCAAACGAGGAAAACCTTCAGGCATGCCCTGTTGCGGTAGTTCAGGACGACCCGAGGCTGGTTATGCATTGGAATGGAAATACCATCGTCGACATCAGCCGTGAGTTCCTTAACTCCAACGGTGCTGAGAAGCATATTTCCATCTGCACGGAAAAGCCGGATTACACAAAGAAGATGCTGGATAATCTGGCAACAACCGACGATTTTGCTTCGGAATATAAAAAGGCAATGTCCGACCTTAACATCTGCTCAAAGCGCGGCCTTTCGGAGCGTTTCGACTCAACTATAGGTGCCGGCACTGTCGTTATGCCTTTCGGCGGAAAGAATCAGCTTACGCCGTCACAGGCAATGATACAGAAAATCTCCGTAGAGAAAAAGCACACCGACGACTGCTCTCTTATGGCTTGGGGCTACAACCCATTCATAACACAGCAGAGCCCGTACCACGGTGCTTACCTTGCCGTTGTTGAATCGGTATGCAAGCTTATAGCTTCCGGTGCGAAATTTGAGGATGTATATCTTACATTCCAGGAGTATTTCGAAAAGCCCGGAAAAGATGGCAACCGTTGGGGCAAGCCTCTTGCGGCTCTTCTCGGCGCATTCAAGGCGCAGAAAGAGTTTAAGATCGGCGCCATCGGCGGTAAGGATTCCATGAGCGGATCTTTCGAAAAGCTGGACGTTCCGCCAACACTTGTTTCATTTGCCGTAACAACTGAGAAAACAGACAACATCGTAACGCCGGAATTTAAGACTGCAGGCAATAAAGTAGTCATTCTTTCCCCTGAATACGACGAGAACGATCTTCCCAAGACTGATTCTCTCACAGCGCTTATGGATAAGGTAAACGGTCTCATGAGAAGCGGAGCCGTTGCCAGCGCATACACTCCCGGAATCGGCGGCATAGGCGAGGCTGTTGCGAAGATGGCATTCGGAAACTCCTTCGGATTTGAATTCGACTCCGCTCTTACAGTTAAGGAGCTGTTCAACTACCGCTACGGCTCATTTATCCTTGAGCTTGCAGGAAATGATATACCTGATGGTGCAATGCTTGTGGGAACAGTTACGAACGACGGCAAATTTACATTAAACGGCGCATTCGTAGCAGCAGACGAGCTTCTGGCATCATATGAGAACAGACTTGAGAGCGTATTCAGCTGCAACATACCTGATAGCCACGCACCGGCTGAGAACTTCTCATACGAGGCAGTAAGCCGCCCCGCTCCGGCGATAAAAGTAGCTAAGCCGAAGGTTCTTATCCCCGCATTCCCGGGAACGAACTGCGAATACGACAGCGCAAAGGCTGTTGAAGATGCCGGCGCTCAGGCAGAGATAATCGTAATAAACAACCTCTCTTCTGCCGGAATACAGGCGTCAACAGAGAAGTTTGCAAATGCACTTAAAGATGCTCAGATGATATTTATCCCCGGCGGATTCTCCGGCGGCGACGAACCGGACGGCAGCGGTAAGTTTATAACGGCATTCTTCAGAAACGCTCAGATAAAGGAGGCTGTAACGGATCTCTTAGACAACCGCGACGGTCTTATGTGCGGAATATGCAACGGCTTCCAGGCTCTTATAAAGCTGGGTCTCGTGCCTTACGGCAAGATCATCGACACAGATGATACGTGTCCGACTCTTACATATAATACGATAGCAAGACACCAGTCCCGCATCGTTCGCACGAGAATAGCTTCCAATAAGTCACCATGGCTCGCATATACAAATGTAGGCGATATCTACAGCGTGCCCATATCCCACGGCGAGGGTCGTTTCCTTGCAGACGAGGCTCTTATCAAAGAGCTTGCCAAGAACGGTCAGATAGCTACGCAGTATGTAGATCTGGACGGAAACGCTTCAACGGATGTTCATTTTAACCCGAACAATTCCATGCACGCCATCGAGGGTATAACCTCTCCCGACGGCAGGGTATTCGGTAAGATGGGACACTCAGAACGTATAGGAAATGGTCTTTACAAAAACGTTCCCGGCAACTACGACATAAGAATGTTCGAGGCAGCCGTTAAGTATTTTAAGTAATAAAACAATTTCAGGTTTTGCGTCTGTTGACACGGGCGCAAAATCATGATATTTTTTCGTAATAACTAAATAAGTAAAGGGAGTAATCTAAATACATTATCAACAGACCCGGTGCGATCCACCTGGTAATGTATGCCTGAATACTTTAGTATTAGCGGTGATGAGACTTTACACAAAAGATCCAAAAGGATTTTTTGTGTAGAGTCTTTTTTAAACGGGAGAGAAAATGAAAGAATACTACAAACTTACAAAAGAAGAGCTTTTCAGCGAGCTGCGAACAGACAAAAACGGTCTTTCCGCCACGAAAGCCAAAAAGAGATTAGAGGAGCACGGCAAAAACGCTCTTCTTGAAGCAAAGAAAAAGAGCGTCCTTGAGATATTCCTCGGTCAGTTCGCCGACCTTATGGTGGTTATACTTATAGCCGCCGCTCTCATATCCGCGTTTACCGGCAACGCCGAAAGCACGATAGTCATCATCGTCGTTCTTATCATAAACGCGATACTGGGAACGGTTCAGCATGTAAAGGCGGAAAAATCCCTAAGCGCCCTTAAGGCACTGTCCTCGCCCAGCGCGAAGGTTCTCAGAGATGGCCAGAAGGCAGAGATCTCATCGGAGAATATCGTTCCCGGAGACATCGTCATTCTTGAGGCCGGCGACATGGTGGTTGCCGACGCCAGGATCATCGAAAACTATTCTCTTCAGGTAAACGAAAGCTCTCTTACCGGAGAATCCACAAACATCGATAAAAAGGACATAAACCTCTCCGATGATACCGCCCTTGCGGACCGTGTAAACATGGTATATTCCGGCAGCCTTGTAACATACGGCCGCGCCATCGCCGTCGTCTGCGGCACGGGGATGGATACGGAAATCGGAAAGATAGCCTCTCTTATGAACAAAACAAAGGAGCGCAGAACGCCGCTGCAGATCTCTCTTGATAAAT
>CAYMAY010000131.1:0-3210 GCA_964388555.1 uncultured Lachnospiraceae bacterium
CTTTCATGCAAAAGGCGAAGAAAGCCATCAAGGATGCAAAGGAAATGATACCGTTCATATGAGAGTAATAAGCCGCCGTATGGTGGCTTTTTTATTTAAAAAAGCGTTGACAAGTGTGTATAAAATGTGTATTATATAAGCGTAAGGAGGGATGAATGAAGCAAAGAGATCTGATAAAGAAATTAGAAGCAGTAGGATTTGAATTCAAGAGACACGGCACGGATCACGATATATATGAACGAGATGGCGTCATTGAACAAATCCCGAGGCACAGAGAAATAAATGAAAAACTGGCAAAGGCAATCATAAGGAAATGGGGAGCGTGAGCCCCCATATTCCTTAATAACATAAAAGGAAGGACAAAAAGATGTTTATCACATATCCGGTTATATTCACAGACGTAAAAAACAATATTTTAATTGAGGTACCAGATTTGGGAATATTGACAGAGGCAAACTCAGAGAATGAAGCAAAAGGAAGTTTGGCGGATGCCATAGCAGTGGCACGTGATTCAATAGGTATCAACTGTATTACGCGAGAAGATGAAGGTAAGGAAATAAATAAACCTTCACCGATTGAAACGATAGATGCAAGTAAAGGCACATTTGCTGAGGACGGAAAAAGCTTTGTATCAATGGTTGATGTGGATCTGACAGCATACAGAAAAAAACTCGATAACAAAGCAGTACGAAGAAATGTAACGCTTCCGAACTGGTTAAACGTTGAGGCTGATAAAGCGGGAATAAATGTTTCTGGTTTGCTTCAGGAAGCTCTGATGCAAAAGATGGGCGTGAGTAGATAAAGATGCGATAGAATGCGACACTTTTTTTATGATATATTATAGGCTGAGAAAAGCGAAACAAAGACAGTGTTTTTCTTGAGACATAATAAACGGACTCCTTACGATCAAGGCACCTGAAAGGGTGCTTTTTTCGTAAAAAAATATAAAAAACCTCCTAAAAATAGTTGACATACGTAAACGTATATGGTGCTATATACTTGTAAGGAATTAAAGCAGATGAGTAACAAAAATAAAAAATCCAATAACGACTGGCTGAAACAAGCGTTACTGGATTTAATAATTGGAGTTATATTACTACTCATTGAAAAACTCCTAAACGGGTAGGGCGAAAGCCCTATCCGTTGCAAGAAATATAGCACATTATCTCATCTGCGTAAACAAAATATGATATGGAAATTAGGAATATTCTTTATTGCTTTGGGCGTTGTAAAGCTTTGCATTTACGCCATTCAGAAATGGAGGGCTAAAGATGCAGGGTGAAAAGAAGATACGACCACAAGACAAATGGGATGCAAAGGCAGGAGTTTCTACAAAGTCGTATAAGCTGAATACAAAGACGGCGGAAGCATTTAAAGAAGCCTGCGCCAAAGCGGGAGTAAGCCAGGCAGGACAGCTAACAAAGATGATGAATGATTTCATCGAAGAAGTGAATAAGCAGTAACAAAGAGGGGCTGTCGCATTAAACGGCAGTCCTCTTTTTGTTCGGCTTTTTGATTCTAAAGCATTAAAAAAGAGTTTATTTTTACGGAAAATGTTTTAGTTTTTTAAAGCAATAAAAAAGCCGCCGAGCCTTATTCTATAAGGGATTAGCGGTATTTACTGGGATTGATTCAAGAATCGATATAACTGCCGGCGGTGGGACTCGAACCCACACACCCTTGCGGATAACAGATTTTGAGTCTGTCTCGTCTGCCAATTCCGACACGCCGGCCGATTGCCTGCATATTTTACCATTTGTGATAAAGAAATGCAAGCAACATCATTTTTATTTGAATTTAGCCTCGCAATATACGCATCTGTAGATCTTATGAACCGGATCCATGAGCTTAAACACTTGATCCAGCTCCTGCTCCGTCGATGTTATGCAGCGCGGATTCTTACATTTTATAACGTTTTTAAGCATCTTCGGCATCTCTATGGCGCGCTTTTCTACAAGCTTTCCGCCTCTGATAACGTTAACCGTCGCGCTTGGATCCACATATCCGATAACATCCAGGTCCATCGGGATATCTGCGTCTATCTTTATTATATCTTTTTTGCCCATTTTGCGGCTGACGACGTTTTTGATTATCGCCACCGAGCAGTCCAGCTTTTCAAGCCCCAGAAGCTCGTAAAGTCTCATGCCCTTGCCGGCCGCTATGTGATCTATAACTGTTCCGTTTTGTATAGAATCTATATTCATATCCTGCCCGCCTCCTTAAGCAGCTTCATTATAAGAGCCATACGCATATATTTTCCGTTAAGCACCTGTTTGAAATAGCATGCTCTCGGATCGGAATCCACCGCAACGCTTATCTCGTTTACACGGGGAAGCGGATGAAGTATGGCAAGATCTTTTTTAGCGGTTTCAAGCTTCGACGGCTCAAGTATATAGCTGTCTTTCAGTCTTAAATAATCCTCTTCGTTGAAGAAACGCTCTCTCTGTACTCTCGTCATGTATAGCACGTCCAGCTTCGGCATAACTCCCACAAGATCCGTCGTCTCCTCAAAAGGAACGTTCTTCTCGTCCAGCATTGCCTTTACGTATCCCGGAACACGGAGTTCCTCAGGTGATATGAGGATAAATTTCGTATTTTTATAACGGGACATCGCATTCATAAGTGAATGAACCGTACGACCGAATTTAAGGTCTCCGCAGAGTCCTATGGTAAGATTATCGAATCCGCCCTTTTCGCGGTATATCGTAAGAAGGTCCGCCAGCGTCTGTGTGGGATGATTGTGTCCGCCGTCTCCCGCGTTAACAACAGGTATTGATGCGTTGGCAGCTGCCACATAAGGTGCGCCCTCTTTCGGATGACGCATGGCGATTATATCCGCATAACAGCTGACGGTTTTCGCCGTATCGGCAACGCTTTCGCCCTTGCTGGCTGATGATGATGCTCCGCTGGAAACCGAAAGCACGTTTCCGCCAAGCTCGTACATGGCCGCCTCAAAGCTGAGTCTCGTTCTCGTGGACGGCTCGAAGAAAAGCGTAGCCAGCTTTTTTCCATGGCAGACTTCCGCGTATTTCGCAGGATTGGCTATTATGTCATTAGCCGTATTTATAAGCTCATTTATATCATCGACTGAAAGATCCACAATGTCGATTATGCTTCTCATTTTGCGCCTCCGATCCAGCTTTCATCCGACGGGTTATCTCTAAACGCGATAAGACGTTTTATATCCTCTTTTTTAATATAGCCCTGCTC
>CAYMAY010000132.1:0-3201 GCA_964388555.1 uncultured Lachnospiraceae bacterium
GCAGAGAAGCTTGGTCTTCCGCAGGTTACATATGCATCTGACATCGTTGTTAAGGCAGACGGCAAGGTAAGCGTTAAGAGAATGCTTGAGGATGGCTACATGAACATCAACGTAGCAAGACCGTGCCTTATCACCTGCATTAAGGAACTCAACAAGCCGCGTTACATGAACATTGCGGATATCTATACCTCTTATGACAAGCCGTGCCACGTATTTGATTATGAGATGCTCAAGGACAGCAAGTACATCGACAAGTCAGTTATCGGACTTGCAGGTTCACCCACGAACATCCTTACATCATTTACACCTAAGCAGAAGGGCGAAGGCGTAATGCTCAGCGGAACAGACGAGCAGATGAGCAAAGAGCTCGCAGATGCTTTGGCAAGCAAGCATGTCATCTAACATCATCAGAATTTAAAAGGAGAGTAAGATATGAGCAGTTTTAACAATACAGACCTTAGTGCTTTTAAGAACGTATGGGTTTTTTGTGAACAGCGAAACGGCGAAATGATGCCGACGAGCTACGAGCTTATTTCTGAGGGAAGAAGACTTGCAGATGAGCTTAATGTAGAGCTTGTAGGTGTACTTTTAGGAGAGGGCGTTATGGAGCTCGCTTCTTCAATAGGCGGTTACGGCGCAGACAGAGTTATCGTATGCGATCATCCGCTTCTTAAGGATTATACAACAGACGGATATACAAAGGTTCTCTGCGACATGGTAGAGGAATACAAGCCGGAGGTTGTTCTCTTCGGAGCTACAAACATCGGACGTGACCTTGGACCGAGATGCGCAGCAAGACTTCATACAGGACTTTGCGCAGACTGCACACACCTTGATGTAGATCTTGCAACATACAAAGAATTCCTTAAAGAGACATCAACTCTTGCTGAAGACAGAATAGATGGTATCAAAGAGGCAAACGTTCTCGGTGAGAAGAAGCCTCTTGACAGAGAGCTTAAGATGACAAGACCGGCATTCGGCGGACACCTTATGGCTTCCATCATCTGCCCGAGATTCAGACCTTCCATGGCAACGGTTCGTCCCGGCGTTATGAAAAAGGCTCCGTATGACGAGGCAAAGGCAGGAAAAGTTGTTATCGAGTCTCCGTATGTTGAGCTTTCCGAGTCTGATATCCAGACAGAGGTTGTTGACATCGTAAAGGCTGCCAAGAAGATGGTAGACCTTATCGGAGCTGAATATATCGTTTCCGTAGGACGTGGAATCGCTTCCGACGTTGAAGGCGGAATAAAGCTCGCTCAGGAGCTTGCAGATGTATTAGGCGGCGTAGTCGGCGGATCAAGAGCAGTTATTGATTCCGGATGGCTTCCGGCTGATCATCAGGTAGGACAGACCGGTAAGACGGTTCGCCCGAAGGTATATGTTGCACTCGGAATTTCAGGAGCTATCCAGCACAAGGCTGGTATGCAGGATTCCGAATATATCGTAGCAGTAAACAAGAACAGCTCTGCTCCGATATTCGAGATCGCGGATTACGGCATCACCGGAGACCTCTTCAAGGTTGTTCCGCATCTTATTGACGCTATCAAAGCTGCAAAAGCTGATAAATAAACCCAATACCCCTAAAAAAGTAGTGTGTGAAATCCAGACAAGGCGCGGAATTTATTTCCGCGCCTTGTCGTATTCGTGCGTATGATTATCGAAATAGCTGAACGGTGATAAATGCTTTGACACGGCTAAACGGTATAGTTTACAATCAAAGCATTGATGAAAGCGCATAATAACAAGTAGGAGAGAAAAGTAATGGGTTCAAAAGTATATTTTTCGGATATGCACGTTGCCATGGGCGACAGCATACATAAAAAATTTGAGAGACTGATAGTAAAAGCCGGCATAGACGAGATAGATTTCAAGGATAAATTTGTGGCGGTTAAGCTGCATTTCGGCGAAGTGGGAAACATGGCGTTCCTGCGTCATCAGTACGCAAGGATTCTGTGCGACCACATCAAGGCGCAGGGCGGAAAGCCGTTCCTTACGGATTGCAACACACTTTATGTGGGATACCGCAACAACGCCCTTAGTCATCTGGACGCGGCATACATTAACGGATACAACCCCTTAAGCACGGGAGTTCATACCATAATCGCCGATGGATTAAGAGGCACAGACGAAAGAGAAATACCCGTTGAGGGCGGCGAATATATCAAGAACGCAAAGATCGGCGCGGCCATAGCAGAGGCGGATATCATTATTTCGCTGACGCATTTCAAGGGCCATATTAATGCCGGATTCGGCGGAGTGCTTAAGAACATAGGCATGGGCTGCGGTTCCAAGAAGGGCAAGATGGAGATGCACAGCAGCGGAACGCCCAGGATCAGCAAGAGACGCTGTATCGGCTGCGGAATGTGTGTGCGCCACTGCAACAACGACGGCGTTCATGTCGTAGATAAGCAGGCCGTCATTGATGAGGCAAATTGCGTGGGCTGCGGTTATTGCATAGCATATTGTCCGACGGGTTCCATCATGACGAAGTGGGACGAGGCAAAGCCTGTTATGAATAAGAAGATTGCCGAATACACAAAGGCGGCGCTGGCAGGAAAGCCGTCGTTCCATATAAGCTTCGTGATTGACGTGTCACCGGAATGCGACTGCGACAGCTGCAACGACATACCGATAATTTCCGATGTGGGAATGTTTGCGTCCTTCGACCCCATCGCCCTGGATCAGGCGTGCGTCGACGCGGCCAACAGCAAACCTATTATAGAAGGAAGCGTGGCAGATAATAAGCTTAAGGAGCAGGAAGAGCACAACCACGATCATGACCATGATCTGTTTAAGATCGTTCACCCCGACACCGATTGGGAAGCGGGACTTATACACGGCGAAAAGATAGGTCTCGGAACGAGAGAGTACGAGATCGTTCATTTATGATAGGGTTCGTGGCTTATTATCTTAAAGCTGCGGTATATCTGTTCCAAAAGTATGACGCGCATCAGCTGATGCGGAAATGTCATTTTTGAGAAGCTTAACAGCATATCGGCTTGCGAGAGTATGCTGCCGGAAAGCCCCAGCGAGCCGCCGATTACAAATGTAATACTGCTTTTGCCGCCTATGCCTAAGGAATTTATCTTTTCCGAAAGCTCTTCGGAAGACAGCTGACGGCCGTTTATGGCAAGAGCGATAAGATACGTCCCGTCTTCAATATGCGATGAAAGACGGGATGCTTCTTTATCCAGAATGATC
>CAYMAY010000133.1:0-3059 GCA_964388555.1 uncultured Lachnospiraceae bacterium
CGCAAAAAGACGGAGACGACTACATCGTCAACGTATCAATCGCAGACCACAGTTTCGAAACCGGTCTCTACAATGTCCATTTGTATATAACGGATAACAATAATATCCGTGAATGTGCGGCCACCTCCTCTGCCGAGGTTTCTTACTCACCCGTTCTTTCCATATCCTTAAGTGAGGATGAAATGACTGCCCATGTCACCTGTTCCGGGCCAGGTTCCGCTTCTTACGCAGCAGCAGTCTGGAGTGAAAAAAACGGACAGGATGACCTTGTATGGTACAAAATGTCATCAAATGCAGACGGCAAATATGTAAATATTCCCATCAGCTCTCACAAAACTGCCGGAAAATATTATGTTCATATTTACAGCGGAAATACCTTTTTATGTTCGGAAGAATTTGAGGTTTCCGATGTCTCTGCCAAAGCTTCTGTCAGCAAGGTAAATAACGAAAACGGCACTTTCCGCGTTACGATCTCTGACATTGATTGCGCTTCCGGGGTTTCTTCCGTAAGTGTTCCTGTTTGGGTTGGCAGCGATCAAAGTAAAATCTACTGGTACAGTGCTAAAAAAGACTCCGACGGAAGCTACTATGTGGATGTTAACGTAAAAAACCACAAATATACATTTGGAAATTATACTGTTCACGTGTATATAAACGGAAAAAACGGAGTCGTTAAGAACGCCTGCCAGACTTCTGCATCTTTAACAGCTAAAAACTTTATCTATACCGAAAGCATCAGTTCCAGCAAAATGAGAGTATGGATCACAGGAACAGATTCTTCCGTAAAAAGTGTCGTCTTTCCAACCTGGAGTCAGAAAAATCAGGATGATCTTGTATGGTACGACGCTGCAAAATCCGGCAATAGCTGGTATGCAGACATCGACAGTTCCCGGCACAAACACGAAGGTACATATTATACGCACTGCTATACCAAAGACAGCAACGAAAATCAAACCTATGTAGGGGGGACCTCCTACACACTAAGCCTTTCCGCAAAGGATGCAGCTCTTCAAAGCAAAAAAGAAAGAGATTCTGCTATTATTGCAAATCTTTTGACTTATAACAGCAGACCAGACATTTACGACGGAAACATCGATTTTATAAGGGCTGCAAAAAACATTGTAACGGATGAATCAAAGGGCTACGGACATACCTGGCCCAAAACAATAAGCTGTGCCGGTCTTGTTGGACTTACATTAACCTATTGCGGATATGGAGATTTGGTAAAAGATGATCCCCTCGGATGGAGTTATCTTGATCTTGGAGATGAATACTTGGATACATTGATCAATGAATGCGGAGCCTCCTGGAATGCGGTAACGATCAATGGTCTTAATTATTCGAAGTACCTGCGGCCCGGCGACCTGCTCTATACCTATATAAATGAATTTGAAAACCATATAGCCATCTATGCCGGCGGCGGTTATACAATCGAGGCAAGAGGGCCGTCCGGAGATACGGATGCAGATGATACGGGTGTTGAAACCGGTATTTATTATATGCCGGTTTCCTCGATAACCTATCAGGGATTTTTCCGTCTTCCGAATCTTCATACTTTGAACTAACTAAACAGGCTGTTACATTGCGCATTTAATGTAACAGCCTTTCTTGCGTAATTCGGTACCACTTCCTTTAAATTTTACCCTATTACTGATTGCGAATTACAATTTGCTTCGACAAGTTTCTAATTGATGAAAAATGCCAACTACATTTACATTCTGCATTCTAACGTCAAATATCACAACATAATCCATCTGTGGCGTAACTGCCTCATAATGCCCTTTTTTCTCCAGATATTTATCTCGGCTTTTTGGAAATTGATACGGATTTTCCTCCAGTCGATCATAAATACCCATTATACCCTTTTATAAAATTCTTACGGATATACAATATCTTGTACTTAAACGGCTTTCGCAAACAAGCGCTATTTTCTGTAATCAAAAAGCACCTCCGCAGAGGTGCCCATTCCCTTAACGCTGCTATACAATTTTCCTTATTTTTCAAAATCTCCGATATATGTATCTATATCATCCATTATACATTGATCTCCCATTGTATGCAGGGACTCAAGATATTTCGTAATATATCCATATACATCATACTTTTCAAAAAGCCTTGCAACTTCTTCACCGGAAAGTCCTTTAAAATATCTATAACGTTCCATGCAGTAGATCAGAAAATTCGATTCTTTACTCATGCCCTTATGCCTCATCCGGATAATCATAACAACCTGTTAGAAGCTCATCCTGAAACATAGTATAAATAGCCAACGGACTGTAATGCCACAGTTTTGAGCCTTCATCGTCAATAACGACATAATAAACCGTAAAATTATTTACATAAATTCTGTAATAGTTATAACGTCTTTCTTTTACCGACCGGTACGGTTCGAAAGATTCAGCACATGATACCCTTTTCAATATTGCATTTTCAACATCATCTATCAACTCATTTGCTGCCTGGACATTTTGCAATTTGTCTGCTATATACATTGCTTTTTCTTCCAAATCCTGATAAAAAATCGGCAAATATCTTAAATTGTATTTTGTATTAGCCATTTATTTTTCTCCGAAGATTTGAAAACATCTCATCATGTGTATATCTTTTCTCGTTTTCAACAGCATAACGGTCTGCACAATCCAATGCCGCCTCAACATCATCTGTCAATCTCGAATAAGCATCCAAGCTCATAACAACCATTGCCCCATAGCCATTTTTTGTTAAATAAACCGGTTCTCCGGCGCCAACCGCTTTTTCTATTTCAGTAAATTTATTTCTCAAGTCCGAAACTGGTCGTATCTGTATCATAGTGTTCTCCTTATCATTATTTTATCATAATTTTATCTTTGCATTTCGATTGTACATCCGATTTAAATATTTATCAACTCTCAAATATGTATCGACAGCTTTGTAAAATCACTTTTCAAGTTGAAATCCCGCCAGGTTTCCGAAAAGTATTCTTTTTTGTGCCAAAGTGGATTTTTGCAAAAAATACCACCATCCAATTGACATGATAAAAGATCGGACTATAATCATTGATGATACAAATTTTGGTACTA
>CAYMAY010000134.1:0-2950 GCA_964388555.1 uncultured Lachnospiraceae bacterium
CTGCGAAGTCTTGAGGCGATAACCCATAAAGGAAGCGACATAGTCTCTGTGTCGTAGGGTACCATAATGAACTTAAAGCAGCCCTTTCGCACGGGATTATATGGCTTTTGTGCCTCGAGTTCGAAACATTCGGGGTGCAGTGCGGTATCAAGTATTGAGTCTGTTTCATGTTGTCCCAGCAGAGCATCCAGATAGTCCGCCGACAGATTCCCACCCATCGGACGGCAGTTCACTTCTATAAGGACAGGACCTTTTTTGTCGAGCATATATTCGCCGTGAACCATGCCGTTTTGTATGCCTATGGCGCGGACCGTGTCAAAGGCGTATTCTATGATCTCGGCATGCCCCGGCTCCAGTTCCGTAATAAGTTCACAATAATCGTATATCTGTCCGCCCTCAGCTGTTTTGACTTTTTTATATCTCCACATCGATGTAAGACGTGGTTTTCCGTTGCAGCTGATGGTGTTGACTATATATTCGACCCCGTCAATTCTCTCCTGGATCAGGCAGCTGGCATGGGTTTTTCCGAAAAAATCCTGTGAGCTGAATAAGTTTTTAACAGCAGCCATGGCTTCGTCAACAGTATCACACATGGTAACACCGACGCTTCCCGCACTCTGAAGCGGTTTTACAACTGCACGAGTCAATTGATTTTCCTGACAGAATTTCAGAGCCTCTTCCGCTGAATGTACTATCTGTCCTTTTATGGAGCGGACTCCGGCAGCTTTAAGCGCTTCGTGCATGCCGCTTTTTGTAACCATCGCATTTATGATCGACGAAGGATTTCCCCAGAGCCCAAGGTCGTCGGCGAGTTTTGTTGCCAGTTCAACGCCAAACTCAGAACCCGGGAGTATACAGACCGGTTTATATGATTTCACGAGTTCAAGTGTCTCTTCATAAGTGTCCTGTTCTTCTATGGTTTCGAAGTCATATTCGATCATACTGTGACATTTTTTTCGCAGTTCATCATGGCCGCTGAACTTCACATCCAGTGAGACGGGATGATATCCTCTGGCACAGATGTCCGCAACAAAATTGTATCCTGTTGAAATTGTTTCAACGATTATAATATTTTCCAAGCCAATTCTCCTTCTGCTATTTACTGGTTTTTATTGTAATCCTTGTCTGGTTCATACCCATGACATAATCAAATGTCAGATCGTCTGCGAGCTTCTTTAAAACCGAGAGATTTGAGAATTCCTCGGTATCCGGGACACTGGCGACGTCAAACGGAGTGCCGAGACTTCTGAAATCCATCGTAAATTCATTTTCACCGATTCTTACGAAGATATCCGTCAGCAGATTCTTCTGATCTTTTAGATGATCCAGTGTGATGACAGACATCTCTTCTGATGCCACAGACACAATATTTGCCTGGCGATCACTTAGTCCCGTTTTCAGACAGAATTCGTTAAGCTGTTTTACCACTTCCTCATAATCCTGTATGCCTCCCGCTGCGGTTTTGCTGAAGACGCCGTTGTGTTCGTTTTCTTTTGGAAGCAGTGTAAGGACGTCCGGAACCGGTTTGCGATTCCTTGAGCTTATAAAATTGATCAGCGGCACCGCAATCGACAGGATGATTCCGGTAAGTACATAAGCCCACCAGAGACCGTTTACACCGATTAAAGGACACAATATCATTGAGATTAGAACGATGCCGGCGAAACCGTCAAAAACGGAAAGGAGCAGAGAATATACAGTCTTTCCAATCACCTGAAGTTCATATATGAACGTCAGCCCTACGGCGCGGAACAGGAACGTGACAGAGAATATGCGAATTCCGACACAGCATATATCCGCCGCTTCAGCATCCTTGACAGAAAACAGGACGATGGCGAATTGCGGGAAAATTTCAAAAAGCGCAATACATGCAGCCATGCAGATGCTTATAAAAATAATACACTTCTTCATGACTATCTTGACGCCCTGATAGTCTTTCTGGCCGTATAGCGAACTTCCAAGCGGGATCATAACGCCTAGGGCTGCAGATATAAAGATAGACACGATGGACATGAGCTGAATGCATACGGAAAATGCCACAACGCCGCTTTCGCCTGCGTATTGCGCCGCAATATGGTTTGAATAAGTGAGCTTGGCGCTGAGCAGCAGCTGTCCCATTGCATAAACTGATCCAAACCGGATGCATTCCGGAACCCGGCTCATCAGGGACAGTTTTGGTGCCGCAGCCTGGATATGTATCTTCTTTCGGAAAATTGCTATGAAAAGTACGATAAATGACGCAATGTATCCCGTTAGTGTCGCATATGCGGCCGCCTCGACTCCGGCATTAAAAAATTGAATATATATGATGTCAAAAACAAGATTTATGCCGTTTGCTATAAGATTAAGCGCAGCACTGAATTTCGGATATCCGGCAGCCGGCAGGTAACATACTATGAACTGCAGCAGTATTATCATGGGCGCGGAGGCCAGAACTATTCTTACATATCTTGAAAAATCCGCCTGCAGGCTTTCAACGTTGCAAAGCAGAGCGGTGATTCCATCTATATTAAGAAAGCCGATGAGTGTAATGAGTATACTGACAAGCGCCGCAGCCATAAGTGAACCGGTAAATGTTGTTCCTGCGGCCTTGCGGTTCATCTGCCCAAGCGACCTGGCATATACCGCAGCGCCGCCTGCTCCCAGCAGCATGAATATGCAGGCGTACATTGTCATCATCGGCATACTCATGTTGACGATGGACATGGCAGAGCTTCCCAGCAGATTTGAAACAATTATGCTGTCTACAAACTCATCCAGCGCCGTTGCGATTCCGCTTAAAATGGATGGCAGCAGAAACGCATAGAATCTATTTGAAAGTATTTTTCCGTTTCTGGCATAAAAATCCGATTTTGCCATTTAATACACGTCTCCTTGTAATGATTCGTTTGTCTGAAATTTTATCACGTGAATGGGCATTACTCAAGGTACTCCGGATTGGCGATTTGTG
>CAYMAY010000135.1:0-2881 GCA_964388555.1 uncultured Lachnospiraceae bacterium
ATGTATTCAACAGTTTCTGCATATTCATCACGACGATAGCGGTCGATTACTATATTCTGGTGCCGGCTTTGGTTCTCTTTTGGACTGTGGATAAACGTAAAGGTTCCAGAGTGCTGTTGTCGTGGGGAACATCTCTGGGCATTGGTGCCCTCTTGAAGGCCACGTTTTGCGTTTATCGTCCGTGGATACGAGACAGTCGCATCCGGCCGGCTGAGGAAGTATTGTCCGGCGCAACTGGATACTCCTTCCCAAGTGGGCACAGCTTCAGCGCAGGCGGATTCTGGAATAGTATTGCACTGTGCTATAAGAAATACAGGAGCATCGTGTGCTTCTCAGTTTTGATGCTGCTTTTGACGATGTTCTCCAGAAACTATCTGGGCGTCCATACTCCGCAGGATGTGCTTGTCGGCGGCATCGCTTCGTTTTTCTGTGCCTGGAGCATCATCAAGCTCTGCGATTATATTGATCAAAACCCGAACAAGGATTGGATTGTGTTTTTGACGGTAACGATCGTAACGGCTGCATTGCTTTGCTATATTGCATTGAAGCGGTATCCGGAGGACTATGTGGACGGTGTGCTGCTCGTGGATCCTAAGAAGATGACCATGGACGGTTTTAAGGATCCGGGACGGTTCTGGGGCATTTTTCTCGGATGGTTTCTGGAACGTCGGTTTGTCAGGTTCTCCACAGATGTCAGCGCTCACAAGAAGGTGGCACGAGCACTCATCGGCGGTCTGCTGGCCGTATTCTGGTGGACGACGGTGGCTGGGCCCATCGGCAAGATGATCGGTACAAACTGGGGCTATTTTATGACGCAGGCCAGTACTCCGGTCATGTTTATGGTAGTCTATCCTGCGATTTGTTTCAGAAAACAAGAACAAGAGGAAAACGCTAAATGAGTAGATATCTTATCAGATATAGCCGAATTTTATGTCTTTTCATTGCTCTGACGCTTCTTCTGACCGGCTGCATTGACACGGAGGCCGTAAAAAAAGCCTTTCACGAAGACCATGGTGAGCTCATTGACATCGAGGTATCCACACCGCTTTACACACAAGGAGATGCCAGCTATGATGGTCAGACCATTGATTCGGGAGATTTTCACATTAAGTGCATGCTTATTTATGAAGATGGGTGTGAAGAAGAGACAGATGACTGGACGATGGATGCGCCGGTCACTCTGGATTGTACTAAGGAAAATGTCATAACCATTCACTATGAAGGTTTCGAAAAGACTGTAACGGTAGGACCAACGGAAAAGTTCAATCCGGCGTCTGTTCAAAAAGTAAGCAATAGCAGTATTTCCGAGCTTCAGAAAAATACGATGCTGGCTGAAACCATTATTGAACAGTACCCCGGACATGGAACCGAGTATTATCTTGATCTTCTGATAGAGGAAGGCCTGTCACAGAATGAAGCCATAGCCGCATTAAATGCAGCCGGGTATTAACAAGTAATACTTTCCGGAGAATTATGAGCTAATTGCCGCGTATATTTCCTCTGAATATCGCACCGTATCCATGGCGTCCTTGGCGTATTTGTCGGCACCAATCATATCAGCGTATTCCTGTGTGAGAACAGCGCCGCCAACGACGACCTTGCACCATGGAGCTTTTTCGCGTATCTGTTTTATCGTTTCCTCCATTGACGGAACAGTCGTGGTCATGAGCGCACTCAGGCCAAGGAGCGGAGCGTGAAGCTCTGATACTTTATCGACGATCGCCTTTGGAGGAACGTCCTTACCCAGATCTGTTACATCGAAGCCGTAGTTTTCCATAATAAGCTTTACGATGTTTTTGCCGATGTCGTGTATATCGCCTTTTACGGTGGCTATTACAAACGCACATTTCGACGGAGCGGACGATCCGGATTTGTTCATCACGGCTTTTATCTTTTCGAAAGATGCCTGCGCCGCCTCGGCACTCATAAGCAGCTGGGGAAGATAAATGCGGGATTTTTCATATCCTTCACCGACGATATCCAGTGCGGGAATGACCTCGTTATTTACGATATCAAGGGGATCAGTGCTTTCAAGAAGCTCCTGCGTTATTTTGCCCGACTGTTCTTTTAACCCCTTAACTATTGCGTTTTTAAGGGGTGAACCGTAATCCGATGAAGATTTGGCGCCGCCGGCAACAGGCGATGCAGAAGTGGCCGTCTGAGCCGCTGGTTTTACATCGTAGTCCTGCGTGAATTTTATATAGTCGCTGAAGTTTTCATCCAGAGAATTAAGGGCACGGAACGAATAATATACGCCCAGCATCTCTACGGAATTCGGGTTCATTATGGCTGCCGAAAGTCCGTTGTAAAGTGCAGCAGTAAAAAATGTACTGTTTACCGTGCTTCTTGACGGCAGACCGAATGACACATTCGATACGCCCAAAGATGTATGACAACCAATCTCCCGGCGCACACGTTTGACGCATTCCAGCGTTACCTTTGCGGATGACGGATCTGCACTGATGGTCATTGCCAGCGGGTCGAATATAATGTCTTTTTTATCTATGCCGTACTTTTCGGCTTCTTTTAATATTTTTTCTGCTATTGCCATTCTTCCGTCGGCAGTCTCCGGTATTCCGCTGTCATCAAGTAAGAGTGCGATAACGGCTCCGCCGTATTTTTTCACCAGAGGGAATACGGCTTTCATTATGCTTTCTTTGCCGCTGACGGAGTTTACGAGAGCTTTTCCGTTGTAGATTCTTAAAGCACCTTCCATTGCCGAAGGGTCGGCGGAATCTATCTGAAGCGGAAGATTTACGACACTCTGCAGTTCGCGGACGACATCAGTCAGCATTTCTGCCTCATTTATCTCGGGAAGACCGACGTTGACATCAAGAATATGCACGCCGCGTTCCTGCTGGTTAATGCCTTCGCCGAGGAT
>CAYMAY010000136.1:0-2854 GCA_964388555.1 uncultured Lachnospiraceae bacterium
ATAAAACAAGCCTGCGAGATGATAGCCGATATCCCCTTTGATATAGTGGATTTTAACATGGGCTGTCCAGTGCCTAAAGTCGTAAAAAACGGCGAAGGTTCGGCACTTATGACGGATCTGAAAATGGCTGAAGCGGCGATTAAGGCACTTGTATCTTCGGCGGGAAAACCCGTAACCGTGAAAATACGCGCCGGATTCGACAGTCAGCATATAAATGCTGTCGATGTGGCGAAGCTTGCCGAGGAATGCGGAGTATCGGCGATCGCCGTTCACGGCAGAACACGGGAACAGTATTATTCCGGCAAGGCGGATCTTAATATAATCCGCATGGTTAAGAAAGCCATTTCGATACCCGTTTTCGGGAACGGAGACGTGTGCGACGGTCCGTCGGCAAAACGTATGCTGGACGAAACGCATTGCGACGGTATTTTAATAGGAAGAGGCGCCATGGGAAATCCGTGGGTATTCTCCCAGATAAAAACATATTTAGAGACGGGGCAGATCATGAATCCGCCATCCATCGAAGATGTGTTTGCGATGATGATCCGTCATGCGGAACTGTTATCACAGGCAAACGGCGAATATACTGCGATGAGGCAGATGCGGACTCACGCACCGTGTTACTTAAAAGGATTCAGAAATGCATCGAAGCTTCGAAATCGCATAAACGACATCGAAACCGTTGATGATCTTCGCGCTCTGTTTTCGGCGTCTTGACAAGCATTTTTCAATCACTTATAATTTAACGTCAATGCGGAAGCATAAATATAAGAACAAAAATTTTGAGCCCACGGAGGCTCTTTAATGTTGGAAAGGGGCATTGCACCATAATGGAAGCAAAGAAAAACATCCTGACATATGCCGGGTTGCGCAGGCTTGAGGACGAACTTGAGGATTTAAAGGTAAATCAGCGCAAAATGATAGCTCAGAAAATAAAAGAGGCGCGCGAGCAGGGCGATTTATCAGAGAATGCCGAGTACGATTCCGCAAAGGATGAGCAGCGCGATATCGAGGCACGTATCGAGGAGCTTGAGAAGATCCTTAAAAATGCCGAGGTTGTTGATGAGAGCGAGGCCAGTACCGACACGATAAATATCGGATGCAAGGTTAAGGTTCTCGACATAGAGTTCGATGAAGAAATGGAGTATTTTGTTGTCGGAAGCACAGAGGCGGACAGCCTTAAAAACAAGATATCCAACGAATCTCCTCTCGGAAAAGCACTCATCGGTAAGAAGGTCGGAGATGTAGTTCAGGTAGAAACTCCGGACAGCAGCATTATAGAATTTAAGGTTTTGGCTATAGCAAGAAATATTTAAAGATAAGGCGGAGGTGTCATGGCACAGCAGAATCAGAACATAGATGTAAATCAGCTTTTAAAGGTTCGTCGCGAGAAACTCGCAGAGCTTCAGTCAGGCGGGCGCGATCCGTTTGTTATCACAAAATACGACCAGACGCACCACGCCGCAGAGGTTAAAGAGCTTTATTCAAAACACGAGGAAGAGCTTCTGGCAGGCAGAGCCGAAGTCAATACGGACGGTATGGACGAAGAGGCTGCAAAAGCTGCACGCAAAGAGGATTATAACGAGCGCAGGGCTATAATGGATGCTTCGCCGATAAACGTAAGCGTAGCCGGAAGAATGATGTTCAAACGTGTCATGGGAAAAGCGTCATTCTGCAATATTCAGGACATTTCCGGAGATATACAGGTGTACGTTGCGAGGGATGCCATAGGCGTGGATTCGTACGCTGATTTCAAGAAATCCGATATCGGCGATATCTACGGCGTTAAGGGTTACGCATTCCGCACGATGACGGGCGAGATCTCAATACACGCAACAGAAATGACTCTTCTTTCAAAGAGCCTTCAGATACTTCCCGAGAAGTTCCACGGCATAACGAACACGGATATGCGTTATCGTCAGCGTTATGTGGATCTTATAATGAACTCCGAAGTAAAGGAGACGTTTATCAAGCGTTCAAAGATAATCGGCAGCATTCGCCGCTATCTGGATTCCCTCGGATTCCTCGAGGTTGAAACTCCGATGCTGGTATCGAATGCGGGCGGCGCATCTGCAAGACCATTCGAGACGCATTTTAATGCCCTCAATGAGGATTTAAAGCTTCGTATTTCACTTGAACTTTATCTTAAGAGACTTATCGTCGGCGGACTTGAGAAGGTATACGAGATAGGCCGTGTGTTCAGAAACGAAGGCCTTGACACGAGACACAATCCGGAGTTTACGCTGATGGAGCTTTATCAGGCCTACACCGATTACAACGGAATGATGGAGCTTACTGAGAATATGTTCCGTCACGTTGCACAGGAAGTTCTCGGCACGACTGTTATAGAGTACAACGGAATCAGAATGGATCTCGGCAAGCCGTTTGAGCGCCTGTCCATGGTCGATGCCGTAAAGAAATATGCGGATGTTGATTTCGACAAGATAGAAACACTTGAAGAGGCTCGTAAGATCGCAAAAGAGCGTGGCGTAGAATTTGAGGAACGTCATAAGAAGGGCGATATCTTAAGCCTGTTCTTCGAAGAGTTCGCAGAAGAACACCTTATCCAGCCGACGTTTGTAATAGATCATCCCATAGAGATTTCTCCTCTTACGAAGAAGAATCCAAACAAGCCGGGATACGTTGAGAGATTCGAGCTCTTCATGAACGGTTGGGAGATGTGCAATGCTTACTCAGAGCTTAACGATCCCATCGATCAGAGAGAGCGTTTTGCACAGCAGGATGCAAACGCAGAAGCCGGCGACGACGAGGCACAGCACACCGACGAAGATTTCCTGAATGCACTGGAGATCGGTATGCCTCCGACGGGCGGAATCGGCTACGGAATCGACAG
>CAYMAY010000137.1:0-2835 GCA_964388555.1 uncultured Lachnospiraceae bacterium
TTTTCCGAAAAAATCCTTTTCGACGATACGCACATTTCCCTTTCCGCTTTTCAGAAATGCATCATATGATTCTTTATCGATCTCTATTCCGTCATCAATCCCGATAGTTATCGCTTCGCCGTCCAGAAGTTTTGCGGAGACTTTCGCTATTCCATCTTTATTTATTATGCCAAGATGATTTTTCATCGCAAAATTATCTATCGCAAACACGTTATTTACGTCCGTAGACGTTGTGATAACGCATTCAGCTCCGAACGCTGCGGCTATTTTTGCTGCCAGCTCATTCGCTCCTCCCACATGACCTGAAATAAGCGGTATCACAAATCTCGCCGCGTCGTCCATAACGATCACGGGGCTGTCCGTCAATTTGCTCTTTAGATAAGGTGCGATGGTTCTTACCGCTATTCCCGTCGCCCCTATAAACAGCATGGCTTCGCGGGAGTTAAAGGACTTAAAAGCCCACTCCTCCAGACTCTCAGGAGTGTAATCTATGCATTCTTCTTTAAGTGCCTCACACTTGCAGAAAACACGGATATCTACACCGTAAACACCTACACGCCGCAAAATATCCGCTTTTTCATAACCTTTTCGCGTAAAACATATAACCGAAAGTTCCATTTTCTCACACCAGTTTCAAAAATTCCCGCCTATAATTCAAGTCTATCTCGGCGAACATATACCTTTTAATCCGCAGAGATTCGTTCATCTCGCTTTTCTGTACCCGGTTGAAAAATCCTCGGCATACAACCTCGACTTTTCGTATTGCCTGTGCGCCACAGCATCTCCTACCAGGATTACCGCCGTCTGCGTGATTCCGTTTTCTTTTGCCGCCTCTTCCAGAGTTCCGACGGTACACACAACAGCCTTCTCCTCCGGCCATGTTGCCTTATAAACTATGGCCGCCGGCGTTTCACTGCTGTAACCGCCTTTCATAAGCCGCCTTGAAAGCTCTCCCGTCATCCCCGCGCTTAAGTAGATTGCCATACTGGCGCCGTGAGATGCAAAACTCTGTATCGACTCAAGTTCCGGAACTGCCGTCTTTCCTTCCATGCGCGTTATGATAAGCGATTGCGAAACGGTCGGCAATGTAAATTCCATATTCAACGACGACGCCGCGCCGAAGCACGCGCTGACTCCGGGACAGCTTTTGTATTCTATTTTAAGCTTGTCCAGCTCGTCCATCTGCTCCCTGACGGCTCCGTATATGCTGGGCTCCCCCGTGTGAAGCCTCACTGTCATCTTGCCGGCACTCTCCGCCGCCTTTATAACATCAATGACTTCTTCAAGTGTCATATACGCACTGTTGTGGATCTCGCAGCCTTCTTTTGTATATTCCAGAAGCTCCGGATTAACAAGCGATCCCGCATAAATAACGACATCCGCCTCCGACAAAAGTCTCGCTCCCCTTACGGTTATCAGATCTGCCGCGCCTGATCCTGCGCCAACAAAATTAACCATTTATCCGCTCCTTTGCTTTTTATAAGCTCTCCGAATTTATTTGAATAAACCACAAATTCCGTCTCGATTTTTCCGTTCCCGCGCTTATCAAGATAATATTCAAGTTTCTTTGATAGCTCTTCCATTGCGCCTTCCAGAACGCCGTCTCGCTCCATTATATCAAGAGCCTCATCTGTAACAACACAGTTCAGTATCTTCCACGCCGTATTCGCATCCGCGCCTGCCCTAATGGCTGCTGACGCAAGAATTTCCATGCGGCAATCCGCCTCTCTTGAGTGCGTGTCCATTATTCCGCCGGCGACCTTTACCAGCTTTCCCAGGTTTCCGATTATAAGTATGCTCTCAAATCCAAGCTCCGTCGCCATGTCCACGGTCTGCCCGATAAAATTCGAGCACTTGACGCTCTTGTCTATATCGTAGCCGTAACGTTCTTTCATAAACGCCAGACCGTAATTTCCCGGTGAAACGGCTGCACATATATTGCCCTCTTCACGTTTTTGACGCAGCTCGACCCGTATCGTATCTACTATGGCTTTTCTGCTCATGGGTTCGACTATGCCGCTTGTGCCTATTATGGATATTCCGCCCTCTATACCAAGCCTGGGATTAAAGGTCCGCGCGGCTATTTTTTCTCCGTCGGGAACCGATATGGTCACCAGCAGTTCTCCGTGGAAATCCGCCGCCTCGCAGACCTCCATCACTTCGTTTTCTATCATTTTCCTCGGCACCGAATTTATGGCAGCGCTGCCGACACTCTGATCCAGCCCCGGTCTCGTTACCCTGCCGACGCCTTTGCCGCCGTCTATGATAATGCGTGGCTTGTTATCTATATCTCCGCCATTGTATGCAATAATTCGTGGCTTATTTTCCGTATTCTCTCCGCCGTCTGCGACAACACTTGGCATTTTATTCGCATCTCTGCCGCTGTCCGCGATAACATTTAACTGATTATCCTTATCTTTGCCATTATCCGCGACAATATTGGCATTTTCATTGCCGTTATCAGCATCTTTCATAATGACTTCCGCGAATATAAGCGCTCCGCTGGTTACATCCGGATCGTCTCCGCCGTCCTTTACCACGGCACAGGATGCCCTCGTTTCGTCAAAATGCGCCTCAATAATTTCCGGCTCATATATCTCTCCGTGAGGCGTCGTTATGCTGATCTTTTCTTTTTTAATACCCAGAAGCAGCATATAAGCCGCAGCCTTTGCAGCCGCCGCAGCGCAGCTTCCCGTGGTAAATCCGTGTCTCATGGTTCGTCTCCATCACTATTACTGTTAAATGCATAATGCGACAGTTACATCTCGTATAATACAGCATTGCATATGGCAGCAGCGATAGTGCTCCCACCTTTGCGTCCCGCATTTATGATGT
>CAYMAY010000138.1:0-2672 GCA_964388555.1 uncultured Lachnospiraceae bacterium
GAAGAAAAGAGCGGCTACAGTTATGATTATCTTCAGGCGGTTTCCGATTATACCTCATGGAATTACGATTATGTTTACGGCGACTGGTCCGAACTGCTTGAAAAGCTGGAAAACGGCGAGATAGATTTTCTGGCAGGCGTTTCCATTACGGAGGATCGTCAGGATAAGATGCTCTTTCCCGATTCGGCCATGGGAACAGAGCAATACTATCTGTGCAAAAGATACGGCGATTCATCGATCTCCGGAACCGAATTTTCCACTTTAAAAGGCAAAAAACTCGGTCTGATAAAAAACAATCTTATGAGCAGCTACGCCGAACAATGGGTCGCTAAAAACCATGTTGATGTCGAGATCATTTACTACGAAGGCTTTGACGATGTAACCGAAGCCTTTGAAAACGGTCAGGTTGATCTTATAACATCAACCTACGACGGTGCTGCAACGGAAGACAAAGTCACCGTCATCGCCGAAACAGGATCGGCCGACTATTATATGGCCATCAGCAACTCGCGAAAAGATCTTCTTAAGGAAATGAATTCCGCCGTAGCAACACTGTACTCCGTTAATCCTTATTTTCTTCAGAATCTGCAATACAAAAATTATGGCAGTGAGGTTTCAGTATCCGAGCTTACCGAAGGCGAAAAGCAGTGGCTTCAGGAACACCCGTCCATCAATGTGGGATATATCGACGACTATCTGCCTTATTCCGATAATAATTCGGTCGGCGAAGTAGACGGGCTTATAGCAGATGCATTAAATAATGCATTTGTAGCTCTGAACGTCGATAATATGCCAAAAATGAATTTTATTGCCTACAAGAATTACGATGAGATCGTTGCTGCCCTCAAAAGCAGCAAGATCGACCTTGCTTTTCCCATCACAAACAATAGCTGGAAGCTGGAGCAGGACGGCATCGATGCCTCGTCGGAGGTGGTTTCGGACAGTGGCGCTTTATTCTACAAATCCGTCAACGAAAAGAATGATATTAAAAAAATAGCCGTTAATAAAAACAACGAGCTTCAGCTTGAATACACCAAGAGTGTATATCCGGATGCAACCCTTGTTTATTACGACTCCATCGATAAATGTCTGGATGGGGTTCTGGCGGACGAAGCCGACGGAACTGTCATGGATTCCCTGCGCGTTCAATATGTAACCAATAAGTCAAAATACAGCAGTCTGTCATATTTACTGTTAAGTTCCGGCACCGGAAAATGCTTTGGCGTAAAGCACGGGAATTCCCAGCTTTTGCTTCTATTGAATCGCGCCATCAGTCTCCTCGGAACATCCTACGGAACAGATTATTCGTATCAATATATCGCCAGCTTTTACTCCTACAGCATCGAGGATTTTATCAAAGAACACATTTTCACGTTTGCTCTTATAGTATGCGGGCTGGTTGTGTTCGTCGTTCTCGTGCTTATAACCCGTCTTAGAAAAAAAGATATTGCCATTCAGGAAAAAGAGGAGCTCAAAAAGCAGGCGGAGGTTGCCAGCAATGCCAAGTCGGTATTCCTTTTTAATATGTCACACGACATAAGAACGCCCATGAACGCCGTTCTCGGTTTCACAAATCTCATGGAAAACGAGCTGGATGATCCCGTCAGGCTTAAGGATCATCTCGGAAAGATTAAAAAATCCGGCGAATATCTGCTTGGACTGATCAACAACGTGTTAGAGGTCGCAAGGATCGACAGCGGCAAAGAAACCCTTGACGAAAATGTTATGGATCTGACGGATATCGACTATCTTACGATGTTCGAAAACGATATTGAAAAAAAGAATATTACCTTCGACAGGTCGATAAGTGTAGAACACAGATATGTTTACGGCGACAGACAAAAGATCCAGGAGATCGCACTAAACCTTCTTTCCAACGCGGTAAAATACACGCCGGATGGCGGTAAGATTCGCGCCGATATTCGCGAAATCCCTTGCGATATTCCCGGCTACGCAACGTTTGTTACGACGGTTGCCGATACCGGCATCGGAATGACCGAAGAATTTCTGGAGCAGATCTTTGATTCTTTTTCAAGAGAGCGCAATACCACCGAAAGCAAGATAATGGGAACCGGTCTCGGAATGTCCATCGTTAAGAAGCTTGTGGATCTGATGGGCGGCGACATCACGGTTGACAGCGCCCCCGGAGAAGGAAGTACATTTACGGTAACAACGACCTTGTGCATCGCGGAAAATGCGAAGGAGTTGCTGGAAAACCGCGAAGACAACAATGGCGCCGTCAATATGGATCTGTCCGGAAACCGCATTCTCCTGGCAGAAGATAATGAGCTGAACGCGGAGATTGCCATCACGCTTTTAGAAGAAGCCGGGGCTCGCGTCGACCTGGCGAAAGACGGCGTGGAGTGCGTCGATATGATTCAGGAGGCGGATGAAGACACCTACGATCTGATCCTCATGGACATTCAGATGCCGAACCTGAACGGCTACGACGCGGCGAGAAGGATCCGAAGCCTGGAAAATCACAGGAAGGCTTCTATTCCCATTATCGCCATGACGGCAAACGCCTTTGAGGAGGATAGAAAAAATGCCATTGCATCGGGCATGAACGGTCATCTGGCAAAGCCCGTCGATATGAATGTTCTGAAACGCACGCTGATGAGAGTCTTAAAAGATACAAAAACAAAGATTGATTGACAAGAATGTGATAAGGA
>CAYMAY010000139.1:0-2671 GCA_964388555.1 uncultured Lachnospiraceae bacterium
ATACTTTCCCAGCTAAACAGCCGCAGCATAACATCCGGCACACTTCATCTGGAAACTTATGACGAGGACACCGAGAATATTATTTTCGATACGACTGAATAGATATGAACTGCCAACTTTCGTGGGGAGTATCCTATGGAAGTAGTATCTAAATAGTAGTAGCCGAAAAAGTCATGGTTTTGCGGCGAGCGGATTTAGCGCCTTTATTATATTATATTGGCAATGAAAAATCTGATTCTTTGAATTAAAAAATGGTAAATAGATGCAGTTTGCGTGACACGCTGCGTTTGCTGTTCCTCCGCGGCACTGATTCGCGACGGCTCCTTCGCAAACTCGCCGCTTCGCGGCTCAGACATGCGACCGCCGTCGCTGTTAGCCACGTCGTCACGACGCAAGCCTTGCTATCGCCACTGCAAATCTGCATCTTTTTCACCATTTGTTAAGCAGAAAAAAGTGTGAAAAAACCTATTTTTAATTGCTGTTTGTGTCGCTGATTGAAGGGACGGAATGGAAATCATCATGAATAATCAGGTATATAAAATTTCAGCTGAATATGCGCCGATAAGCGGGATGACCGTATCTACAAAATCACTGGTGTCGAAGACGGCTGCGGTAACGCATTTTTCCCTTGCTGCGGGGACAGATATTTCGCCGGAAACATATCCCGAAACCCAGCTGTACATAGTAAATGGCGGCGAAGGCGTGTTTTTGATAGGAGACAACGAAAAATTAGCGGTCTGTGAGGGCGAAATGCTCATAGTGCCCGGCGGGACGTTATGCGGTGTTTCATCGCAAAAAGGACTGATCTACACGGAAGTTATTCCGGGAAAGGATGTAAAGATGAACAATATCATTAAAGCAGGAGAAGTATTTAAGATAGCGGATAAAGTTCCGTATAAACAGGGCAGCATCGTAAACCTCGATGTTGCATCGAATGAAAACATGAAGTATGTGATCATGGCATTTGACGAGGGTACGGGTCTTACGCCTCACAGTGCGCCGGGAGATGCTATCGTGTTTGCCCTTGAGGGAAAAGCCGTTATCGGCTATGAAGGACAGGATTACAAAATAGAAGCCGGCGAACAGTTCCGTTTTGACAAAGGCGGCGTGCACAGCGTAACAGCCGACGGAAAATTCAAGATGGCACTTCTTCTTATCCTGAAATGATTTGAGATTTTTCGGAATTTGGTCGGAATTTTGCTAAAATGCCGTACCGCGCCGCGTTGACAAAAGGCGAGGGCTGTGATATGATTTCATGGCTGTGAAAACAACGGCACAGGGGATTGGTCAAATGGTATGATAGGGGTCTCCAAAACCTTTGGTGGGAGTTCGATTCTCTCATCCCCTGCTTCAGAAGGGTTTAGTACATCAGAAAGATGCGCTAGGCTCTTTTTTTTGTGCAATAAGCCGTCATGCAGAAATTGTGTTTGCACCGACCGGAGTGAAACACAGATGCCGCAATACACCTGTTACTGCCCGTGATTTGCGAGGACAGTAACAGGCATTCGTGTTCAGTCGCGTTCAAAAAGTATAAGCGCGATAAACTTACATGGATGATCGGATTTATTCGCAATGCCGTGGGAGTGATTCGGACGGCAGATGGCGATATCGCCGGCCTTAACCGTTACTTCCTCGTTGTCGTCGGTATAAACGGCTTCACCTTCCAGAATGTAATAGATTTCCGAATCGCCGACATGCTCATGAACACCTACACTGCATCCCGGGTCAAGTGTTGTCTCGGCAAAAAGGCGTCCGTTGCCCAAAAGCTCATCATTGCTGACGAAATTTCTGACCTTAACGACGCCGCTTCCGCCGCACATTCCCTTTCTTTCTTCTGTAAGACAATGTTCGGGTTTACGTATCATGATTATTCCTCCTGCTGTTTTATATACAAATGATCTGCGGGAATGCATATTTTGTTTATGCGTTCGCACGTAAATGTTTAATAAGGATATACTAATAATACCGCGTACTGTCAAGAGATTTGACACAGCAAAAGAAATATTGAATCGTCAAAGTGGAAAAATGATGTCTTATCATCTGATTCGGGTAACATAAAATATGTGAAAATGATACAAAAAAGCAATAAAAATGTGAAAAAATCTTCATTTGTATTTGCACGTCGAAAAAGCTATAATCTTTGAGGTGTAAGAGTTTATTTAACGGGGAATAAAAATATATGCAGGAAAATATCGAACAGAACGAAGAAACAAAAAAGAGCTGGAAAAAGCCGCTCATCATTATCGTTTCGATAGTGGGAGCGCTTGTGGCGGCGTATCTTGTCCTTTGCCAGGCGGTACAGAGCGATGCCATATGGACGGAGGCTTCGGTAAACGGCGTTGTCCTTAAGGATATGACTTACGACGAGGCTGAAGAGGCTGTCAATAAGAAATATACCGAGGATTATGCGGATGCGGCGGTGACAGTGCAGCTTGACGGAAATCAATACAAGATAAATGTCTACAACCTTCTGGAGTTTGATGCGACAAGTGAGATAGACCGTATTTATAAGATCGGCCACAGCTCATGGATAGAGAGCGGAATACAGTGGATAGGTCTTAAACTCACCGGCGGCGGCGCGGAGGATGTAGAGGTTGCTCCGACCCTTAAAGAGGATTCCGACGCCGATCTGGACGAGGCTATAAAAGAAAGCGGAATACTTGATTATAAC
>CAYMAY010000140.1:0-2662 GCA_964388555.1 uncultured Lachnospiraceae bacterium
AACCTATCATAAATCTTTTTCCGAATACTGTTAAAACATTTTTTTGTGTGATAAACTTTTATTCCAAGAGATTGTCTTTGTGAAAACAATCCGCTGTCAGTATAACACGGGTGCGAAAATATGCCAATATACATAAACCCGAATCATGTTTTCGCGCAGCCCGGCAGCACGTGTCTTTCTGCTGTGGGAACAGTAACTATAAATTAAATGATACAGGCAAAATATCACAAACTCATGAGAGGCTTTTATGTTTATACAGAAAGATATCCCTATTAAGGATATGTATTATTACGAAAAAATATCTCCGTCTTCTGTCTGCTTCGACATTGAAACGACAGGACTTCACAGGCAATATTCACATACCACTGTGATCGGCGCCGCATATATAAAAAGCGATTCAATATCTTTCTGTCAATGGCTTCTTGATGATCCCCGCGATGAGGACAAAATGCTGGCTGAATTTTCTAAATATTTAAAAAATTTCGACTCTGTTATCCAGTTCAACGGCAACGCTTTTGATATTCCTTATATCACGCAAAGGTGTAAAATCTATGATCTTCCCGATCCTTTTGACGGCATGGCTCTCATCGACCTTTACCGCAGCGGGAAAATGCTTTCAGGCATAGACGGCCTTGAAAATCTCAAACAGAAATCTTTCGAATCCCTGTTTGATATAAGCCGCCGGGATAAAATCTCCGGGCGCGAATGCATCTACGCCTACAATGATTATATAAGATATCGTGATCTGCGTGCCCGCGACGCACTCCTTCTTCACAACGAGGACGATGTGTTAAATCTCCTGAAGCTCTATCCGCTTAGCGAAACGGCTTATATATCGGATATTGCGGACGTATCTATAAATTATATCACCGAAAAATCCGTCACAATAGTTTTTAAAACAGATGCAGGTTTTCCCTTTGAGATTTCCCGCAGCACCATTGATTATTCATTAAAGCTCAAAAACGGCAGCGGAATTCTTACACTTTTTGGCAACCAATGCGAACGCTTTTATTTTTTCGAGAACTACAAGGATTACTACTATCTCCCCGATGAAGACAGGGCGATACATAAAAGCGTCGGCGCATATGTGGATCCGTCCCACAGGCGAAAGGCAAAACGCACCGAATGCTGCGAAAAATGCGAAGGCGTTTTCTTCAGACAATTCGACAAAGACATCACTCCCGCATTTAGGGAGACTCTGAAGGACAAGAGCTTCTGGTTCCGCCTTGACGACATAAAAAAAGCCTCAGATAACGAAATAACAGCTCTTTGCCGAAGTTATCTGAAACATATTTTTAAATTAAATGATATTAGTACAACGGTCTGCAAATAAATATAACAAACAGCTTTCGAAAAGGATTGATCAAAAAATGAAAAGCAATGAAATAATAAGATCATATGGTACCGACTATCTCAATATGACTCTACGTCTGTTAAATACGGCTGATCTTGCCTCGGAAATAGGCGATACAGAGAAGCGTATACTTATAAAGCCAAATCTTGTAACGCCCTCCCCTGCGGATTTTGGTGCCACGACGCACCCCGAGATCATCGCCGGCATTATCGAATATCTTAAGAAACACGGATTTTATGATATTACCATCGCCGAAGGTTCATGGGTGGGCGATAAAACATCCGAGGCCTTTGATATATGCGGGTACAATAATCTTGCCGATAAATATGGTATAAAGCTCCTGGATGAGCAAAAGGACAGTTCATACAAATGCGATTGTGCCGGAATGGAGCTTAATATCTGCAGCTGCGTAAAAGATGCAGATTTTATCATAAACGTCCCGGTTCTCAAGGGTCACTGCCAGACAAAAATGACATGCGCACTGAAGAATATGAAGGGACTGATTCCCAATTCCGAAAAGCGCCGTTTTCACACAATGGGTCTGCACAAGCCCATAGCACATCTGAACGCCGGAATTCATCAGGATTTTATCGTCGTCGACCATATTTGCGGCGACCTGAGCTTCGAGGAAGGCGGAAACCCTGTTATTAAGAACTGCATAATGGTCGCTAAGGATCCGGTGCTTACTGATGCTTACGTATGCTCTCTTTTGGGATATAAAACCGATGACGTTCCGTATATAAAATACGCTGCCGATCTCGGAGTCGGAAGCGATGACCTGAACAGATTATCGGTTGCCACGCTGGAGGGTTCCGACACTGAAAATTCAGATGTAAAAAAACATATTCTTGATGTGAGCTACGCCGTTGACGACGTGGATTCGTGCAGCGCCTGCTACGCAATGCTTGTTCCGGCTCTGCTTCAGCTAAAGGATGATGGGTTGCTTGATAAACTGACCAAAAAAATTGCCATAGGTCAGGGGCATAGGGGTAAAACGGGTGTCATAGGAGTTGGAAGGTGCACTTCCGGCTTCGAATACTGTATAAAGGGATGTCCGCCATCGACAGAAGAGATATACGATCAACTTAAAAGATTTATTGAATCGAATTCTCAATGATGTTATTATACTAGAGGCAAAGTGCAAAGCACGTAGCAATGCTGTATCATAACAGTCACATCATAAGGATCATCATATGGAAATTTCTGAAGCAAGAAAAAAGATAGATAAGATAGACGATAAGCTTACAAAGCTTTTTGTTGAGCGGATGGATATTGCCGCTGATATTGCAGCATACAAGCTGGAAATGG
>CAYMAY010000141.1:0-2454 GCA_964388555.1 uncultured Lachnospiraceae bacterium
TGGAAAAGGCGGAGGTAGTAGATAATGATATTACTTATTGATAATTACGACAGCTTTTCGTACAACCTGTATCAGCTTGTGGGAGAGATAAATCCCGACATAAAGGTCATCAGAAACGACGAAATGACAATAGAAGAGATAGAAAAGCTCTCGCCGGAGCGGATAATAATATCGCCGGGGCCCGGCAGACCTGAGGATGCGGGGATAATCGTCGAGGCGGCGAGAACCATATGCACAAAGATACCGACCCTGGGCGTTTGCCTCGGTCATCAGGCCATATGCAAGGCCTTCGGGGCAGAGATAACCTATGCAAAACGTCTTATGCACGGAAAACAATCGGTGATAAAGGTTGAAAATACAGGATTATTTGAGGGATGCCCGAAGGAATTTCCGGTGGCAAGATATCATTCCCTTGCGGCTGATAAAGATACGATGCCGGAGGATTTAAAGATAACGGCTATAGCAACAGACGATGGCGAGATAATGGCAGTCGAGCATAAAAAATATCCCATATACGGAGTGCAGTTCCATCCGGAATCCATAATGACGCCATTGGGAAAAGAAATACTGAAAAACTTCATAGAAAAGAGGTAACGAAGATGATTAAGAATGCGATCATAAAAATAGTAAACAAGGAAGATCTTACATATGATGAAGCCTATCAGGCAATGAACATGATAATGGACGGAGAGTCCACCGCAACGCAGAATGCGGCTTTTCTGGCGGCACTTTCCACAAAGAGTGCCCGTGCCGAGACGGTTGATGAGATAACAGGCTGCGCCGACGCAATGCGTGAACATGCGCAGAGTATCGAACACGGCGAAGAGGTGTTCGAGATAGTGGGAACCGGCGGCGACGGAGCTCACAGTTTTAACATATCAACGACGGCGGCCATAGTTGTTGCGGCAGGCGGCGTAAAGGTAGCAAAGCACGGAAACAGAGCCGCATCGTCATCCTGCGGAACGGCGGACTGCCTCGAAGCTTTGGGAGTAAACATCGATCTCTCCCCTGAAAAATGCACGGAGCTTATCAAAAACGTCGGCATATGCTTCTTATTTGCACAGAAATATCACACGTCAATGAAATATGTAGGCGCCATACGTCGTGAGCTGGGCTTCAGAACGGTATTTAACATTCTTGGACCGCTGACAAATCCCATGCATCCCGATTATCAGCTTCTTGGCGTATACGACGGATATCTCTGCGAGCCACTGGCCGACGTGCTTATGAGAACGGGTGTAAAACGGGGAATGGTTGTTTACGGCGAGGATAAGCTTGACGAGATTTCCATGAGCGCACCGACCAAGGTTTGTGAGTTTGAAAACGGCGAGAAAAAGACCTATGAGATCACGCCGGAGCAGTTCGGATTCACGAGATGCAAAAAGAGCGACCTTGAGGGCGGAAGCCCTGCGGAAAACGCCGAGATAACGAGGAGCATCTTAAAAGGAGAAAAGGGCTGCAGAAGAGAAGCGGTGCTGATGAATGCGGGAGCGTCGTTCTACATAGCAGGAAAAGCGGACAGTATCGCGGACGGAATAAAAATGGCGGCAGAGCTTATTGATTCGGGAAAGGCTTACGAAAAGCTTGAGCAGTTTATACGGGAGAGCAATACAAAATGAACATACTGGATGAACTGGCGGAATACTCAAGAAAAAGAGTTCGGGAAGACAGGGCGAGAACACCAATCGAAGAATTAAAGAAAAGATGCGTGATAAACGGCAGGGAACACGTCTTTTACGACGCATTGAAAAAAGACGGCCTCAGTTTTATATGCGAAATAAAAAAAGCGTCGCCGTCGAAGGGGATTATTGCCGAGGAATTTCCCTATCTCGACATTGCAAGGCAGTACGAAAATGCCGGTGCGGACTGCGTTTCCTGTCTCACGGAGCCCAGCAGATTCTTAGGATCCGATAAGATATTCACGGAAATCCGGTCTCAGATAAATACGCCGATGATCAGGAAGGATTTTACCGTAGACGAGTATCAGATCTATCAGGCAAAATGCATGGGCGCGGACGCGGTGCTTCTTATATGTGCGATCCTCGGTGCAGGCACCATCGAGAAATATCTGTATATATGCGATGAGCTTAAGATAGATGCGCTTGTCGAGGCTCATAACGAGGCGGAGATCAAGGATGCCGTTTCTGCGGGAGCAAAGATAATCGGCGTAAATAACAGAAATCTCAAGGATTTTTCAGTAGATATCACTAATGCGGGCAGACTTCGGGAAGCAGTGCCGGAGACTTGCGTATATGTCGCCGAAAGCGGCGTGAAAAATGCGGCGGATGTCACCGCAATAGCAAGATCAGGAGCGGATGCCGTTCTTGTGGGTGAGGCCTTTATGAGAGCTGATGATAAGGCGGCGATGCTAAAAGAGTTCAGAGACGCAAGCCGGATATACTGACAATGTCGAAATGTGTAACATAAAGCAATATACGTGATTGTAGATGGCGC
>CAYMAY010000142.1:0-2429 GCA_964388555.1 uncultured Lachnospiraceae bacterium
AGCAGGATACGCTATCTCGAAAACATGATAAAGACGGCGCGCATCATAAAAGATGATTCTGCGGATGACGAAGTGGGAATAAACAAAAGAGTAGAAGTGCTTTTTGAGGACGACGACGAAACAGAGGAATACAAGATAGTTACCAGTGTCCGCGGCGATTCTCTTGAGGGGCGCATAACTCCGGAATCACCCCTGGGGGCGGCGCTTATGGGTCACAAGGCCGGCGATCGTGTCGAGGTAAAGGTTAAAGCAAAGGATAGCGAGACAAGCTATTTTATAAAAATATTAAACGTCAAAAATACCGGCGAGGAAGCCGGAGATGTTTTGAGGAGCTTCTAAATGAACATTAAGTTTGAAAGCAATAACAGGAATAAGAACAATAATAAAAAGAAGCGACCGCTGTTTTTTTATTATCTGATTGCGCTGGCAGTTATACTTATTCTTAATTTTGCCGTTTTCCCGTCACTTTATCAGACGCAGGTGGAGCGCGTCGGTTATGGTGACTTTATCGAAATGCTGGAAAATGACGAGCTTAAGGAAGTAGAGCTGAACTACAGCGACAGCACCATAACATTCGGCGACAAATCAAATCCCGAGAAATATTATGAAACGGGTATGATAAGCGATTATAAGCTGGTAGACAGACTCTTAGATTCCGGCATAACCGAGTTCTCCAGCGCCATAATCGAGGAAATGAATCCCATAGTAAGCGCACTGCTTAGCTGGGTTATTCCGATAGTGATCATCATGATTCTAGGACAGATTCTGATGCGTTCACTTACGTCCGGAATGGGCGGCGGCGGTGGCCTTGGCGGAGCCATGAGCTTCGGAAAGAGCAACGCCAAGATCTATGTGCAGTCCGAGACGGGAATAAAATTCAAGGATGTTGCCGGAGAGGACGAGGCGAAGGAACTGTTAACCGAGATCGTGGATTTCCTTCATAACCCAAAGAAATATACGGAGATCGGTGCAAAGATGCCTAAGGGCGCGCTGCTGGTGGGACCTCCCGGAACAGGTAAGACGCTTCTTGCAAAGGCTGTTGCCGGTGAGGCAAACGTGCCCTTCTTCTCCATATCGGGTTCGGAATTCGTTGAGATGTTTGTGGGCATGGGCGCGGCGAAGGTGCGTGATCTTTTCAAACAGGCAGACGAAAAAGCACCTTGTATCGTATTTATAGATGAGATAGATACCGTCGGAAAGAAGAGAGACGGAAGCGGATTTTCCGGAAACGACGAGAGAGAGCAGACATTGAACCAGCTTCTCGCCGAGATGGACGGATTCGATGCCAGAAAGGGAGTTATGATCCTGGCGGCTACAAACAGACCTGATTCCCTTGATCCGGCACTTCTTCGTCCGGGACGATTCGACAGACGAATCCCTGTCGAGCTTCCGGATCTTATAGGACGTGAGGAGATACTTAAGCTCCATGCTAAGAATATCAAGATAAGTGATAATGTGGATTTCGCAGCCATCGCAAGAATGGCTCCCGGCGCAAGCGGCGCAGAGCTTGCCAACATGATAAACGAGGCAGCGCTTAGAGCCGTCAGAGACGGACGTAAATTCGTCGTCCAGAACGACCTTGAGGAGAGCGTCGAGGTTGTCATTGCCGGCTATCAGAAGAAGAACAAGATCCTTACCGATAAGGAAAAACTTATTGTTGCGTACCACGAGGTCGGTCATGCACTTGTGGCTGCATTGCAGACAAACTCGGCTCCTGTCACAAAGATAACCATCATACCGCGTACATCAGGTGCTCTAGGTTATACGATGCAGGTTGACGAAAACGATCACAACCTTATGAGCAAGGAAGAGCTTGAGAATAAGGTCGCAACGTTTGCAGGCGGTCGTGTTGCCGAGGAAATCGTATTTAAATCGATAACGACAGGTGCGGCAAACGATATAGAGCAGGCTACGAAGCTTACGCGGGCAATGATAACACGTTTCGGTATGTCCGGTGAGTTCGGAATGGTTGCACTTGAAACCGTTACGAATAAATATCTCGGCGGAGATACATCGCTGGCATGTTCGGAGCTTACGGCGGGCAAGGTAGACGAGCTTGTTGTTAAATTTGTTGCGGCGCAGTACGACAAGGCGACAAAGCTTATAAAAGACAATATGGCGAAGCTTCATGAACTGGCTAAGTTCCTCTACGAGAGAGAGACCATCACCGGCGAAGAGTTTATGGAGATCTTAAGCAGGGCTCCGGAGCAGCTCACAGCCACAAAGACCGAGAGCGTTGAGAGCACTGACAGTGATGATGGCGTTGCAGATGCCGACGCCGAAAAACCTGCAGATGATATCGTAGATGCGGACTCACCAAAATTCGCAGATGACATCGTGGATGCAGATTCACCCAAATCCACGAATGATATCGTAGATGCGGACGACAATTCATAACTGAAAAATTTGATAAAGAAATAGTTTAGGGA
>CAYMAY010000143.1:0-2335 GCA_964388555.1 uncultured Lachnospiraceae bacterium
TGAAAGAAGAAGAATACGATAAACTGGCGGATATCATAAGGGCAAGCGTGGATATGAAGGCGGTTTATGATATGCTGAGGGACGCGAAGATATAAGGGTTGCTGATTAGTTAAATTGCAATCGCAAAAGCGTTTAAAACGGAGCGGTGATGGAAGCGATAAAAGAGTTGAAGAATTTAAAGGCGGAGGATTTTCTTGCAGGCAGAAGGAAAATCAGAACGCCGGACGAAAAAATATATAACGAGGTGCGAACCCGTTGGGACGGCGCTGCAAAGCCTCTGGATTCGCTGGGAAAATTCGAGGATATCACGGCGCGTATCGGTGCGGTGCAGGGAAGCGCGGATATCGACATAAGGAAAAAGAGCGTTATCGTTTTTTGCGCCGACAACGGGATAGTCGATGAAGGCGTGAGCCAGTGCGGTCAGGAGGTTACGCTTGCGGTAGCAAAGGCGATGGGAAGAAGAGAATCTTCGGTATGCAAAATGGCGGCTAAGACAGGTGTTGCGATTAAAGTCATCGATATCGGAATAAATACGGATGAGCGCATTGAAGGCGTGGAACATAGAAAAGTAAGAAAAGGAACAAGAAATTTTTCCCTGGAACCTGCGATGACGGAAAAGGAGCTCATCGAAGCCCTTCAGGTGGGAATCAGAGCGGTGATTGAGGCGGCGGAAGACGGCAATAAGCTTATCTGCCTTGGCGAAATGGGCATAGGAAATACCACCACAAGCGCGGCTGTTATATCGGCCCTTACGGGAAAAAAAGCCCGGGAAATAGCGGGCAGAGGTTCCGGCCTTTCCGATGCGGGATTAGAAAAAAAGATAAATGTTATAGATAATGCCATAAAGAAATATGACCTATATAATGCGGATGCGGCCGAGGTTTTGAGGTGCGTCGGCGGACTTGATATCGCAGGAATGCTCGGCGCCATATTCGGGGCGGCTGCTTGCGGTGTACCTGTTGTACTGGACGGGGTCATAAGCTGCGGGGCGGCGCTGTGCGCGACGAGAATTATCCCGGCAGCAAGGGAGTATTTGATAGCATCTCACGCCAGCAGGGAAAGTTCGGCACATTTTGCGGTGGATGAGCTTAAGCTTTCGCCGGTAATAGATGCGGATCTCGCATTGGGCGAGGGAACGGGAGCCGTTATGATGTGTTCGCTTCTCGATATCGCCCTTACGTTGTATGACGATAAACTTACATTCGATGATATAGAAATAGAAAAATACACGAGGTTCACATGATATTTGTTACGGGCGGAAGCGGCAGCGGAAAGTCGAAATATGCCGAACAGCTTGCCGTAAAAGAGGCGGCGAAAAGAGGCGCGGATCTTTATTATCTGGCGACAATGCGGATCTTTGACGAGGAAGATGAGAAAAAAGCGGATCGTCACAGAAAAATGCGTGCCGGAAAAGGATTTGAGACGATAGAATCGCCGACGAACATAGATGAAGTGGCGGATCGGGTCAATTTAAAAAATGCGGTGGTTCTTCTTGAGTGTATCTCCAATCTTACTGCCAACGAGATGTTTAAGGAAAACGATGGAAAATACGAATGCATCCCGGCTGATCGTGTGACGGAAAAAATCGTCCGTGATGTGCAAAAGCTAGAGGATAGTGCGGCGGAGCTTGTTGTGGTTTCGGATGACATATTCTGCGGCGGAGATTACGGCGGAAGTGATGAAAGCAATATTGACGGCGGCACAAAAGCATATGCCGTCGCGCTGGGGGATATAAATGCTCGCCTTGCGGAAATGTCGGACGAAGCATGGGAAGTAATCGCCGGGATATCGGTAAGTATTAAATAATAAGGTTGTCAGAGCATTCATTATCATACATTTGATGCGGCAATCAACCATAAAGGAGACAGTGTGATTATTCTGAAATCACTTTGCATAGCGTTTTCGATATATTCGGCGATACCCGTGCCGAATTTTGAGTGGCGCGAAAAGGAATTTAAATATAATCTGATATTTTTTCCGTGGGTCGGCGCGGTTATCGGAGCACTTGTGTTTTTATGGGCGTATGCTGCCAGCGTTTTTGATATAAATACACTGGCGTTTACCCTTGTGGGAACGGCGATTCCGCTTCTGGTAACGGGGGGATTTCATGTGGACGGATTTATGGATACGTCGGACGCATTCTGCTCCCACAAATCCCGGGAGGAAAAACTCCGCATACTCAAAGATCCGCACATCGGTGCGTTTGCGGTGATAAGACTTGCGGCGATCGGACTTATATACGCGGCGGCATTTTCGTCATTTTCGTATGATGTAGTTGCAGCATTCGCATTTTCATTCTTTTTTGCAAGAACGTTAAGCGGGATTTCCGTGATCG
>CAYMAY010000144.1:0-2327 GCA_964388555.1 uncultured Lachnospiraceae bacterium
TTTAAAAATCAAAGAGGCAGTTTAAAATCATTTGAGCTTCACTCTCCTCATAAAAGTGGTCCTCACCAGAAATGGCATTGGCAGCAGAATACATGGAATCCAAAAACCGGCGGAATTACAGGGCGTTCGGTTCGCTGGACACTGTTTGGGAGAAAATTATGATAAAATTTGCATATGATAAAAAAATGGAACAGCATATCATAAATCATGAAGATACAATGCTTGAAACATATTCTCAGATTATTAGCAACTATTCATCAATGTTTAAGCAATATGATTGTTCTCTTGAAGTCGGACTTTTTTGGATCGATTTTTTTGCCGAAAAGCGTTCTAAGTATCGTTTGCCATTTCATGTTGGTTATGCGTGTTATGCGTATTGTGAAGTTCAGAGAGACGGAAAAGAAGTGCATGTAAAAAGTACTGATGGCGAAGCGGATTATTACTCATTATCAGCCACATGGATGCTGTCATCAATAGAGCGGAATTTTTTAAAAGCAAAAGTATCATTATATTCAAACACAGATGATATTGAAAATGATATAAAAGAAATGTTCCTGTTATTATCTAATGCACCATATAATTTGCTATATTGTTAATGCACCATATAATTTGCTATATTGTTACTAACTCCATGAGCTGTCACTGAACGCCATAATATTCTGACACGATGTCGCTAAAATGGCTGTCGCAGCACGTGTCAGAATGCTCTGGCAACTTTTTGTCCACCTGGGAAATCCAGGAATATCAATATGACCTGTCCGGCCATCTGGTGGGACTGGACAGCAACTGTCAGTTATACTTATGAGGTATTGGCAAAGGGGAACACCAGAACCCTCCAGCTGAGGACTCCCTTCATCATCTCCTGTGCTTACCCGTCAGGAGCGGAGGCAATACAGTTGTTTAAAGGAGAAGTGTAAATCTTGAAGTTTGACTGGAAAAATATTGAATTACTTCGCAATATCGCAATTAGCGGTAGCGCTATTTTGAAATATCACTATTCTTACGGAACACGTGAGTTGAGGTTTACGTGTAAAAATAAAACAGGGGGCAGAAATTGTAGTTATTTGCGATGATATCTATTTTAAAGAATTGAAGTATGTTGACCAAAAAACATGCTATCCCATAAAAAGAAACGTATGTTCGACGTATAATATAGATCGAATTGCAGAAATAAAAAATATAAGTATTCATTAATACTTTCCCAATCTTCCGGACTATAGGTTTATCCCGAATCCGGGCCGTTCCAAGACCTGTTAATACAATTGTTGATGACAATGGCTCCAATAGTCCGAAACGTTATGCTGTCCGTCAGCGAGGTATTTCACGCTACGTTGCAGGTGGAAATCCTCAGCCTCATAACGGCAAGGTGATTGGTCATATCATCGATGGGAAATATGTTCCAATTGATGCTGAAAAGAAGACCAACACATCTCCGGACATGCTTTCTTATGGAGCTTCTGCATTGGTGAAATCTGTTACAAATGACATTTTTCATGACCTCCTGAGTGTATATGATCCATCCGATGTATATGCCATGATGTCGATTGCAACTCTCCGTGTAATTAAGCCGTCCATTGCATCAAATCGGATGGCTACGCATTACAACCGCACTTTTGTATGCAGGGATTACCCTGGTGCGGCGCTTTCGAAGAATTCGATCACTGACCTTTTTCAGCGTATCGGCATGGATGGAAACAAGCGCAAACAGTTCTACCAGCTACGCCTTGAAAAAACAGTAGCAGACCATCATATTGCTATTGACGGAACGCTTAAGCAGGACAACAGCAAGGTGAATGATCTTTCAGCCTTTTCTCGAAAAGCCAGAGTTCGCGGATGCCGTGAGGTTTCTGTTCTGTATGCTTACGACATTGAACGGATGGAGCCGGTGTGTGCCCAGGTATTCCCAGGCAACAGCATTGATGCAAGCTCCTATCCCTCCTTTATCCGCGACAACGACATCCGTAAGGGTATCATTGTTGCCGACAAGGGCTTCCCTCCCAGCAAGATCAAGGAAGAACTGGCAGCACGTCCGGATCTTCACTTTCTTACTCCAATCAAGCGCAACGATGCTCGCATATCGGATAATGACATGCTCTCCTTCGAGGGTGTGCTTGAAGGAATTGATGCAAAGGTTGTTTACAAGAAGAAACAGATCAAAGGTGGCCGGTTCCTGTATTCCTTCAAGGATGCCAGAAAGGCCGCCAACGAAGAGGCTTCTTATATCGCAAATGCAAAAAAAAAGAGTACCTTCGCTCCTGAAAAATATGCTGCTAAGAAAAAAGTGTTCGGTGTGATTGTTCTTGAATCGGACCAGGATCTTTCTCCCA
>CAYMAY010000145.1:0-2270 GCA_964388555.1 uncultured Lachnospiraceae bacterium
ATACTTGTCATTATTGGCAAAGAATGTGAACGATAAACGGAGAGATCAAAATGTCTGATAAAACTTATAAAATAAGCAAAACTTCCATTGTTTTAGTATTTTTAGCTTTTGCTGTTTTTACCTGTATTTTTCTAAATATAAACGACGCTCCCGATGAGTATATGCGTTATGACATTGCATTATGGATCTACAACAATAACGCTCTTCCCAACGGAACCGAGGCCGAGCTGCTAAACGCTGTATGGGGATTTTCGTATGCACTATATCCGTTTATTCCTGCTATTATCGGTGCTTTCTTCATGAAGGTTGCTTCTATATTTACTGTCAATGCTTCGGTTCTTTTGGCAGCTGCCCGCCTGGTCAATGTATTATCGGGAACGGCATTTTTGATCATGTGCTTTAAAATAGGCGAACTAGTCTTCAAAAAGCGCGTAAGCATAATATTATTCGCGGTACTATGTTGTTTTTTACCCCAGTTCATGTTCCTGTGTTCTTACCAAAACAACGACACGTTTTCCCTGTTTGCAATATCTCTGATCGTGTATTTCTGGCTCAAAGGCATGAAATACGGCTGGAAAACTTCTACCTGTATCGGCATCGGTGTATCCTGCGGTATATGCGCGCTTTCATATTATAATGCGTACGGCTATCTTCTTCTCAGTATTCCTCTCGTGATAATAAGTATGATATGGCAAAAGAACGGTTTTGTCATGATATTAAAGAAATGCGGCATTATACTTATGATCGCATTTCTTATATGCGGATGGTTTTTCATACGCAACGCCGTCCTTCACGACGGAGATTTTCTCGGACGTCAGACTATCTCCGAGCTCGGCGAAGAGTATGCTCAGGACGAATATAAGCCGTCGCAGCACGAAACCCCAAGTAAACTGGGCTATTCGTTTAAACGAACATTTTTAACCAACGATCCCGGTGACGGTTCCACAGCCCCGTATAACGACTGGATACCGACCACCTTACATAGCTTTATCGGTGTCTTCTCATACCTTTCCGTATTTATGAATATTAAGATATATTACGGATATGAATTGTTCTTTCTCATTGGTCTGCTATTATTTTATATTCTTGCACTGCGAAAAAAATACTGGCAAACAAAGGAAGGACGTTTAAAACTGTTTATATATCATTTAGCTATAATCATACCGTTGGCTTTATCGATGTATAATTCATACTACTCCGATTTTCAGGCGCAGGGACGTTATCTCATGCCGGCCCTCATACCGCTTATGCTGATGATCGTCGAAGGCTTTGACAGTTTCATAGCAGCGCTTTACAAAAGACGCAGCTATGACGAAATCGAGTGCAGCTCCTCAGTCGCTATCAAAGCAGAACAGTCAAATGTAACAGCCGGCAGCATTTTCCTGTTGAGCTGCATACTGTTTTACATGGTCATGTTTTTTATAAGCTACTTCGGATATCTTTCAACATGCTTTTCGACATTCTCCTGATAAATTAAAAAGTATTTAAATAGGGCTTCCGCATCTTTTTCAAATGCGAAAGCCCCGTTTTTTAGTTATCTTATTAATACTCAATTTCCTTTAAATATCTTGCAAGGGCATCCTGCCATACCGGAAGAGGTTTGAATCCATTCTCAACAAGCTTGCTCTTATCAAGTCGGCTGTTAAACGGTCTTGCAGCCTTTGATAGACCGTACTCCTGCGTTGTTACGGGAGTTACCTTCGTGGAAAGACCTGCCTGTTTGTATATCTCCACGGTAAAATCATACCAGGAGATATATCCGCCTTCGTTTGTCGCATGATAATAGCCGTACTTGTCAGTCTCTATCATGTCAACCAGGAGACGTGCCAGATCGTATGTATATGTCGGCGTTCCTATCTGGTCGTTTACGACACGCACCTCGTCATGAGTTTTTCCGACCTTAAGCATCGTTTTAATGAAATTGCTTCCGTTTACACCGAATACCCACGCGATACGCACAATGAAGAATTTGTCGAGAAGTGAGCTTACCGCCAGTTCTCCCCCAAGCTTAGTCTGTCCGTATATGTTAAGCGGCTTATAATCCTTGCAATCGGGCTTCCACGGCTCTGTACCCTGGCCGTCGAACACATAATCGGTGCTGATATACATCATACGGCAGTCGATCTCTTTGCAGACCTTGGCGATATTCCCTGTACCCGTTTCGTTTATAGCCTTAACTTTTTCAAAGTTTTCCGGCTCTTCCGCCTTATCAACGGCAGTCCATGCCGCGCAGTGTATCACGGCATCGGGTGCCTCCGCCGTTATTACTT
>CAYMAY010000146.1:0-2188 GCA_964388555.1 uncultured Lachnospiraceae bacterium
TATCACTTTATAAAAAAATAATTTTACATAAACCACATACAGGAGGATAATGAAATGAACAATATAAATTTAGTAGAGGGAAAAGTTGTCGCACCGGAGGGAATGAAGGTCGGCATAGTTGCCTCAAGGTTTAATGAGATAATCGTAAACAAGCTTTTAGGCGGCGCGGTTGACGGTCTTGTACGTCACGGCGTAGACGAAAAGAACATCACGGCTGCATGGGTTCCGGGCGCTTTCGAGCTTCCGCTTACGGCTCAGAAGATGGCAGCTTCCGGCAAGTATGATGCCGTAATCTGCGTAGGTGCCGTTATAAGAGGCGATACATCTCATTACGATCTTGTCTGCAACGAAGCGGCCAAGGGAATTGCACAGACGAGCCTTTCAACAGGCGTACCGGTTCTTTTCGGAATCGTTACCACAGAAAACATCGAACAGGCTATATCACGTGCCGGAAGCAAAGCCGGAAACAAGGGTTACGATTGTGCTCTTTCAGCAATCGAGATGGTGAACCTCCTTGCACAGCTTTAATAAGTAAGAATGAAGATTTCCGCTTTTTCGAAAGATATTTTGCGCACGATCTCAAAGGAACGCAAGCGCTTCTTCGCCATCATCATAATAACGGTACTGGGCGTTACAATGTTCTCCGGCCTTATGGCCGCCTGCGTAGATCTGCGCAAATCGGCGGACGCGTTTTTCGACCGCCAAAAGCTTCATGATCTTAATATTTCATCCACACTGGGTCTTACGTCTGACGATGTAGAGGCCCTTTTGGACGTTTCAGGCGTTTCCGAGGTGGAAGGGATCTACACCGAAGACGTTCAGGCCGTTGTTGGTAACGAAACAGTGGGCGTCTGCGTGCGTACTCTTACTGATTGCAGCATCGACGAGCCTTATGTCGTCGAAGGTCATCTTCCCGAAAAGTCGGGCGAAACTGCCGTAACCCGGGAATTTCTTAACAAAAGCGGGCTTTCTCTCGGCGATAAATTTACGATAGAAGAAACGGATGAGGACGATGAATCCTCATTTAACAATACAGAATTCACCATATCCGGCGTAGTCGTTGACGTTACAAGCGTCGACAATTCCGACGGCAACATGTCTTTCCGTTCAAACGGAACCTCCAGCATAAACATCTTTGTGCTTCCATCCGCTGTTGACAGCGATATTTTCACATCTATCGTGCTCACCCTTGATAATACGGCGGACATGTTCTGCTACAGCAACGAATACGAGAGCGCGATAAATTCCTTTAGAAATCATATTGAAGACGAGATAAAAGAGCAGCGTGAAACGGCGCGTTACGAATCAGTAGTGTCTGATGCAAAGTCTGAGCTTGCGGACGCCGAGGCCGAGGTAAATGAAGAGCTTACCGACGCGTATGCGGAGCTTGAAGACGGCGAGAAAAAGCTGAACGATGCCATAGCCGAGCTGGAAGATGGCAAAAAGCAGCTTGAAGAGGGCAAACTCGAGCTTGCCGACGGCAAAGAGGAACTCATTACACAGCTCGCCGATGCCAGAAATGAGCTTATTCAGAGCGAACAGGAGGCAAATGACGCCTTCGCATCTGCGTGGGCTGCCATAAATTCCAATAAGGCTACCCTCGATGATGCCATGGTTCAGTACAATAACGGCGTAGCACAGCTGGATTATGAAAACTCCCGGGCAAAGATCGATGCGGCAAAAGATCAGCTTGCCGCGGAGGAAGAATCCGCCTACGCTGCCATGGATTACGACAACAACAAGGCTCTGATAAGTACGAATTTATCATCCGTTAATTCAGGGATAGAAAACATATGCACGCAAAGAGATAGTGTATCGGCTCTTCTGGGCGATCTCTGGCCGGAGAATGAATGGAACGCTCTCGTTTCGGCATCTGAGTCATCCGCTGCCGGCGGCGAGGCGGACGTGGATACGGCCTACACTAATCTTAATATGGCTCTTAATGCACTTCCCGATGAGGTAAAATCCGCCATCGGCGATGGTCTGTCCGCACTTCCGGAAGCTGCCGCTACGCTTGGAAATCTTCAGCATTCAAAATCAACATTAGAAGCATCTTTAGCGCAGCTTGAAGAGGCTAAAAAAACAGCCGATGATTCGTTTGCCGCGGCTCGAACCGAGATTCATAAAAACGAAACCCAGCTTGAGCAGGGCAAAAAACAGCTGGATGATTCTTATATCGAGATTCAAA
>CAYMAY010000147.1:0-2139 GCA_964388555.1 uncultured Lachnospiraceae bacterium
CGTAATGCTTACGATACTGGGATACTCCATCAACGCGACTATCGTTATATTCGACAGAATAAGAGAAAATCTCAAGATCATGAAGACCGAGACTTACAAGGATATTGTTAACACCTCGATCACCCAGACATTGACGAGAAGTATCTACACTTCACTGACGACGTTTATATCGATATTTGTGCTTTATCTTGTAGGTGTTCCGTCAATCAAAGAATTTGCGCTTCCGATCATAATCGGTCTTATAGCCGGAGCATATTCGTCCATATTTGTATCAGGAAATTTGTGGTACATAATGAAGACGAAATTCGGAAAGAATGAGAAGAAGATAAAGAAAAAATAAGAAATAAAAAGAGGGTGCCACCTGCTGCGGCGGGTGACACCCTCTTTATATCCAAATTGGCTACTTGATTTTGTTTTGTACCCAATTCGGATACATGTCAATCACGGCTTTTACAATTATCTATAGTTCGTTATAACAAGTTGGACCGATGAAACGCCTCTGAAGATATTTATGGTCGGGTAGAATACGGCCGATATCTCTTCTTTATCGGAGACGTAGTTGACAAATTCGTCGGCGTTACCGAAACAGACGGCGCTTATGCGCGCGTCGCCGTCCGCGATGGTCATTCGGGCGACGTTTCTGTTTTTGCCGACGACCGACGGATTTATAACCTTAAGTCCTTTTTGTACGAACAGGGGCCTCGGATTTCCCTGGCCGAAGGGCATAAGCGCGTCAAATTCATTTATAAGCTTCTCGGAAATGTATTTGATGGGAAGCTGCATATCAATGTGGATTTTTCTTTCAAGGTCTGCATCTGTAAGAGCGCATTTGCTGTTTAATGCGGTTCTCAAATTTTCAATATCCTCTTCTTTAAGAGAAAGACCGGCAGCCTTGGCGTGACCGCCGAACTGCGTAAGGTATTCCTTGCACTCGGTAAGGGATTCATACATATTGTACTCGTCGATGGAGCGCCCGGAGCCCTTGATGCCACTTTCGGACGCGGTCAGAACAAATGCGGGTTTATTATATTTTTCTCTAATACGGCCGGCTATTATCCCGGCGAGGCTTTCGTGGCATTCCGGCAGATAAGCGACCAGAACTCTGTCATTTATGAGGGACGAATTTTCTACGAGTTCGCATGCCTTTTCGGTGAATTCCTCCGTCATATCTTTCCGGCTTTGATTCATTGCAATAAGTTCGGATGCGAGACTTAGGGCCTCGTCATTGCTTGTTGAAAGCAGAAGCGAAAGAGCTCGCTGCGCCGTATCAAGCCTTCCGCCGGCATTAAGACAGGGTCCGATAACAAATCCTACATGATAGACGCTCAAATTGGCGGGAACAATCTCGTTTAACGACATAAGCGCATTTAAGCCTAAATTATCGCACGCTTCGGCGCTTGCAAGCCCGTATTTTACGATGAGACGGTTTTCATCCGTAAGGTCGCATACGTCGCAGATGGTTGCCATAGCGGCAAAAAACAGATATTTATCGGATTCTTCTTTGGGTATTCCGTGCTTTTTGTAGAGCAGAGTGATAAGCTTCCACGCCACGACGGCTCCGCAGATCCCTTTAAAAGGATAATCGCAAGTGCTTTGCTTGGGATCAGTTACGGAATCTGCCGGCGGGATTATCTGTTCGCCGGTGGCGGCATCAAATGGCACTTCGTGGTGATCGGTGATTATAACGGTCATTCCCAGCTCTTTTGCCAGCTTTACCTGATCATATGCGGATATACCGTTGTCACATGTTATGATGGTGTCGGCACCGTCGCTGTACGCGTCTCTGACGAGGTTTTCATTCAGGCCATAGCCGTCTTTGACTCGTTCAGGAATGCGCTCGTCGACGATAGCTCCGAGTCTTTTCAGACCCGTCAGGAGTATATAGGTGGACATTACGCCGTCCACATCGTAATCACCGATTATGCGTATGTGCTTCTTTTCGGAGATCTTTTGAGACAAGATATCGCACGCCTTCTCCATATCCTTCATGAGGGTGGGAGGGTAAAGCGAGTTGAGTGTCCCGTTCAGATATTTATCGATTTCGTCATCGACAGTGAGACCTCTGTTGCGCAGAAGCCTTGCCGTGATGGGACTTATATTAAATTTTTTTGCTATGGCGTTAAAATCCGCCTTTTTCAT
>CAYMAY010000148.1:0-1948 GCA_964388555.1 uncultured Lachnospiraceae bacterium
CAACCTGGGAGAATTATTTTGGCACGTGCTCTTGAAGTATTAAAAAAAATAAAACCCTATAACATCAAAAAAGGCTTTAAATATCTTAAACATTACGGCTTTAAAGAATTTATGGTTCGGCTCAGCGAGCGTATGGAGCCCGAGGATGTTCCGTATGTCGAGTGGTATGAGAAACATAAGGCCAGTGATGAAGAGCTTGAGCGACAGAAAAAAGAAAAATTCGCCGAGGATATAAAGATAAGTATAGTTGTCCCCGTATTTCATACAGGGGAGCTGTTTTTGCGTCAAATGATAGAGTCTGTTCTTTCGCAGACTTACGCGAATTGGGAGCTTTGCATTGCAAATGCAAGCCCCGAGGATAAAAAAGTCCGTACGATCATTGATGAATACGCTTCCAAGGATAAAAGGATATGCGTTAAAGATCTGGAAAAGAACGAAGGAATAGGAGCGAATACCAATCGCGGATTCGAGATGGCGACGGGAGATTACATCGCGCTTCTTGATCACGATGACATTATCGCACCTAACGCCCTTTATGAAATTGCGGTTGCAATACGCGAATCTCATCCGGATCTTCTTTATACGGATGAGGACAAGGTAAGCGGTGATGATCTTACCCATAGCCAGCCCCATTTCAAGCCGGATTTCAATCCCGATCTTCTAAGGGCGAATAATTACATATGTCATATGCTTGTGGTGAAGAAGGCTCTGGTGGAGAAAGTCGGCGGCATAAGAGAAGGCTTTGACGGTGCCCAGGATCATGATTTTATCTTAAGATGCAGCGAAGTTGCCGGAAAAATTGCCCATATTCCGAAGGTGCTTTATCACTGGAGAACTCATCAGGCGTCTACGTCGGATAATCCGGATAGTAAGCTTTACGCATATGAAGCCGGTGTTCGTGCCGTTAAAGAAAGTATTGACAGGCAGAATATTAAGGCGCATATAGAGCAGACGAAGGATTACGGATTCTACAAGGTCAAATACGATGTTACCGGCGAACCCCTTGTCTCGATCATCATTCCCAATAAAGACGGTGCGGATACATTAAAAACGTGTATAGAGTCCATTCTTGGTAAAAGTACATACAAAAATTACGAAATTATCATAGTCGAGAACAACAGTACGACAGATGAAATATTTGCTTATTACAAAAAGCTTGAAGGCAACAGCCGCATAAAGATACTCAAATACGAGGGCGGTTTTAATTTCTCTGCGATCAATAATTTTGCCGTAAAACAAGCAAACGGAGAATATCTTCTGTTTTTGAACAATGATACATCCGTTATTACGCCTGATTGGATCGAACAGATGCTGGGAAATGCCCAGAGGAGTGATGTGGGTGCCGTCGGCTGCCGTCTTATTTATCCGGATAACACAATACAACATGCCGGAGTGATAATAGGAATAGGCGGAATAGCCGGTCACGCATTTATGGGTATGCCTGCCGCAAGGTCAGGATATATGCACAGGGCATCGACGCAGATAGATGTTTCTGCCGTTACGGCGGCGTGCATGATGATGCCCAAAAGTGTATTTGATGAGATCAGCGGCTTTGAGGAAAATCTTACTGTGGCATTTAATGATGTGGATCTTTGCCTTAGGGTGAGGCAAAAGGGATATCTTGTGGTATACGACGCGTATGTTGAATTGTATCATTACGAATCAAAAACAAGGGGCGCGGAGGATACACAGGAAAAGGCCCGCCGTTTCTATTCGGAAATAGAATTTATGCGCAGCAGATGGATTGAGCTGCTTAAAAAGGGCGATCCCTGTTACAACCCGAATCTGACACTTTCAAAGACAAATTATTCGCTAAACACAAAGGGAATGTAAACGATCTTATGAATAAAGTAACCGTTATCGTGCCGAATTATAATGGAAAGCATTTTCTTGCACCGTGCCTTGATGCATTAAAACGTCAGAGCATGGCTGATTTTGATATCACGGT
>CAYMAY010000149.1:0-1905 GCA_964388555.1 uncultured Lachnospiraceae bacterium
AATCGTTATAGATACGGAGATATGGTAATATGCAGTTATCGGTAAAGCTGACGGCGTTCGAGGGGCCTCTCGATCTGCTGCTTCACCTGATCGAGAAAAATAAAATAGATATATACGATATCCCGATAGTTGAGATAACGGATCAGTATCTTGAATATGTTCGGGAAATGGACATTCAGGACATGGAGCTGGCAAGCGAATTTATGCTTATGGCTGCAACTCTTCTGGATATAAAATGTCGAATGCTCCTGCCCGTCGAAAAGGAAGAGGATGAGGAAAACGCGGATCCCAGGGAAGAACTCGTCCAGAGGCTTATCGAATTTAAGAAAAACAGGTACATGTCCGGCGTATTAAGAGAAGCGTTTGACGATGCAGGCGTATCCCTTGTTAAAGAAATGAAGCTTCCCGCCGAAGTCGAAAAATACAGGCCGGAGGTGGATCTTAATGAGTTGCTTTCCGGGGTGACGCTGGAAAAGCTTACGGATATATATAAGGACATAATGAGGCGCAGGCGTGAGGCGATAGATCCTGTAAGGAGTCGGTTCAGCCGTATCGAAAAAGAAAAAATTTCGGTTGCGGATCAGATGGTGCGTCTTCAGAAGAGAGCCATTCACGACAGAAAGATGTCGTTTAAGAGCTGTCTTGAAAGTCAGCCGGATAAAGAGACGATAGTTGTCACATTTCTTGCTGTTCTTGAGCTTATGCATTACGGCAAGATAAAGATATCCCAGGAGGATCTGTTCGGCGATATATATATAGAGTCTCTCGAGGATGAAAACGCGCAGGTTGACGAAAATGCATTTGAGGGCAGCGTCGATTTTGGGTGATCAATTTCAGCACGGTAATCCGATATAAGTAATAATAAAACGTTAATGTGATCAATAGAGAATAAATTTGCTTTAGAGAGGAAAAAACATGGCGGAAACGCTTGAAGCTAAAATAGAGGCTGTTTTATTTGCGATGGGTGATTCGGTGGAAGAGTCGAGGCTTGCGGAGGCGCTTGGTGTAACCGCGATAGAGATAAGGACAGCCGTAGAAAATCTTAAGAAAGAATACGATAGTGAGAATCGAGGTATAAAGCTTCTGGAGCTTGAGGGCTCGTATCAGCTTGCGACAAAGCCGGAGTTTTACGGCGATCTTGTATCAATCGCAAAGCATCCTAAAAAGCCCGCACTGACAGATACACTTATGGAAACACTTTCTGTTATAGCGTACAAGCAGCCTGTCACAAAGGCTGATATCGAGAAGATAAGAGGAGTTTCCAGCGATCACGCCGTAAACAGGCTCATAGAATTCGAGCTTGTAAAGGAAGTGGGAAGGGTAAATGCTCCCGGACGTCCCATACTTTTCGGTACTACAGAGGAATTTCTGCGTCGTTTCGGATTTTCATCGATTGATGACATGCCGCAGATGGATCCCGTCCAGGAAGCCGATATTAAAGCCGAGGCTGAAACAGAGATTACTGTATAAACGAACGCAGTTCTTCGTATAATTCTTCGCAAATGCCGTTCTCAGGCTTAAACCCGAAAAGCTCCGAGGATTTTACGGAATGGGCGATCATTATTGAAAGACCGTCCAGATAAGGTACGTTAAGCTTCATAGCTTCCGATATGAACACTGTTTCCACGGGCGTGTAAACGCAATCTACAACACCGCAGAGATTCGGGAATAATGAAAGCTCTGCCGGAGAAACTTCACTGTCCGGTTCCATACCGACATTTGTAGCATTTATCACAATATCAACATCTTTATATTGTACATAATTTCGGAAATTAATCTTCCCTGTTCTCGTAACGATGATAATTTCTGCCGCACCGCAGTCACGAAGAACCTTCTGAACGGACGAAGATATGGAGCCGTTTCCGAATACCATTACCCTTTTATCTCTAAAATCAATCCCTGCTT
>CAYMAY010000150.1:0-1888 GCA_964388555.1 uncultured Lachnospiraceae bacterium
CGATATGTTGTGCCGGATTTCCGCTTGAACAAGGCTTTTGAAAAGCTGAACACATTGCCGCAAAAGCTGAAGGATAAGATGGAATTTCTATGCAATGAATGCTGTTATATAGGCTGCGCCGACAGGAAAGCCTGCTACGAAGCCGTCAGCCGCAAAAATCTGGGGGAAGATATAGAACATATCTGCAAAGCTCCCAATGCAAAAACCGGATACCGTTTCTCCGAGGCAATGAAAAATCCGAGTTTCATCAGCATAGAACAGATAAAAGATCAGTATCTGCCTATGGGATTTTCGAACTTCAAAATAGAAGGGCGCAGCCTCGGCAGCGCCCTGATCCTGGAATTTTTACTTTATTATCTGACAAAACCGGAATGCCGGCTTGCAGTCAGAGAAGAGATTTATCTCGATAACACGCTTGATCTGTTTTGACTAATCAATCATCAAGTGACGCAACCCCCAAATACCGGGGTACGAGTGATTCGGTTGCTGTGCGATTCCTGCACATCAGATCGTCATCATACTGCGCCTGCGCCGAAGGAGCATTTCCTCATCCGCATCGGTGAACTTGCTGAGCAGCTCATCCAGCTCCTTTATTATCTTGTCCTTGTTCTTTGCAAGATCGACCTTAAAATGAATATTGTTCGCAGCGGTCATTGAATCGATGGTCATGGGGAGCGTAATTCCGGCAAGAAGAGTCTTCCATATAAATGATGCGATGAATCTCCCTCTTGAGGAGCTTGACACAATGAAACACAGGCTGTATCCCGGAGAGGGCGCCATACAGCTTGAGGAAATGTGCAAAATACTCAAGGAAAAGGGATTCGACGGCGTTGCGTCCGTGGAGCTGTTCGGCGACTGGATGTACGACGGCACTCCGGAGGATGTAATAAAGAACGGATATTTTAAATCCAGAGAATTTCTGACGAAACAGGGATTTAAGTTCTAAAGTACCGCAGCAAGAATTAATGTATGATTACAGCCTGCTGGCTCGGGGAGACGCCGGGAGTGGGCTGTAATTTTTAATGCTTATGCTTCGCGAGAATAAAATCATGTTCAAATGATGATTGGAATGGCACAAAAAAATCAAATAGTGTATTTACATGGTATTCCAGAGGTACTATAATAAAAACATTATTATAGTGTGTCCGAAAGAAGTTTGAAATAAATCTAATACAAAGGAATGGAATACATGTACAAAAAGGTGGAGAAGTTAAGCAAGAAGCAGCAGGCCTATGAGCAGATCAAAAAGATGATAATCGAGAATGAAGTCGAGAAGGATGCTCCGCTTGTTGAAAGAGTGCTGTGTGAACGCATCGGGATAAGCAGAACACCGGTGAGGGAGGCCTTAAGAGAACTTTCTAACGAAGGCCTTGTAAATATAATCGAAGGAAAAGGAGTCTACGTTAAGCGAATAGATTTCAAGGATATGATCGAGATCTTTGAGGTCAGGGAGGCGTTAGAGAGAAAGGCGATACAGCTTTTTATCGAGCGAATGGACGAAGATACCCTTGCAAAGCTCCAGGAATATATGCAGGAGCAGGAGGAGGATTACAAGCTGGAGAAGCATAAGGAATTCATGAATGTGGATATGAAGATCCATTTTCTTATTGCCGACGGCGCGAAAAACAACATACTTAAAAATTACATAACGGCCATTTACGACCAGATCAGGAAGATAGCCATTTCCTCCAGAGATGACAGCGCGATCAGGGACATGGCCATTGACGCTCACAGAAAGATTCTTAAAGCCGTGGAGGAAAGAGATATTCCGGCGGCGGAACAGGCGATCGTTGAGCATATAGAAGATACCATGAAGATCTACAGAGACAGATATTACCTTCTTTAAAAAGCAAAAAATAACTAACGGATAGAGCCGGCTTCAAAATTT
>CAYMAY010000151.1:0-1868 GCA_964388555.1 uncultured Lachnospiraceae bacterium
TGCTAACGAACAACTTCTATCATTCTGCCGTCACGTTTTATTATCCCCTCATCGCTCATTGATTTCAGTTCACGCATCATGGCGCTTCTGTCCGCGCTTATAAAATCCGCCATATCCGAATAAGACATGCTTATCCTGATCCGGTTTTCCTTCGTATCTCTTCCTTCATATTCTATAAATGCGATTATCTTCTGCCGCAGACTGCGCTCTCCCAGTATGCGCACATGCGCCATAAGCCTTCTCGAAGACCTCATAAATGTCTTTCCTCTCTTTTCCATATGACCCTCCGCGGACTTTGCATCCTTGAAAAGCCTCACCGCGCAGGCCGCTTTTGCCACTATCCGGACATTCTCCATCGACGAAACAGGAAAACTCTCGCCTACAAACACATCCCCGCTCTCATACACATCTATTATGCGCCTGTTTCCGTCACGATCCGTGCTCTCAAGATACGCTTTTCCGCTGATCATCACCCCGCCGTAATTCGTATCTGATCCGAACGTATATATCTTCTTCCCCGCCGCAAAGCTTACGTTTTCAACTGCCTTTTCTTCCATAATATGTAACCCTTTTTAAAGCTGCCTCTGCAGGTACGCTTGTATCGGTGTTTTTTCCTTTTCTACCCTGGCATCAAAGATATTAGATTTTTCACCTTATTTTGTGTCTACTTTTAACAAAAAGCACCATATTTAGTAGTATAATCGAATTTTGTTGCGTACGCAACTGTTTTTGAGATGTCACTGAGTCTATAATAATCTCCGCAGCGTTTTCCCGGCATCATAAAAACCGAGCCGGTACACCGGCTAAAATCAACCGGATCTGTAACGCAGAATAATCGTTCATTCTGCGAAAAAGAAATACGCGGCATAAAATGATCCAGATAACCGAATGTTTGTGACAAACATCAACTCAGATAATCAGACAGGGGGCTTCATATAAATGAAGATAATAAAAAGAAACGGTTCCGAAGCCGATTTTGATGTGGCAAAGATAGTAAACGCCATAACAAAGGCCAGCAACGCCTGCGAGAACTCAAATCTTACCGCCGAGCAGATCCGCGACATCTCCGATTTCGTGGAATACAAATGCCACAAAATGAACCGTGCCGTATCCGTCGAGGAGATCCAGGACATGGTGGAGAACCAGATAATGGCAACGGGAGCCTTCGAAATAGCCCGTCGCTATGTGCGCTATCGTTTCCAGCGTTCCCTCGTAAGAAAATCAAACAGCACCGACAACAGGATTCTTTCCCTTATCGAATGCAACAACGAGGAAGTAAAGCAGGAAAATTCCAACAAAAATCCGACCGTAAACAGCGTACAGCGTGATTATATGGCCGGCGAGGTAAGCCGTGACATAACGACGAGAATACTTCTTCCCCAGGAGATAGTCGAGGCAGATAAAGAGGGAATCATTCACTTCCACGATTCCGATTATTTCGCACAGCATATGCACAACTGCGACCTCGTAAACCTCGAGGACATGCTTCAAAACGGAACTGTTATAAGCGAAACTCTCATCGAGAAGCCCCACAGCTTCTCCACTGCCTGCAACATTGCCACTCAGATAATCGCGCAGGTTGCCAGCAGCCAGTACGGCGGACAGAGTATATCACTTACGCATCTCGCCCCGTTTGTACAGGTTTCGAGAGAAAAGATCAGAAAAGAAGTAGACGAAGAGCTTGTATCCCTTAACTGCAGCCCTTCAGAGGAAACCATTTCTAACATTGTAGAAACAAGACTCAGACGCGAGATTGAAAAAGGCGTTCAGACACTGCAGTATCAGGTCGTTACGCTTATGACCACAAACGGTCAGGCGCCGTTTATAACCTTCTTTATGTACCTTAACGAGGCACGCACAAAGCAGGA
>CAYMAY010000152.1:0-1847 GCA_964388555.1 uncultured Lachnospiraceae bacterium
GAAGGTTTTGTAGTGCTTCCGTACATGTTCCCGGATCTTTATGCCGCAAGAGCACTTCAGAATTCCGGCGCCGCTGCTGTTATGCCCCTGGCTTCTCCCATCGGCTCGAACAAAGGTCTTTCATCCAAAGATTTCATACAGATCCTCATAGATGAGATAGATCTTCCCGTAATCGTAGATGCGGGAATAGGAAGACCGTCCCAGGCCTGCGAAGCTATGGAAATGGGCTGTGCGGCCGTTATGTCCAACACGGCAATCGCCACGGCAGGTGATATTCCGGCTATGGCATCGGCGTTTAAAAAAGCTATCGAATCCGGCCGTGAGGCATATCTTGCAGGTCTTGGCAGAGTCATAGAGCGCGGAGCTTCCGCATCTGATCCCCTTACAGGATTTTTGAGAGACTGATCCGGAGGTGAACGAAAATGGCTGAAAATTCTTTTTTTGTAGACTCCGATAAATTAGGCGAAAAGGCTCTCGAAAAGAAGCATCGCCTCGAACAGGATCCCTCATCCCGCACAAACCATATGGAATACATGCCGGACATGGAACGTATAAACTCCGACATAATGAATAAGGTCATGTCTGAGGTTGATTCTTATGATTACGACAAATACACGGCTGCCGATGTAAGGCGTGCCCTGGATTCTCCCAGATGCGGAATAAATGAATTCAAGGCGTTGCTCTCTCCCGCCGCCGCTCCGTTTTTGGAGGAAATGGCAAAAAGAGCCAAAGAAGAAACGGGAAAACATTTCGGAAATACCGTATATATATTTACTCCCATCTACATTTCCAATTATTGTGAAAATTATTGCATATACTGCGGATTCAACTGCTACAACGATATTGTTCGAAAAAAACTTAAGAGCAACGAAATTGAAAAGGAAATGAAGGTAATCGCCGATTCCGGAATTGAGGAAATCCTTATTCTAACAGGTGAAAGCCGTTCCATGAGCCCTGTTGAGTATATCGGTGACGCATGCAAAATGGCCCAGAAATATTTCAAGAACGTCGGCCTTGAGGTATATCCCATGAATTCCGACGAGTACCGTTACCTTCACGAATGCGGTGCCGACTATATAACGGTTTTCCAGGAAACGTATGACAGCATAAAATACGAAACACTTCACCTTATGGGACATAAGCGTGTATGGCCATATAGATTTGAAGCCCAGGAGCGCGCCCTTATGGGCGGAATGCGCGGCGTCGGATTTTCGGCACTTCTTGGTCTTGCAGATTTCAGAAAAGACGCCCTTGCAAGTGCTCTTCATGTATTTTTCCTGCAGCGCAAATATCCTCACGCGGAGTTTTCTCTCTCCTGCCCGAGATTAAGACCGATAATAAACAATGACAAGATAAATCCTCTTGACGTACACGAAAAAGAACTTTGTCAGGTGCTTTGCGCGTATAGGATATTTATGCCCTTCGTAGGAATAACCGTATCATCCCGCGAGTCTGATAAGTTCAGAAACGGCATAGTCAAGATCGCGGCTACAAAGGTTTCGGCGGGCGTATCGACGGGAATAGGCGATCACGAGGCTAAATACAGCGGATCTGACGATGAAGGTGCTGGTGATGAGCAATTCGAAATAGCAGATTCCAGAAGCTTTGACCAGATGTATAAAGACATATCGGATGAAGGCCTTCAGCCTGTACTAAACGACTATGTGTACGTATAAAAAAATCTGCATTACCAACAGGCATCTTGTTGATGGGGATTTTCTTGAGAAGATAAATGAAATTGCTCATTCTGATATCGATGCCATAATCCTCCGTGAAAAAGACTTAACGGAAAATGAATACGAAAAACTGGCGGCGGCGGTCATTAAGATCTGCGCCGCCGCAGAAAA
>CAYMAY010000153.1:0-1845 GCA_964388555.1 uncultured Lachnospiraceae bacterium
TGATCAGGGGTATCAAAAGACCGTTTGCCCTTGCCGGAGGATTAAGAGCCGATAATATAAAGGAAGCAATAGACAAATATTCGCCGTATCTTTTGGATATTTCTTCGGGAGTCGAAACAAGCGGAGCAAAAGACGGCAGAAAAATAAAGGAATGTGTCGAGGCGGTGCGAAGCCTCAAAATAAAAACGGAGGAGTAACAGATGTCAAAAGGAAGATTTGGAATACACGGCGGTCAATACATACCGGAAACGCTGATGAACGCCGTAAACGAGTTGGAAGAGGCGTACGAGTATTATAAGAAGGATGAGCAGTTTAATGCGGAGCTTACAAAGCTGTACAACGAATACGCCGGCAGACCGTCGTTGCTTTATTATGCGGAGCGCATGACAAAGGATCTGGGCGGCGCGAAGGTCTATCTTAAAAGAGAGGATCTGAACCACACAGGTTCCCACAAGATAAACAACGCCATAGGCCAGGCACTTCTTGCAAAGAAAATGGGCAAGACGAGGCTCATTGCTGAGACTGGCGCAGGTCAGCACGGTGTTGCTACGGCAACGATCGCAGCATTCCTCGGTATGGAGTGTGAGATCTTCATGGGCGAAGAGGACACAAAAAGGCAGGCCCTTAACGTCTATAGAATGAGACTTTTAGGCGCAAAGGTTCATCCCGTTAAAAGCGGAACGGCAACCCTTAAGGACGCCGTATCTGAGACGATGCGCGAGTGGACAAACAGGATAGACGATACGCATTACGTTCTGGGATCTGTTATGGGACCCCATCCGTTCCCGACTATAGTCAGGGATTTTCAGGCCGTGATATCCCGGGAGATAAAACAGCAGATCATGGAAAAAGAGGGCAGGCTTCCCGATGCCGTAATAGCGTGCGTGGGCGGCGGCTCGAATGCCATCGGAGCGTTCTATCATTTTATAGAGGATAAAGATGTTCGTCTCATAGGCTGCGAGGCTGCGGGACGAGGTATCGACACATTTGAGACGGCGGCGACTATATCAACGGGCCGCGAGGGAATATTCCACGGCATGAAATCGTATTTCTGTCAGGATAAATTCGGTCAGATCGCACCTGTTTATTCCATATCGGCGGGTCTTGATTATCCCGGTGTCGGACCGGAGCACGCTTATCTTCACGATACCCACAGGGCGGAATATGTTCCAGTTACCGATGACGAGGCCGTTGACGCGTTCGAGTATCTTTCGAAAACAGAGGGAATAATCCCGGCCATAGAAAGCTCCCACGCCGTTGCATATGCGATGAAGCTTATCCCTACAATGGATAAAGACAAGATAGTAGTTATAAATATTTCGGGGCGCGGCGATAAGGACGTGGCCGCCATAGCAAGATACAGAGGGGAGGACATTTACGAATGAAGAAGATAAAAGATGCATTTTCAAAGGGCAAGGCATTTATTCCTTTTATAACATGCGGTGATCCGGATCTTGAGACGACGAAAACTCTTATAAAGGCAATGTTCGAAGAGGGCGCCGATCTCATAGAGCTGGGAATACCGTTTTCAGATCCCGTAGCCGAGGGCGTAACCATTCAGGATGCGAATATCAGAGCATTAAATGCGGGAATGACGACAGACAAGATATTCGATATGCTTAATGAAATGAAGGACGACATAGCCGGTCCGGTAGTTTTTATGACATATGCCAACGTGGTATATTCCTACGGAACGGAAGAATTTATAAGAAAGTCCGCAGACGCCGGCATATGCGGGCTGATTCTTCCCGACGTGCCATATGAGGAAAAGGAGGAATTCGCCTCTGTTTGCCGCAAATACGGTATAGAGATGATATCGCTCATCGCACCAACATCCAACGAGCG
>CAYMAY010000154.1:0-1691 GCA_964388555.1 uncultured Lachnospiraceae bacterium
TATCTATCATCTGATAAATGACAGATCAAAAAGCGGCGCGGTATCGGTCGTAGGCGGATTGCTCTCCGGCGCGGCGGTTTCGCTTGCCGGAAATATGCATTACGTGCTTTACGGGCTTTTCGGAAATGTCTTTAAGCTTTCCGGATACGAGGATTACTGGTTTCCGTCATCCACGAGATACATCGGTCACAATCCCCTGACGGATGATCAATGTATTCATGAATTTCCGTCTTATTCATTTGTGCTGGGCGATCTTCATGCCCACGTCGTGAATGTGATGTTCGTGCTCTGCTTTGTGGGAATATTGTACGCATGGCTCAGGAAACGCAACATCGAAAAAGTGAAGCTGGTCAGTGCACAAAAAGGACGTTCGACGGAAATAGGACAGACGCCAAAAGAGCCGGACACGATATCGGGAAAGATAAAAGCAATCGTTTCTGATCCGTACATATGGATGCTGGGTCTGCTTTTGGGGATTTTCCAGTTTACAAATTACTGGGATTTCGTGATATATTTTACGGTAGGCGTCATAGGAATCGTACTTATAACGCTGCGCTGCGAAAAAAAGTTAATGCTTGTTTCGATGTTATTCAAAGCAGTGCTGATGACTGTTGTTGCTCTTGCTGCGGCAATGCCGTTTAATTCCACGTTCAAAAAGATGATTCATGGTTTCGCACTCTGCGAAAACCATTCGGCGTTTTATCAGATGGTGATTCTCTGGGGATTGCCCGTGTGCGCCGTGATCATGCTTTTGATCTTCTGCATCAGACGAAGCAGGATTGCTGCGGTTAAGACAGGTGAGGGCTTTGTATCAAATATAACCCTTTCCGACATGGCAGCTCTCTTGTTTGGCATATGCGCCATAGGGCTTATACTTATTCCAGAGTTGGTATATGCCAGGGACATATACGAAAACGGCTATGCGCGGTCAAATACCATGTTCAAGCTTACGTATCAGGCGTTTATTCTTTTCGGCATGGCTATGCCGTATGCCATCGTCCGCGTGCTCAGGGATGCAAAGAAGCTGACTGCCAAAATTGTTGCGGGAGTATTGCTGTTCCTGCTCATACTTACATTCGGATATTTCCCGTATGCCGTAAATTGCTGGTACGGAAATGTTTTTGATACTTCAGGGTATAAAGGACTCGATGCAACGGCTTTCTTAGAGGATGAATTTTCAGATGATGCCGGCGCGATCCGCTGGCTTAATGAAAATGTGGAGGGTAATCCCGTTGTGCTTGAGGCGCCGGGGGACAGCTACAGCGACTACGAGAGAGTGTCGGCGATGACGGGTCTTCCCACCGTTGTGGGCTGGTATGTTCACGAATGGCTCTGGCGGGATGATCCGGCTGATCTGAACCAGAAAATCGCCGATGTTGAAACAATTTATACGTCGGGAGATGCGGCGGAAGTTTCGGAACTTATCAAAGAGTATGACGTTTCTTATATATTTATAGGAAGCTGCGAAAAAGAAAAATACGGCGGGAATCTTAACGAGGATCTGCTTCAGAGCCTCGGAGAGATCGTCTATGGCACTGATGATTTCGACTCGGCTTACATAATCAAAATCTCAGCCGGGTAAAGATGAATTGCGATTCGAAATAACATTCTACTTATAAGTTATAGTTTAAACAGTGATAAAAGAGGTACACATTGGATCTGTTTGATTACATGCAGGAAAAACAACTTAA
>CAYMAY010000155.1:0-1598 GCA_964388555.1 uncultured Lachnospiraceae bacterium
TATCTCTAAACGCGATAAGACGTTTTATATCCTCTTTTTTAATATAGCCCTGCTCCGCGGCAACCTCGGCGATGCAGTCGAAATCCGTAAGTGAAATATTCTTTACATTGGCATCAGCAAGTCTTTCGAGGCCTTTTTTCATTCCGTATGTGAATATGGAAACGATTCCCAGTACGTCTGCGCCCGCTTCGCGAAGCACGTTTACAACCTCTATAACACTGCCGCCGGTAGAGATAAGATCCTCAACAACAACTACCTTCTGACCTTTTTCGAGACGGCCTTCTATCTGGTTCTTTCTGCCGTGATCCTTTGCTCCGGAGCGCACATAGCCCATGGGAAGATCCATTATGTGAGCCGTTATTGCGGCATGAGCGATTCCCGCCGTAGATGTTCCCATAAGAACCTCAACATCCGGATAATTTTCTTTTATGATCTGCGCGAGACCGTTTTCCACATCTGTTCTTACCTTAGGTGCGGTAAGCGTAAGCCTGTTATCGCAGTAAACCGGACTTTTTATTCCGCTTGCCCATGTAAAAGGCTCTTCGGGGCGGAAGAACACCGCCTTAATATCGAGTAAATCCGACGCAATAAGTTTATTTAATTCCATATGCCCTCCTATCGTGCATTTAAAATAGTTTCCTGAAGTTCATTATCCGACAAATTCCTTAACGCATCTTCTGTATGCCGCAACGGGATCTTCCGCCTGGGTGATGGGTCTGCCTACAACTATGTAGTCCGATCCGATCTCCTTTGCCTGAGCCGGTGTCATAACCCTCTTCTGGTCGCCGACTTCTCCGTCCGCGAAACGCACTCCCGGCGTAACTGTTATAAAGTCTTTTCCGCATCTTGCATGCACTTTTCCTGCCTCGAGAGGGGAACATACTATGCCGTCCAGCCCCGCGTTTTTTGTGTTTTCGGCGTATTTCATAACGACCTCGTCGATGGGCTCGTGTATGAGTATTTCATCCTCCATTATCTCCTGATCCGTCGACGTAAGCTGTGTTACAGCGATTATAAGCGGTCTGATGCCGTCGGGTCTTGTTGCTCCTTCCAGCGCCGCCTTCATCATACGGGATGTTCCCGCCGCGTGAACGTTGCAGATGTCCACGTCAAGATTTGAAAGTACCGCCATGGCTTTTTTAACGGTGTTCGGTATGTCGTGAAGCTTGAGATCAAGGAATATCTTGTGACCGCGCATCTTTATCTTGCTGATTATCTGAGGTCCTGCCGCGTAAAACAGTTCCATTCCTATTTTAAGGAACGGTTTTTCCTCGCTGAACTTGTCCAGAAATTTAAATGTTTCCTCTTCGCTTGAAAAATCACATGCGATTATTACATCTCTCCCCATGGTTTCACTCCTCCGATAATATTTTTTAAATTGTCTATTCCATACTTTGCCATTGTCTGCGGCAGATCTTCTATTATTTTTTTGCATGCATAGGGATCCACCAGATTTGCCGCTCCGACCTCTACCGCGGACGCTCCTGCCAGCATCATTTTTATAACATCCTCAGCACTGTCGACGCCGCCCATTCCTACAACGGGTATGCTGACGGCTCTTGCGACCTGATACACCATCCTAAGCGCTACAGGAAATA